>JBHJIP010000169.1:0-4909 GCA_050043365.1 Leptolyngbyaceae cyanobacterium
CATAGGTATGAATTGCATCTTCGATGTTCTGGGCTCGATCTCCATGGATCCGCAAGTAGTACGTGTTTGCCAGATTATTCATTGACTGTGCCCACTCGATTGGCATCGCCTCACGAGTTATTACCTGCAAGGACTGCTCACAAGCATGGATTGCATCTTCAATGTTCTGGGCTCGATCGCCCAACGGATCTTGCTGCAAGCTATTGCCAAGTTCACTTTGCAGTGCTGCCCACAATGGTTCATTTCCCTGTCGAGGCAGCAACGCTAACGCTCGCCGACACAGTTCCGCCCGCCGCCCCATCTGCCGCACATTTCGCACTGGCTGGTCTAATCCCTGCAAAATTCCATTCAAATCCCCTGGCAGATCGCCAGTGCTAGGGGCCGCTACTCTCCCCACATCGATCTCCTGCGCCACCTGCCCCGCCACATTCTCCAGCCAATCCGCCTGTTGCTTTTCTCCTTGCTGCCGCAATTGGACCACCACCGCCCCCATCACCTGCACCAGCCCCCCATCCACCAGGTCGCTGTGCTGCTGCAACACCGCCCCCTCCTGCCCACCAGTGCAGGCAAACAGCTTCTCAATCAGTGCCATATACGCCAGCACCCGCTGCTCATCCATCACCCCGACCTAGAACCACCTCAGTACAATTAAACCCAGCCCACCCCTCATCCGCCACGGCTTCCCCCCGCTCTGCATCATCCACAACGGCAACCCTGTCACCACCCTTGCCAGACCTGCTGCCAGACTTCAAACAGGCATTGCAAACCCTCTATCACGATCAACTGGTAGGGCTGGTGCTATTTGGTTCCCATGCCCGCCAAACCGCCACCCCAGAGTCCGATATTGACTTACTCGTCATTCTGCAAGGCCCCATCTCCCCCGGCGACGAAATCCTGCGGATGGGTGACCTCAAAACCGACCTCAACCTCAAATACGATGTGCTGATGTCCGTCGTGCCGATTAGTCAGGCCGACTTTGCCCAACGTCAGTCGCCCCTGCTCCAAGCCATCCGCCAGGACGGCATTGCCCTGTGACCCCCATCCAGCAACTCCTGGCTTTAGCCGATGAAGAACTGTCCACCGCACAGTTATTGCTCGACAACGATCGCTTTCGTGCTGCCATCTCCCGCGCCTACCTTGACCTCGGCCCGTCATTTCATTGAACAAACGCGCCAGTATCTAAGGTGAATACACTCTCTCCCACTGCCGCATCCCAACATCCCCATGGAACTCAAAACCATCCCCGTCACCCTTCCCGAAGGTGCCAACCTGATCATTGGCCAGTCCCACTTTATAAAAACTGTCGAAGACCTCTACGAAGCGATCATCGGCACCTGCCAAGCCAAATTTGGCCTTGCCTTTTCCGAAGCCTCCGGCCCCTGATTCGCACCGCCGGAAACGATAAAGAGCTCGAAGCGAAAACACCATAACCGTTGCTACAAGGCATCCTTTTTCCTGTCTACAAAAAATTGTCTAAACGACACAAATCCAGGAGGGCAGCCACCAGCGCCAATTCATGGCGTCTACTGGGAGCGGCAACCCGATCCAAAGGGGTAACCAGAAGCCAAACCCCCAGGCGATCAGCCCCACCAGTGCCCAGCCTCCGTAGCGCCAACTGGGACGGGCCGTGAGCCAACCACTCATCTGCCAAGCCAAAAGCAGCTCTGCCATCAGCACGGCGGGTTGATAGTGGTAGAGAAAGGTACTGCGCTGCACCATCGCCCAGGGCAGCCAATTCACCCAGTAGGCCAACAGCAAAAATTGCGGCAGCGCTGTTTTGACCAGTTGATCAGACGTTGAGGATTGGCCCTGCCGTAGTCGCCGAATCACCGTTTCTGGAGCTGGGTGTCGAGGCCATCGGCGCTTTAAGGTCTGAGCGATACCAGTGACAATTGCCCCTGCCGACAGCCACCAGAGGATCGGATTCCCCATGCCATACAGGGCCACGGCGCGATCGGGATTGGGCACCGGGGGACCGATTAGACCCAGGGTTTCCTGAGGGCCGAGGGTTTGGTAGAAATAGGCGATCGGGCGGATGATCAAGGGCCAGGTAAACCAGGCGGACTGATAGCTGTGGGTATCCGTGAGTCCGAGATGGGCGGTCAGGATGGTGCGGTGAATCTCCCAAAACCCCGTTTCGACCAGATGCAAATGGGGAATCCACAGCAGGCTGTAGACACCCAGGGGAATCCAGAACAGCCACAGCCAAGGGAAGGATCGCTTCAAGCTGTGCCGTTTGGGAATCCCTTGATCCCCCCGGCTATCGCCACCCCCTTTATTAAGGGGGGCAGGGGGAAATAAAAACCATTCGCTTAGCGCTACCGCCAGACCAAAACCGGCCCCATTCCACTTCACGGAAATGGCACCCCCTAAAGCAAGGCCAGCCAGCAGTCGCCAGCGCCAGGGGGTGTCAGCATGACGGGCCTTGCCCCAGGCCCCCAAGGCCAGAAGTCCCAACCCGATCATCCCTGGGTGCAGCAGTGCCAGCCGCGATTCCACCAGGGTGAACCCATCCCAACTGGTCAACAATCCCGCCAATGCCGCAAAGGTGCGCCGTCGCTTCAGGGGTAACCCCACGGTCCAGACCCAGGCCATCCACAGAGCCAAGAGCGGCAGCAGCGAACCCAGCAGCGCATTCAGCCAGCGGTAACTGATCGGGTGCAATGCCATCCCCGCCACCAGCGGGCCGTTATCCGGCAAACCTAGAACCTGATAGAGATAGATGCTCAGGGCAATCAGGTACTTGCCTAGGGGCGGATGCAGATCGAAAAACGGCTGGTGCTGCAAATAATCCACCGCAAAGGGCACATAGTGGACCTCGTCAAAGACCAAACCAGGGGGCGAACCGAGATTCCAAGATCGCAAAATCAGGTTCAGCCCCCAAAGCAGGGCCACCCCAAAAGCAGGCCAATGAATACGATTTTCAGCCAGCGTCAAAACCTCCTAAGGGAATCTCCGGAATTGTTTTTACCCGCTTGTACAAGACAGACCCCTCCCAACCTCCCCTTGGCTCTAGCGCAGCGGCGCGAAGCGCGGGAGGTGCCGCAGGCGGTGGGGTGTTTTCTTTCCGGGAAATGTCCTAAGCAATTGATTTGCCTGCCAGGATTTTTACCTGAGATTGGGGGAAAACCTGAAGCCAGCCAGGGTTTACGTCAAGTCAATGGTATTTTCAATGTTCTGCCACCGCCACCGAAGGTCTGCCATGGAGGTCACCGTCACCCCCGTCACCGTCCATAAACGGGTGCCTTTGACCATTAGCCGAGGCACCACGGCTCAATCCACCAATCTCTGGGTGCGGTTGAGCCAAGACGACATTGAGGGCTGGGGGGAAGCCACGCCGTTTTCCATTGGGACTGAGACTCAGACGTCAGAAGCGATCTCCGCTGAACTGGCCACCCTGATTCCCCAACTGCAATCCCATCATCCGCTGGAGCGGCAACGGCTGGAGCCCCTGCTAAAAACCGTCGGCTCCGCCGCACGGGCTGCGGTGGATGTGGCCCTGCAGGACTGGCTGGGCAAGCGGGCCGGACTGCCCCTCTGGCAACTGTGGGGGCTAGATCGAGACCGGATTGGCCCCACCGCCGTCACCATTGGCATTAGCGCCCCAGAAGCCGCCTGCGATCGCCTCCATCTCTGGCAAAAGCAGGTGCCGGAACTGCGATCGGTGAAAATCAAGCTGGGTAGCCCCGCCGGGATTGAGGCGGACCAGGCGATGGTCACCGCCCTGCTGGCCCAGATCGAACCCGGCACTAAGATCAGCGTGGATGCCAACGGCGGCTGGTCCTTAGTTAATGCCCTATTTATGGCCGACTGGCTGGCGGAACGAGGCATCACCTATATTGAGCAGCCCTTGCCAGTGAATTTGGACGACAAGCTGGCTGAGTTATCGGCCCGTTCCCCGCTGCCCATCTTTGCCGATGAAAGTTGCTTTAATCGCGCTGATATACCTCGACTAGCGGGCTCTGTGCAGGGCATCAACATTAAATTGATGAAGGCTGGGGGCCTCTCTGAAGCGCTGGCCATGATCTACACCGCCCAGGCCTGTGGCTTGCAAGTCATGTTTGGCTGTTACTCCGACAGCACCCTCTCCAACAGCGCCCTCGCCCAGCTCGCTCCCCTGGCCGATCACCTCGATCTCGACAGTCATCTCAACCTCAAAGACGATCCCTTCCAGGGGGCCACCTTAGAGGCCGGATCCCTACGCCCCAACCATCAGCCCGGACTTGGAGTCACGTACCATGACCTATCTGAATAACACTGAGCGCATTGCCCTGTTAATGCATGGGGGCACCGCTGACTACGGCGGCAAAACCGGCCTGGCGATGCTGCGCTACAGCCCTTTGGATATCGTCGTAGTGATTGATGAGACCCACGCTGGGCAAGACTTAGCACAATTGACGGGCATTGAGCGCGATGTGCCGATCGTGGGCTCGGTGCAGGCGGCTTTAGCTTACGAACCAACGGTGCTGGCGATCGGCATTGCTCCTTCGGGTGGAGCCTTACCCGACCCTTGGTATCAGGAGGTAAAGGCAGCGGTAGGGGCTGGGCTCTCGGTGGTGAATGGATTGCACACCCCCATGGCCAAAGACCCCGCCATGGCCAGCTTGCTCAAGGGCGATCAATGGATTTGGGATGTGCGCCAAGAGCCGTCGGGCCTGAAGGTGGGTGCCGCCCGCGCCCGAGAGCTGCCCTGTCGGCGGGTGCTGCCGGTGGGGACGGATATGGCGATCGGCAAGATGTCCGCCAATTTGGAGCTGCATCGGTTGGCGGTGGCAAGGGGGCTGCGATCGCGGGTCATTGCCACCGGTCAAACCAACTTGATGTTGGGGGATGATGGTGTCGCTATAGATGCGGTGCGGGTGGACTTTGCCTCGGGTGCGGTGGAGCAGCAGTTGATGCGCTACGGCCA
>JBHJIP010000170.1:0-10157 GCA_050043365.1 Leptolyngbyaceae cyanobacterium
CCCTCACTCCCCATCTCCCTAGCTTCCCAACGCCCCATCCACCCTCTATCGCCCTACGACTCCCCATGCCCACCACCATTGACTGGGATACCTTCGCAGCGACCCTAGGTGATATCGAGGTCATTCGCGATCGCCCCCAAGTCGAAAAACTCTCCAAGGACTACTACCACTTCAGCCCGGTCTTGCAAGGGCAGTTAGCCGACAAATGTGCCGACCTGGTGGTGCGCCCCACCTCCGAAGCCGAGGTGCTGACCGTGGCCAAAGCCTGTGTGGAAGGCAAGATTCCGTTAACCGTGCGCGGCGCAGGCACGGGCAATTACGGCCAATGCATCCCTTTGGAGGGTGGCGTCATTCTCGATTTGAGCCGCATGACCGCAATCAAGTCGGTGCAGCCCGGCATGGCCATTGTCGAACCGGGAGCGAAGTTGGCCGCCATCGATAAGGTCACTCGCCCCCAAGGCTGGGAAATTCGCATGTACCCTTCTACCTATCGCACCGCCACCATCGGGGGATTTATTGGCGGGGGCAGCGGCGGCATTGGCTCGATTACCTATGGGCAATTGAGCGATCGCGGCAACCTCAACGCCGTGCGAGTGGTCACCCTAGAGGACACCCCTCGGGTGATTGAACTGCGGGGGGACGAGGTCCAGCCGGTGAACCAAGGCTATGGCACCAACGGCATCATCACCGAGTTAGAACTTCCCTTAGGACCCGCTTATCCCTGGGCCGAGGTGATTGTCTGTTTTGATGACTTCATGACCGCCGCCCGTTTTGGCCAAGTCCTAGGGGAATCAGACGGGCTAATCAAAAAGCTGATCAGCATTCACCCCTGGCCCATTCCTGAATATTTTGTGGCCCTGCAGCCCTATCTTCCCCAGGGCAAAGCCGCCGCCCTGCTGATCATCGCCGAGCCCTCTATGGAGCTGTTTGAGGAACTGGTCCAGAGCTTGGGCGGCACCATCACCTACCGTAAAGGGGCCAAAGAGACAGCCAAAGGCACTGCCCTAGCCGAGTTCACCTGGAACCACACCACCCTCCATGCCCGCAGCAGCGATCCGTCGATCACCTATTTGCAAACCCTGTTTCCCTATGACCCAGAGCTGGCTTTGGTGCAGCATTTCGCCGAGCATTTTGGCGATGAAGTGATGATGCATTTGGAATATTTCCGGGTGCATGGCCAAGTTTGTCCAGCAGCGCTGCAACTCGTGCGCTACACCACGGAGGCCAGGCTGAACGAGATTATTCAGTACCACGAGGCAAAGGGCGCATTTATTGCCAATCCCCACACCTACATCCTGGAGGATGGCGGCATGAAGGTAGTAAACCCTGTGCAGGTGGCGTTTAAAGCCCAGGTTGATCCCTATGGACTGCTGAACCCGGGCAAAATGCGGGGCTGGTTAGAACGGGCCGCAGCAAAATAGTCCTGCGCAACCATCTCTACCCAACTACTCAACCCCACCAAACCATGCACCAATCCACCGACACCGCCATCGGCCTCAACCTACTCCACGCCAACCAAACGGGGGCGGATCACAACCGCGCCCATTTCGATGAATGGGGCATTACCTGCCTAAATGTGATGAGTAGCCCCGGCGCTGGGAAAACGGCCTTGCTGGAAAAAACCCTGGCCGCCCTCAGCCCCAATTTACGCATGGCCGTGATCGAAGGGGACATGACCACGGAGCTGGATGCCGATCGCCTCCGCCAGTATGGGGTGCCGGTGATCGCCATCAACACGGGTCGCTCCTGTCATCTCGACTCGCGCATGGTGGCGGGGGGCATCCATACCCTGGCCGAGGACCACCACCCTGAGCAACTAGACCTGGTGATTGTCGAAAATGTCGGCAATTTGGTCTGTCCGGCAGAGTTTGAAGTAGGGGAACATGCCAAGGTGGCACTGCTCAGCGTGACCGAGGGAGAAGACAAGCCGTTGAAGTATCCGGTGATGTTTCGTGAGGCAGATGTGCTTTTGATTACAAAAATAGATCTGGCTCCCTATTTAGATGTGGACTTAGCGCTAATTGAGGCCAATGTGCGCCAGGTCAATCCCCACGTCACGATTATTCCGGTGTCTGCCAAAACTGGCGAGGGTCTAAATGTCTGGCATCAGTGGGTGACATCTGCGATAAAGCAACCGCCTTCCGTAGCGGCGGTTTAGGCAGGCGATCTCGATTTACGTGTGCTGTACTAGGAGAAATTGATGAGACGTCGCAAGATTTTGCCAGTTCTACTGGCCTTTTGCTGCACCTTGGTGATTACCGTGAGCTGTGGTCAGCAACCCAGCGATACCGGCACTGAGGCCCCAGATGCGGCTGATGCCCCCGCTGAGGTAGATGAGAGCAAGCCGATTGTGATGGGCTATAGCAGTTGGGCGGGCTGGTGGCCCTGGGCGATCGCCGAAGAAGAAGGACTGTTCGAGAAAAACGGAGCCAACGTCGAGCTGACCTGGTTCGATGGTTACCTGGATTCCATGGTGGCTTTGGCCTCTGGTCAACTGGACGCCAATTGCCAAACCCTGAACGACACGATTTCCTTTGCCGGTGAAGCGGTGAACGGTGAAGTTGCCGTGGTTGTGAACGATAACTCCGCTGGTAACGACAAGGTGATTGTTTCAGAAGAAATCAACACCATCGAGGACATGGTTGGTAAAAGCGTCGCCCTAGAGGAAGGCGTCGTCGGCGACTTCTTGCTAAACCTGGCGCTCGAAGACGCGGGCCTGTCTCGGGATGATGTCAACATCGAGAACCTCGAAACGGGGGCCGCTGCCACCGCCTTTGCCGCCGGTCAAACCGATGCCTTTGCGGGGTGGGTGCCCTTCTGGGAGACCGCTCTGACCCGTGAGGGCAGCAAGGAACTAACCAGTTCTGCCGCCTTCCCTGGCGCAATTCCAGACCTGTTGGTGGTCAGTCAAACCTTGGTTGATGAGCAGCCCGATCAGGTCCAAGCCCTGGTAAATACCTGGTTCGACGTTCTCGCCTTTATGGAAGAGAACCCCGATCGCGCCAATGAAATCATGGCGAAGCGGGCCGGCGTCAGTGATGAAGATTTTGGGCGCTATCTAGAAGGCACCCGCTTCTTTACCCTGGAAGACAACCTAGAGGCTTTCTCTCCGGGAGATTCTATGGTGCATATGTCCTATGCAGCTGAGCAAATGTCTGACTTCATGGTGGGTGTGGGCTTCATTCCCGAAGCGCCGGATCTGGAAGCGGTGTTGGATGATCAGTTCGTCCAGGCTTACGCCGAGGCGGCTTAGTTAGGTGGCATCATCCCCCCCTGGGAGGGGTGCCCGTAGGGCGGTGTGGATTTTAATCCCGATTTGATCCGCCCTTACCCCTCCTAGGAGCTATTTCTTAGGCAGAGCTTCACACAAGACTTGTATAGCAAGGATTCTAGCCTTGAGTTGAAGGGGTAACCTCACCGCCTGCGGCACCTCTCGCGCTTCGCGCCGCTTCGCTAGAGGCTAGGTGAGGTTCTTCAAACCCTCAATCGGGTTGCACTGCGTTTCAACCGACTAAATATTCATTTCGAGCGGATATTCTCTATTTCAGGGCGATCGCCCTCCTCAACCGTGAACTCCTCAACTTCAGTGCCTTCGAGTTCGGTCAAACCGTCTAAAAGCCTGCGCCCGACGGTGTTGTGGCGCATTGGAGAAGCGATTCCCCCAAGTCTGCAGTGGCTCTGCATGGTGCTGTCAGTGGCGGTGCCGTTTCTGCTGTGGTGCTTGCTATCGGAATTTAGCATTGTCGATCCCAGGTTCTTACCCACGCCGACTATGGTGTGGCAGGCTTTGGAGAGGCTGTGGCAAGAAGGCTATTTACTCCCCGATACCCTGTTCAGTTTTGGGCGGGTGTTAGCAGGATTCTTACTGGCGGCGATTGTCGCCATTCCCTTAGGCATTGCCATGGGGGCCTTTGCCAGCATTCGCGCTCTGATGGAGCCGCTGATAGGCATTGTTCGCTACATGCCTGCCCCCGCCTTCACTCCCCTGCTGCTCATTTATCTGGGAGTGGGGGAAGCTCCCAAGATTGCCCTGATCTTTATCGGCACCTTGTTTTTCAACACGCTGATGATCATGGATGCAGTCAAGTTTGTGCCCAAGGAACTGATCGAGACCACCTACACCCTCGGGGGCAACCGGCGACAGGTGCTGTTCCAAGTGATTACCCCCTATGTGGTGCCCAGCATTATCGACACCCTCAGGGTTAATATGGCTGCATCTTGGAACCTGGTGGTTGTGGCAGAGCTGCTGGCTGCGGATGACGGTTTAGGCAAGCGCATTCAGTTAGCTCGACAATTCTTCCAGACCGATTCGATTTTTGCCTGCTTGATCGTGCTGGGTTTGATCGGCTTTTTGCTAGACCTGTCCCTACAGGCATTGATGCGTGTGACCTGTAAGTGGGCGGTGAAATAATGCACCTAGAGGTTTCTAAAGTTCACAAGCAGTTCGAGACCCCCCAGGGTCCTTTGGTGGCGCTCAAAGACATTAATTGCCATGTGGAAACCGGGGAGTTTGTCTGCGCGGTAGGGGCCTCAGGGTCCGGTAAATCGACGCTGCTGCGCCTGATTGCCGGATTGGATATGCCCACTGCAGGCACAATCACCGTGGATGGAGAACCGATTATCGGACCCGGGGTGGATCGGGGCATGGTCTTTCAGCGGTACACCCTCTACCCCTGGATGACGGTGCAAGAGAATGTCGAGTTTGGTCTGAAGCTTCAAGGGGCCTCGAAATTGGCGCGGCGAGAGCAGGCTTCTCGCTATTTAGAAGTGGTGGGGCTGACTCAATTTTCCAAGGCGCTGCCCAAGGAATTATCGGGGGGGATGCAGCAGCGGGTGGCGATCGCCCGTGCCCTGGCCAACCATCCTAAAATTCTGCTGCTGGACGAACCCTTTGGGGCCTTGGATGTGCAAACCAAGGAGACCCTGCAGCAGTTTTTGCTAGACCTATGGCAGCGGCTGGGCATCAGCATTTTGATGATTACCCATGATGTGGGTGAGGCGGTGTTTTTGGCCCAGCGCATCTATGTGATGTCCGCCCGCCCCGGCACCATCCAAAAGGAAATTGTGATTGAGCTGGGGAGTGAGCGGGCCTATGCAGTGCGGCGCACGCCCAAGTTTCACCACTATTGCGAAGACATTATGGATCTGCTGCGGGGGCGATCAGAATCGACCGCCACGGTTTAATAGAAATAGCCGCTAGAGAAGGGGACCATGACCGCAACCCTGCTACGCTGGACTGTTCAGGATTACCACCGCATGATTGATGCTGGGTTATTTGTCAATCGCCCGGTAGAACTGCTGAATGGCTTGGTCTTAGAGATGGCTCCTGAAGGTCCTGAACATGCGGATCTATCCACCGATACGGATGAGTTATTTGTAGCTCAGTCCCGAGGACGTTACCGCGTGCGTGTGGCCAAACCGATCACGATTCCCGAAACCGGGAGTGAACCCGAACCGGACATCGCCCTCGTCAAACCCCAAGCCTATCGTCAGGGACATCCCACCCCTGCAGAGGTTTATTTGGTGATTGAGTTTGCCAAGTCTTCTCTGGAAAAAGATACCGGTGAAAAGCGGCTGGCCTATGCGGTGGCCGGGATTGCAGAGTATTGGGTGGTGAATCTTCAGAAAAAAGAGTTGATCGTATATCGCCAGCCCCTAGAGGGAGATTATCAGTCTGAACAGCACCTGACCGCAGGGCAGATATCACCGTTGGCCTTTCCAGACATTCAGATTTCAGTGAGGGCTTTATTGCCGTAATCGATGATCGATCGCCCTGAGCACCCCACCGATATCCCCCCAGCCCCGAGCATTGCCCTCCTAGCCGATGACAGCCAGGTTAATGCCCTGGCAGAACAGGTCGCCGACTACAAGGGGCTCTTGGCCAAATATCACCTGCGCGTCACCCCGAACCTGGTCGCCCCCTTGAGGCAAAGGCTGGGGCCTCATCAGGCGCTATCGGCTTGTGCCGACCTTGCAACTGGGGGGGATCTTGAAATTGCAGCGGATATTTTGAAAGGGGAGTTGGCTGCCGCGATCGCCCTTGCAGACTATGCTGCAACCCCATCCTTGCCACAGCTCAATACCCTAGTGCGGGCCTGCCACCTCAGCAACACTCCCCTGGCCCTCAACCCTGCGACGGCAACGGCGGTGCTCAGCAGTTTGCGCAGCGTGCGGGTTGCCCATCTGATCTTTAATCCGGTATCGGGTCAGGGCAACCCCCAGGAAGACTTGCTCAAAATTCGCCAATGGCTGACGCCGCAACTGCAGCTCCACGTGCACCTGACCACGCCCAAGATTTCGCCTAAGGACTTGGCTGAAGCGGCGATCGCGGCGGGAGCCGATTTACTAATTGCTTCCGGCGGGGACGGTACGGTCTCGGCAGTGGCGGGGGCGGTAATCGGTACTGACATTCCCTTGGGGGTGATTCCTCGGGGCACAGCCAATGCCTTTGCCGTCGCCCTGGATATCCCCACCAATTTACGGGGAGCCTGCGACACGATTGTGGCGGGGCTGATTCAAACGGTGGATGCGGCCCGCTGCAACGGCCTGCCGATGGTTTTGTTGGCTGGAATCGGGTTTGAGGCGGAGACGGTGGAACGGGCCAATCGGGAAACCAAAAGTCGTTGGGGGGCTTTGGCCTACATTTTTGCGGGCATTCAACAGTTGAATGAGCAGGAGCTATTTGACACCACCATTGAGGTGGATGGCAATACCAATCAGCTCAAGGCGGCGGCGATCACCGTGGCAAATGCTGCCCCCCCCACATCGGTGTTGGCCCAGGGGTCAGGGCAGGTGATCGCCAGTGATGGTTTGCTGGATATCACCATTGGCTCACCCCAAAGTGCCTTGCAGGCGATCGACACGATGGTGAAGCTATTTGGCAACGCCCTGATCCGCACGGAGATGGAGCTGGAAGGGGTGGTGCAGCTCCAAGCAACCAAAGTGCGGGTCGCGACGGAACCGCCTCAAAAGGTGGTGGTAGACGGAGAGATTATCGGCACGACGCCGATTGAGGTGGACTGTTTGCCCCAAAGTTTAAAGGTGTTTGCCCCGATGCAAGCGGGCTAGGGAAGCCACACCTGAACCGCCAAGGTAACCATGGAAGCCAGCCAGAGCCAATGACCCAGCAGGGGTTTAATCGCGGACAGGCGATTATTACCGCCTTCATCAGCTGGGAGGGGATACCAGTTGGTGAGGTGCAGGCTGACCAAGGCAATTACGCTTCAACTCTCGTGAGATCGTGCTCTTGGAGCGCTCCATTCTGATGGCTGTCTCACTGATCGATAGATGCTCTGTGTAACGGAGGTGATGCAGCCTGATTCTGGAAGACTAAGCTGGGTATAGCTCATGGGGATGCCTGCTTGTTGTGGTAAACATCAGACTATCCCTATGGGTCTCTCTCAGAGATTTCTAGGTGTTGCACTTCATTCTTGAATCGGCGATTTTGCTGACTTCACAACCCACAACTCCGCTAGGCTATGGCTGAACTGTTCTGATCGCCGGAGCCGCTGTGGACACTGCAAAACGTAACGTTGGCATTCTGATTTTTCCAGAGGTTGAGGTGCTCGACTTTGCCGGCCCTTTTGAGGTTTTTTCCCGCACACGTCTAGTGCCTGGGGTGGCCTCGCGCCGCACCGACGAGAGCGCCCCATTTCAGGTCTTTACGGTCGCCAAAACGACGGAAACGCTCACCGCTGTCGGTGGACTGCGGGTGTTGCCAGATTATGACTTTGGCAGCGCTCCCGCCATCGATCTACTGGTTGTCCCTGGTGGGTTTGGCACCCGTCCATTGTTAGAGGATGCCGAGACGCTCCAGTGGATTCACACCATCAGCCAGCAGGCAGAGCAAATTACCTCAGTCTGCACCGGGGCACTGCTCTTGGCCAAGCTGGGCCTCTTGGCCGACAAGCGAGCGACTACCCACTGGGGCGCGCTTGATTTTCTGGCTGAGATTGATGCGTCAATTGCAGTGCAGCGCCATCAACGGGTGGTCGCAGATGGCATCTTTACGTCGGCTGGGGTAGCCGCTGGCATCGATATGTCACTGGCGGTTGTGGAATCGTTATTGGGTAAAGCCGTTGCGGATGAAACCGCCCACTACATTGAGTTTCCGCGCGGCACTCCGTAAGGCGTCGTTATGGGCGGTGGCGGGTCAAGGCGCTACAATTATGAACCCGTAAAATGCCCCGTCCATCAGCAAGCCCATGAATGAAAAGCTTTCAGCCTTTAGGCGGGCGGCTTTCTGACCCCACCGACACTCGCACTCCCATGGCTAACCCCAATACCCTTGCCCTACCAGATACGAAAGCGCTAACTGAGCTGGATAACAGCCTCTCGAACCGACATATCGCTCTTGATCCCGGTGGTTATTTTCTGATTTACCTGGATCGCGAACAGCACCAGATTTGCGCCAAACATTTTGGCAACACCATTAATGACCAGGGGGTCGCTTGCGACCCAAAAACGGGCAAGCCGCTGCCCTGCACCGGCGGGGTGACCCGTGCCCACACCCAGGTCTATACAGGGCGTACCGCCAAAGAACTCTGTATTGCCTTATTTGAAAGCCCTGATCAGCCTAGCCCCGTTACCCGATTAGATCATGCTGCCTACCTAGGTCGGGAATTTATTCGGGCTGAGATCGCCTTATTCACGGGCGCAGAGTATATCCAGGATTGATGACAGCCCCTAGCCCCCCATGGACATGTAGGCGTAGTAGGTCAGCATCGGAATCACCGTAGCCGCAATCAAAAAGCCCACCACAATTACGGTGGAGTTACTGCGGTTTTCTTCAGTTTCTTCAGCACTGCTGAAGGTGCTGACAATCTCGAATGACTCATCAACTACAGGGGGACCTGGATCTGCCTCCCCTGACAGCACGGCAACGAGGCGATCGCTGGCATTCAAGAAGGCGCGGTTGTACTGCCCGCCTTGGCGCAGGGGCACCGCGATGGTCTCGGCAGCAATGCTTTGGGAAATTTCTTCGGTTAATTGGGTGGCGGCTTCGTCCCCGACTTGTACCGCAGCTCCATTGGTGACATCATCCAGCACCACCAGCACCTGGTTGGCCTGCGCTTCTGGCGTGGGGAACCATTTCTCAAATAAGGCTGATGCAAAGCTGTCTGGGGTCTCGCCGTAATCCAGGCGATGGAGGGTGACTAGCCGCACTTCCGTGCCGGTACTGGCGGCCAGGGCTTCTAGGCGATCGCTAATTTTGCCAAAATTCAAACGACTCAGCACATCGGCATCATCCACAACCCAAGTCGAGCTGCCCGCAGAGAGCTGGGGCATCTGATATATGCCGGTTGCCTCGGCGGCACTGGGCAACAGCGTACTTCCCAGCAAAACAAAAGTGGCTAAAAGCCATCCCCATAGGGCGCGGGTGAAGCAGTGTTGCATGATTTTTAAACAGAGTGTGGTGAAACGAAAGGTCTATTTCAACTATAAGGGACCAATCGCGGCGGTCCAAATTCCTCTCTTAAGCGCACTTGCCCGATCCCAACGTGTTTACTCAGATCAGTTATTGAAAATAATTTCCAATCTTATTAAAGAGCCAAGGCAAAAATCATCTCTTGAACTCACCCATGAGTTCGCCATTTTCGGCCCAGGAAGAGGCATTTAAGCCCTACGTCTCTTGTAAGAAGCCCCCAAACGACCTCATTGACGTTCAGCACCAGTCGACCCATCTTATTGACACTTGATTTCAACAAGGTATACTGGGTTCAACAAATGAATGCACAGGTCAGTCCTGCTGCCTGTGTTCTCCTCTCAGCAAATGATGTTAGGGTGACCCCGCAAGGTCGCCCTATTTTTTTATGGGCCTTTTCTTATGGGGAAAGAGGCCATGGCCCAATCACAACACCCAGGCAAAGGGGAAGGAGCTATCGCTTGGGCGTTGCTGGCTCCAGCATTGGGATTGCTAACCGTTTTCGTCTTTGGCCCCATCCTTTATCTATTAGTTTTAAGCTTCACCAGCGGTAGCTTTACCCGCACTGGGCTGCAGTGGCAGGGCTTGCACAACTATCAACGGCTGCTGCTTGATCCAGATGTGAGACAGGTACTCTGGTATACGGCGTATTTCTCCGTTGCCACGGTAATTCCCAGCGTGGTGGTTCCCCTTTGGCTGGCAGTTTTGCTCAACCAAGCGCTGCGACTACGGG
>JBHJIP010000171.1:0-40856 GCA_050043365.1 Leptolyngbyaceae cyanobacterium
AATGCGCAAACAAGCTGAACTTGACCATCTCAGCCGTCAGCCATTTGCCTGTGAAGCAGACGCCCAGAAAGCGTTGGAGCGGTTTGAGAAGACCTTAAAATATCATCTCATCAGTGACGCTGCTATTGTTGAGCGGCCGCATTATGACCACCCCGGACGACCCCGCCCAAGCCACCCCGCCAACCTCGCTGAGCTATCACATCCAGGCGACCTTGAGGGTGGACCCTGATGTTGATGTACGGCAACGGCGTAGAGCTGGACGCTTTATCCTGGCCACCAATGTCCTAGCTTCTGCTAAGGTCCCGACGGATGAGTCTTCTCTTCACTCAAGCCGGCTCTCAACCGATGAGCTCCTCACTGAATATAAGGCGCAATAGGGTGTTGAACGGGGGTTTCGGTTTTTGAAGGACCCGTTATTTTTTACCCCTAGCGTCTTTCTCAAATCCCCTGAGCGCATCATGGCTATGGCCATGATTATGGGCTTGTCTTTGATGGTCCATAACCTGGGGCAAAGAACCCTGCGCAATGCTCTGAAATCTGCCCGTGAAACCATTCCTAACCAACTCGGCAAACTGACTCAAACGCCTACTCTACGATAGGTATTTCAATGTTTTATCGCCATTCATTGGGTCACTATCGATGGCCAGCAGCAGATTCTAAACCTGACGGACAACCACCGGAAAATTCTGCGGCTCCTCGGTTCTGCTTCTCAAGCCTATTACTTGCTTTGTTGAGAGGCCGGTTTATTGCCAATATGACACTTGGGAGGGCGGAATGTCGGTTTCAAGACCTTGAATTAAAGCGCTTGAATCGTCCTGAAGAATTTGACCAAATTAAGCTGTTGTAGTGCGACACCTGCCTCTAAGTAAGGTAGTGCGGTCAAGTCCGGAGCGTGTTTGATCACCTGCTCCAGGGCTTTTTGGGCTGGGTGGGGTCGCCACTGATAGACATTCACAAAGGTTAGATAGGCCCAAGCATAGGGGTTCTCAGGGGTGATCTGCGTGATTTGCTGCAGAGTCTCGATCGCGTCTGCACCCTCTTGCTGCAGAATCTGAGCCAACAGCAGGGAATAGAGCCACTTTAAATTATCAGGCTCTTGGGTTAATCGATGCTGCATCAGGAGCTCAGTTTGAACTAAATAGTCCTGATGGGGGTCATATTGATTAATCGGACCAACCGCCTTAAAAACGGGATCAATACCGCCCGTTTCTAGCCCAGCGGAAAGCTGCCGCAATCGGGTCACCAAATCCACCGTGGGTTCAGGCTCAGGAGCGGGCTGACTCGCAACCAGTTGAACCGTCACTTCAGGTGCGGGCAGCGATCGCACCGCCTGAGTCTCACGATCTAGGTATTGGGCTTTCAACCGGTACTCCCCTAAAGGCGTATCTGCAGGGGGAAAGACGGATAACTGTTCAACCACCTCAAAACCCTGATCATTAGCGGGTGCTTCTGCATAAAGCTGACCTAAACCAATGCCATGGTCACTAATCCAAGGGTGGGACTGGCTAGCTTCAACAGTATTGTCGGTAGCTGCCGGTGCTAACGATTCCCAGGTAAGCAAGAGCGCCCCCTGGGTCAGTTTAGGCCAAGGTCCCTGCAGGGTATAGGTGATGGGGGTGGCTTGCCCAACGGCAATGGTCTCTGGCACTTCGACAGCTTCGAGGGCAACTTCCATTACAGGGCGATTGAGCGGATTGACCCGGACGGGATAACGCTGCCGCCGGTGGAGTAACAGTTGGCTGTTATCTGGGAGCGTCCACTGTCGATGAATTGATAGATCTAGATCGCTCTTGACCAATGCTTTTAGACGGGCTTGGCCTGCCTCAATGGTGTTGTAGGCACCTTGATCATCCGTTTTAGTGAGATACCAGTTGAGTGCCTTAGCATCTGCTTCTGCAGTTTCTGGGTCCGACGCCAATTGGCGACTATTCACCTGAAAATTTGCCAACCCGCCGTAAAAATCCATGTTCAAGGGGTTGATTTCAGGGGTATTCACCACCATGCCCAAGTTGGGTCTCAACCAAGGATCGGCCTCCACTAAGGCTTGAATTACCTCATGATTTGGCCAGGTTTCACCTCGGTAGGGCCATTTGTTGCCCACAGTCGCATTTAAAAAAGTCGGCTGGGGCAGAGGAAAGAGAAACAGAGTGACCCAAATGGTAGAGAGGGTAATTGCGCCCCATCGCAGCCCCTTTTGCCAGGGGCGATCGCGCCACGTTAAAACCTGAGCAAAGGCGATTAACAACATTGGCAGGGCCGGCACCAAAAAGCGTGGCACCTTATTAGAGCCCAGGGAACCCAGAATATAAATGCCGAGTAGAAACGCGGTAAGCCAGCCTCGATTTTTATGCCTCTGTGGCTCCGGCTGTAGGGTGTCTTTGGCTTTAGGCCTCGATTTCGACATGGCCAATGGATTGGTTAAGCCTTGCCGGATCGATCGAAATTTTTGGATTGCGAAAAGCCCTAAGGTGCTGCCCAGGATAGGCCACAGCACCATAACGCCAGGGAGAATGCCTGGATAGTAGAGCCAACCCGCTAATGTACTGGCTTGGGGAGAGGTTCCATAAACGACCCCATAGGCACTGCCTTGAAGGGTGGTGCTGATAATGGTGAGCCAGTTCAAGCTAAACCAAGGCCAGATCACTCCCCCGCCCACCACTAAGCAAAGACCCATTTGTCCCAAACGCTGCCAATGGCGGCACCAAAGACTGCGGGCGATCGCCCAAATCAAGGGCGGCATCAGAAACAGTAATGCGGAGGTCCGGGTGAGGATGCAGAGGCCGAGACCCATGCCAGCAACCACTGCCAATCCCCACTGGCAAGATGGTTTATGGGCTGTCCACCAATAGGTTAGTGCCGCAAAAGTGGCCGCAAACACGGCGGTCATCCCATAGTCCAACAAATAATCCAGCCTGAGCCGAATTAAGTTAGGGGACAGCAATGCCAAAGCTGCCGCCCAAAGCCCGACCTGCCGTGAAAATAACCGACGCCCGGTGAGATAAACAGCAACCAGAAGCATCAGGGTAAAGAGCAAATTAACCGCCATGCCTTGATCAAAGCCCCGTCCCCACAAGGCAAAAAAGGGCGCGGTCATTAGATAAACTAGGGGCGCACGTTGGGTGGGCGCCTGTTGCCATAGGGTTTTCCACCATTCACCGTCAAGCCAATGGGGGGACTGCAAGACACGCCAATGGCTGAGGGCATAGTTCAGATGGTTACCTTGATCCCAAGCTGGAACGCTGTGATCCAGATGAATCCAGGTTGAGTCGCAGAGGAGCACTAAACTCCAAAGCCCACTCAGAATGAGTCCGTCTCGAATCCAGGGCGATTGCGCAAGGCGTTTCACAGCAGTCGGTATTAAATTATTGAGGAACCCATTACGACTAGCACAAATTAGGCTCCCATTGGTTCTTCCCTTGCCAACCTTAGGCTAGTGAGGAACCTTGAGACAGTTGTTAGGGTTTACGTTGTGCTCAGCCCCCATGCATCTGCCCGTGTTGCCGATCCGATTCCGTCTTTCCACCCTGATGCTTCTAGCTGGGGCCGCGGTGTTACTACTGCTGCGTAGCCCTGAGCAAAGTTTGATGGCCCATGATGAGGGTTACTATGCCCAGCAAGCTCGCTGGATTCTAGAAACGGGGGATTGGCTAACGGTGCCATGGTGGGAACCCATTTACGATCGCACCATTGGTTTGCAGTGGCTGATTGCGAGTAGCTATGCCCTCTTTGGGGTGCGAGAGGGCACGGCCCGCTTACCCAGTACCTTGGCGAGCTTGGGCGCTATTTGGTTGATTTATCAAATCGGTCGCCATTGCATTGGTGATCGCCGGGCCTGGTGGGGCGCCGCAATTTTGGCGGTCACCCCAGTGTGGGTCCAAGCCAGTCGTCTCGCCACTCAAGACATTCCTTTAGTCTGTGTGGAGCTATTCGGACTTTGGGCGCTTTTACAGGTCGAAGACCATCCTAAACACCGGTGGCAATGGGGGATTGCTGCAGGCAGCAGTGTAGGGTTGGCTTTTCTGATTAAGGGCTTTATGGCAGTGCTGCCAGTAGTCGCGATCATGCCGTATCTGGTCTTTACCCAAAGGCAACAACGCCATCTGACCAATCCAGGATTATATGGGGGGCTGCTGCTGGGGTGCTTGCCACCCGGACTATGGTTGGGGCTAAGTGTGAATCAATATGGTTGGCTTCCCCTAGAGCAACTCTTTGGCAAATTACTGCACCTATCGGGGGAATACGTCTACGCCACCACGCCTTTGTATTATCTCTGGAATATTCCGGCCAATGGCTTTCCGTGGCCCTTATTTGCTTTGGCAGGACTGGTTTTAGCTTTCAAACAACGCACAATAAGCCGTCCTTGGCTGTTTCTAGGCTACCCGTTGATATTGCTCCTTGAGCTAGCCTACTTCGACACTCGTACCTGGTACTATCCGCTCCAGATTTATCCGTTTTTGGCCCTATGGGCTGCTGTAGCCTTAGTTCATTTGGCTAAATTATACGGTCAGCGAGATAAGTCCCACCGTCACCTGCCGCTGGGATTAAGTTACGGGCTGATGGGGTTGGCATTACTTTTGCTGATTGCTGGCGCTGTAGTGGTCACGATGCCAGAGAAATTGGGAGATGCAACCCTGAGGCCCTATGGCCTTTTGGGTCTCGCTGGGGGGGTAGGCTGGCTTTTACCAGGCTGTATTAGCTGGCGCGATAGACGCAGTTGGCCCCCACGGCCCGAACTGTGGCTGACTGGTTGGCTGCTCGGTCCTGGGTTGATTTTGGCCACACTGGGGTTGACCGGACTATGGGGCAACTATGCCGCTGACTTGAAGGCAGCGCTCCAAGCCCCAGCCGTTGAGCAGGTTTTGCACAACGAACCGGTTTATTTTGTGTTTACGGGTAGTGGTACTGCCGAGAAAACCCCTATCCTACTCACCTACTACACGCCTCACCCCG
Source organism: Leptolyngbyaceae cyanobacterium (assembly GCA_050043365.1). Classification (GTDB taxonomy): domain Bacteria; phylum Cyanobacteriota; class Cyanobacteriia; order Phormidesmidales; family Phormidesmidaceae; genus PCC-6406. Next base: position 4,951 of record JBHJIP010000171.1, read on the forward strand.
GAGAGCGCCTAGACGATTTGACCCATATCCCTAGCAGAGGATATGCCTGGGTGGATCCAAAAGTGGAGCTTCCATTACCAGCGGGCTATACCCAGATTGGCGCTGCCCGCGATTGGCGATTGGTACAAGCGCCTTGAACAAAATCCATGCTGCCCTTATAGTTCAAATGAACTATTTTGCTTGATATTGTGAGTCAAGGCAGTGTAATGAATAGGCACTTAAGCAGGGTGCAGAAGAGCTGGCCTCTGCTCGTACTGGCCGCCTTAGCAAGTATGATGATGGGTCGCCCTTTTCCTGAATCAGTTAGAGCCCAAGAAAATGACCCAGTAACGGAAGAGGCGCGCTCTCCATGGCAGGGCGGCGCTTTCCCCGTCGAAGATTTTGTTGCCTACACCTCTCCTTTCGGCTACCGACAGCATCCTTACGGGGGCTATCGCTTTCATTACGGCCTTGATATTGCTGCGCCCAGCGGTAGCTACATTCGGGCTTGGTGGGATGGGCAAGTGGTGGAAGTCACTGACGATACAGCCTGTGGAACCAGTGTGGTAATTGAGTCGGAACAGTGGCTGCATATCTACTGCCACATGCAGGGACATCGCGTGATTGAATCCGATGGCGATCGCTGGTTTGTGGATCCAGAAGGCGGCCTCAAAATTCGTCAAGGCGATTGGGTTGCGGCGGGTCAACCCATTGGCCGGGTGGGACTAACGGGTCGCACAACCGGGCCTCATCTCCATTGGGGGCTGAAATATCAAGGTACCTGGGTCGATCCGGCCAGGGTTTTGCAGGCCATGGTCGCGGCTCAAAATCAGGCATCCTTGAGGCAGGCGCAGTAAGTCGCCTGAATTCAGCTCAGGTCCGCATGCCGACAAACCCCGTTTTTGAGGCCATGGGTTACCATTCAGGGGGTATGGGGTCGCATCTCTGCAGAAAGGGATGAATCAGAAGCCGGTTGCATCGAATCCCCGCTTTCACGCAATGCAGTCATCGTCTGCGGTTGTTTCGCACCATGGATGACATCTCTTCTGCCATAGCCTCATTGTTCTCACTGCCCAGTCTTTTGTGACTTCTATCGAGCCTCCTTCTTCCCAGTCCTCAAAGCCAGAGCGGATTGATCACGGCCCTGTGTTGCTAACGGCGCTGATGATGTTAGGGGTCGCTTGGTTGATTTCCCATGAGAGCCCGCTGCTGACCTGGGGCTTGCCCCGTCGCCCCGTGCCCCAATCAGAGCTGGTGGCGTCTCCGCTGCCCCTGGTGATGGAAGGGGGAGATCCCCATTTGCGGGCCTTGATGCGCACCATTTCAGCCGCAGAGTCTAACACCAGCGCCCCCTACCACGTGTTGTACGGGGGAGATGTGGTCAGTGATTTAAGTCAGCACCCCGATCGCTGCATTGAAATTATGTCAGGCCCTAATCGCGGCGACTGCTCCACAGCGGCTGGACGCTATCAGTTTCTGACCACCACCTGGGCGGAAAAAGCGGCGCGGTATCACCCTACCCCACCTGGATGGCTGGCTTTTTGGTCAGACTACAGTTTTGAGCCCAGGGCTCAGGACGGGGTGGTGTATGAATGGTTGAGTGATGAACAGGCTTGGGGGGTTGATATCGCAGACTTACTCCGCCAAGGCCGACTTGAGGAGGTGCTCGAAATGTTGTCAGGGACCTGGACTAGCCTTGGATACGGCATTGAGGACAATAGCACCACCCCTTACTTAGCCCAGATCTATCAGGAGATGCTGCAAGAGGAACTCCAGACGAATCCGTTGTAGAGCCACAAATGTAGAGCCACAAACTGCTGCCTTAACAGACTGGCGACTGCACACCTGGCCCATTGATTGACGATGCGATCCCCAAGTTGTCCAGTTAAAACGCTATCTTGGATAGCGCACGGCAACCGTTGGAGTCGATGGGTTCAATCAATCAAGCCCTAACGTTGTTTTTGAGTTTATTGGTGGAAGCCACGCCATTTCTACTGCTTGGGGTGATCTTCTCCAGTGGCTTGGCCGTACTCATTGATGAGCGGGCGCTGGTGAAGCGGTTGCCGAAACATCCGGCCCTTGCGGCGCTTACGGGGAGTCTATTTGGCTGTTTATTTCCGGTGTGTGAATGCGGCAATGTGCCCGTTGCGCGCCGATTGCTGATGCAGGGAGCACCCTCAGCCATGGCGATCGGGTTTTTGCTGGCGGCTCCGACCGTAAACCCGATCGTGTTTTGGGCGACTTGGGTGGCCTTTCGTGATCAGCCCGAAATGGTGTTTTGGCGGGTCGGTCTGACCGTATTAATTGCGGTGATCATGGGCTGGTTGTTTAGCACACAAAAGGATCTGCGGCCTTTTTTGCAACCGGCGATCGCCCGCGCCATGATATCGCCCGCTCAAACGCCTGCCCCAGCAACCGCCAACCCATTGCTGGCCGGGGGAACCTTTTTACTGCAAGAGCCCGGTCAAACCATGAAGCTAGATGCTCCCTATGCCGAAGTAATGGGGGCCATGGCGGTTTTGCCCCAGTCGACCCCGGCCAAGCTTCGAGCCGTGCTGGAAATGATGCTCCAGGAATTTCGGGAGCTGGGCGCTGTATTGGTGATGGGGAGCGCGATTGCAGCTACGGTGCAAGTAGCCATCCCCCGCGAGTGGATTTTGGCCCTGGGCCAAGGGCCGATTACCTCCATCGTGGCGATGATGGTGCTGGCTTGGGTGGTGTCGATCTGCTCTACGGTAGATTCCTTTTTTGCCCTATCCTTTGCGTCGGTATTTACCAGTGGCTCCCTACTGGCTTTTCTGGTATTCGGCCCCATGATCGACCTCAAGAATATTTCGCTGCTGCTAACCACCTTTAAAGGACGGGCAGTGGCCTATTTGTTTGTGTTGGCGGCTCTGCTCACCTTTGCGCTGACCCTGTTCGTCAATCTCTATACCAATTGGTGATCAGGCCATGACCCGCTCTCGCCCCAATCTTTGGCCCATTGCCCTGGATATCCTCGCCCTGACGCTGTGGGGGCTAATGCTGCTGCGCTATTGGTGGACGGGGCTGCTGCCCGTATTGCTCCACCCCGATTATCACTGGTTAGCGATCGGAGCCGGTTGGCTCTTGATCGGATTGGCCGCTTGGCGCAGCATTGACTTGGTTCGCACCCGCCGTAAGGCCAATACCGCCCACATTGCGCTCTTGCCCCGACAGTGGAGTTTGGCCATTTTGGTGGGGGTCGCCGTATTTGGCCTGATCTATGTGCCCCGCCCCTTTACCAGTGATGTCGCGCTCGCCAAAGGAATTGCTGAGCCGGTTGCCCTGACCCGTTCCCAGCCCCAGCGCTTTAGTCGGGCCACGCCACCGGAAGAGCGCACCCTAACGGAGTGGATCCGCACGCTGAACGTTTATCCAGAACCCGATGCTTACCAAGGGGAGCCCGTTAACGTCACCGGGTTCGTGATTAATCCGCCGGACTGGTCGGATGACTATTTAATGGTGGCGCGATTTGTACTCACCTGCTGTGCGGCTGATGCTTACCCAATCGGGTTGCCGGTTCAGGTCACTGCCGAGAACAACTACTCCCCCGATAGCTGGATTAACGTCACCGGCACTATGGATACGGACACCATTGAGGGACAACGCCGTCTAGTCATTCGCGCTGACACTATCGAGTCGGTCCCGGAACCCGATCAGCCCTATGAGTTCTAATCGCCGTCCATCGCCCCATTCTATGCTTGGGCATCCCCTAGACCAATGGGCTTGGGGAATGGGGGCACTATTGTTGGCTATTTCCCTACTGCTGATTTTGCTGGGGGATTACTCTACGGTGCGGGTCCAGTCCTTTTCCTGGCAGAGCAGCACGGTGGGAGCGGAAAACGGGGCCTTTGTGCTCACCTTCAACCGCCCCATGAATCCAGATAGTATTCGCGCTGACACTGCTCCGGAAAGTGTTTGCGCGGATGATCAGGCCGATGACAATCTGATCGTTACCCCATGTTTACCTGGGCGGATCAGTTGGGCGGGGCGGCGACTGGTTTACACCCTAGATGCCCCTGCTCCCTACGGTGAGGGGTTTACCGTATCTTTGACCGATGCCCGCGATCGCCTCGCCCAGCCAGGAGACGCCAACTTTGAACCCTTTATCGGCAACTTTGCCAGCCGCGATCGCGCCTTTGCCTATATCGGCACAGAAGCTGAGGAACAGGGTCGATTGGTGCTTGTAAACCTATCCCAGCAGGGGGCCAAAGCGATCCTCACCCCTGCCAACCTGACGGTGCTCGACTTTGAGCCCTACCCGCTGGGCGATCGTCTTCTATTCTCCGCCACTGCCCGCAACCAATCCGACGGGATTTTGGATGCCAGCCTGTACACCGTCGCTACTGGGCTCACGCCCCAGCCCCCAGAGGATCCGGTTTTGGTTGAACAGGCTCTTAAGCCCACAACTGAACCCCAAGGGACGGTGACGGAAATTTTGCCCAGTGGGGACTATCAAACCCTTGCCTTTGACTTGGCCCCCAATGGCCGCACCCTGGTAGTCCGACCGGTGGGCAGAACCAACAGCACTGATGATCTTGACATTTGGGTTTTAACTGAGGGGCAGGACTTGCGGCGGCTCAGCGCTGAGCAGGCAGTGGGCGAGTTACTCATTGCTCCTGATAGTAAGACCCTGCTGCTGCTGCAGGGGCAGGGTACGACCATCATTCCCCTAGATACCGAGACGAATGCCGACACCGTTGAAGCTGAGCGACTTGACTTCTTGCCCGAATTTGGCAGAGTATTTGACCTCACCAGTAACGGTACCGCCGCTGCCATGGTGGATTTTAAGCAAAACAACCCGGAACTCCGTTGGACTGAAACCTTAGTTCTGGTGAACAGTCAGGGGGATGAAATAGAACTCCTGAATGTTGATGGCGGCATCAGCGATGCCCAATTCGACCCCACCAACCAAGTCATCTACATCCTTGCCAGTAGGCTGCTCCCGGTTGACGACTACCAAGAACAACCCTTCTTGACCGCAGTGAATTTAGACACCCAAGACAGCGTTGAGCTGTTGACATTGCCGCCTCAAACCCAGGCGACAATGGCGGTGGCCCCAGATGGCCTAGCACTTTTGTTTACAGCGGTTGATCTGGCAGAAAATAATGCCACGACTGAGCCGATTTGGCTGTTGCCGCTGTTTACCACTACTGAAGATCGCTTTGCCGCTACTCCAACTCGTAATTCCCCTCAACCCTTGCCCTATCAGGGTCTACAGCCTAAGTGGTTGCCCTGAGCGCAGCCAATCAAGAACGATCAAAAGCCTTTGCATTGGTATTATTCAATGCTTTACAAAGGCCGTGAAACGGGCTAAATCTAGCCTCACAGCATCTACGGATAAATCGCATTAGGCCCTTTATGGCCAATGCCGCAAGCTTGGCGATATTGGCGACGCCAGAAAGCCTGTGGGTAAAGGTTTTCAATTTTGGAGCGTGCCGAAGGCTTTCTGACCCCAGCGATAAAAGGGCACATTCTCAACGCGCTTACGTCCAGTGGGTGGTGCGTGATGAGAGGAAAGCCCCCCATGACGATTCGTTATGACCGCTCTGTAATGGCAGCCTTAGCGATCGCGACGATAGCCCCGAGTGCGATCGCGAGTCCCCTGAATGCTGAAGGCGGCGGCCAAGCATTAAGTCCCACAGCTGCGTCCCAGGCAACTCTCGATCCTATCCAGCCCAATATCGCGCCGACCCTCGTTACCGTTGCAGATTTAGAGACGACGAGTTCAGAGATTGAAATCTCCCCTTTAGACCAAACGGTAGAACCTCCTACATCGACCGCTGACCCTATTGATCGCGCCTCCGAAACTAGCCCTGCTGAAGAACTGCCTTTGCCGCTGAATTCAATTGATGCGGTTTCTCAGCGTCCCTCTGTGAGGGGCCTTTCGGATGTACAACCGACCGACTGGGCCTTTCAGGCTCTCAGAAACTTGATTGAAAACTACGGCTGCCTGGATGGATTCTCGGACGGCAACTTTCGCGGCAATCAACCCATTACCCGCTTTGAGTTTGCAGCGGGGTTATCGGCTTGCTTAGACGCCATCGTTCAGGTGACCCCTGGCGACATTGCCACTGTTGCGCAGTTACAGCAGGATTTTTCTGCCGAACTCAACACCCGTGTCGAAGATCTCGAAGCCCGCGTCGAAGAGCTGCGCGCTGATCAGTTCTCTACGACCACGCGCCTCTTTGGTCAGGCCATCTTTGGCCTCCAGGTGCGGAGCAACAACACTGCCGATCTCTTCCCCGTGGATGGTACCCGTGAAACCGAAGACCCTGGCGGGGGCGATACGACTTTTTATTCCAACGCTCAGTTGAGTCTATTGACACGATTCAGCCCTCGCAGTTTGCTCCTCCTTGGCATTCAGGCTGGAGAAGGCAACAGCTTGTTTGATAACCAATCCAACCAAGCCTTAGGTCTAACCAATAACGTCCGCTTAGCCTATGAGGGAGACTCGAACTTTGATGTCCGCCTCAGCGACCTTACCTATCGTCATTTGGTGAACGACAATTTTGCCCTGATTGCCGGGGCGGCAGGGGTTGACCCCGTTAGCGTTTTTCGAGGCCCCAACCGCTATGAAAGTGCGGGGGCTGGCCCCTTATCTTTATTTGCCCAGCGTAATCCGATTATTGCGATTGGCAATGGCAATACGGGGGTGGGGTTTGACTGGCAGATTAACGATCGCCTCAGCCTACAAGGGGTCTACTCTGTGGCAGAAGCCGCAAATTCAAACAATGACGGGCTCTTCTCCGGTACCTACGTCACTGGCCTGCAACTGACGGCCTCGCCAACTAATAATTTGAACTTGGCCTTTAACTATCTCCATAGCTATTCCGCTACAGGGGATTTAGGCACTGGCGTCGGTGATAGTCAAATTACGACCCGCGACCAAGTCACCGGCAACCCAGTCGGTATTAAAACCAATGCGATCGGGGCAACGGCCACCTGGCAAACCAGTCCCGGCCTGGTGCTGGGGACCTGGGGCGGCTATACCCACTCGACGATCCCTGGGGAAAGCGGCTCGGCTGAAACCGTTAATTGGATGCTGTTCGCCAACTTCCCAGATTTGTTTGGCCCAGGTAACTTAGGGGGACTCTACTTTGGGCAACCACCCCGCATTAACAACAGCACGTTTCGCCAAGGCCAAAACATCCCTGATCTCTTTGCCGGAGGGCTAGGCGATGCCGGAGGGCGACCCGGTAGTACCCTACATTTAGAGGCGTTCTATCGCTATCAACTCACCGACAATATCAGCCTGACCCCTGGGTTTATCCTCATTTTTGAACCCACCCACACCCCCGCTAGCGACACGATCGCGATCGGTGCTTTACGTACCACGTTTACCTTCTAAACCCTCTGAATTTGGACCAGAAGGTTGTGAAGCATTTTCTCGATTTTGGGAACCTCTGCAGCACCTGCCGGTCTAATGCCCCATAAGGCAACTTTAGATATCCCTAACCTAACGTCTCGTTTGCAGGAGATCCGGATCTATGGCCCCCCTTAACAACCGCTATACCTTGATTGGTCTAACCACGGGTATTGCCCTCTCATTCGTAGCGGCACCTAGCCCAGCCCAACTCGACGTGACAGGGGGAAGTGCCACCATCAATGATGCTGACGTTTTTGTCCCCACTGACGGGACGATTACGGGTACACCCGCTGGGACAGATAATCGGGCCGTGATTCGAAACGGTGAATTTGATGCCGTCACCATTGAGACTAATCAAGGCAACATTCCAACTTCAGCCGTCTTTCGAGCCAATACACTTCCGACTATTGACAATGGCACAGCTCCAGCTCTAGGCGGGGATCTCCAAAACGCTACGGGCCAGGTTTTGGGCACATTGTCATTCCCGAGTATTGGACCCCAAGGCGCGATTTTTCTCAATATTCCGACCACGCTTAACTTCACTGTGGCCAACTCGGTAGACGTTAGTGCTGGGGCAGCTATTACAGAATTCCGTGCGGTTGGCTTTATTCTGCAAGAAACCGGTTTTGTCGCAGGTGCCCAGGGCGTGGGGGTTGTGCAAAGAGAAACTCCGGTCACCCTAGTACAGTATGGAGCAGCCCCAGCGGATCAAACCGTCTTAGGCACCGATGTTGCCGCTGCTGCCTACACAGCCCAACGGGTTGGCACTGAAACCCAAAATGTTCAAGTCGATTTGAGTTTTGACAGTGGGACGATTTTTACACCACCGGGCTTTGCACTGAACCCAGCCGACGCGACTCAAACACCCGGCATTGACTTCGGTCAGTTTAATGATGGCCAGTCCCAAATTACTTACTTCAGCATCTTCACCGATGTTGCCTTAATTGACTTGCCTGATTTCGACGACATCATCTTTGAAGACGAAAACGGCGACGTTGTTGATGGGGATGGGGATGACGATGATGGTGACGTCATTGCCGATGGTGGCGATAGTTCTGACAGTGACGGGGATGATTCCGACTCTGACAGTGACGACGATGACGACGATGACGACGATGACGACGATGACGACGGCGGCTCAACTGGTGATAGCTCCGGTGATGGCGGCGTAGTCGGTGGTTCCGGTAGTGGCTCCGATGGCGGCGTAGTCGGTGACGGTTCTGACGGCGGTGATGGTGGTGTCGTTGGTGATGGTACCGATGATGACGGCGATGTTGTTGCCGATGGTGGGGACAACGACGATGACGATGACGACGACGATGACGATGACGACGACGACGACAGCGGTGTCGTTGCTAATCCCAACGATGGCTCAACCCAGTTCCGACCCATCCTGCCCGGTCGCTTCATCTTTGTAGGCATTTTCGTATTTACCAACGTTCCTTCAGGGCGCTGGGTCGATCCGCCCTCTGCTGATGGGTTTGAATACGAGATGACCCCCCGGGATATTCCGGTTGGGGTGGCCAGTCGCGTCTTCCCAGGCATGACTGGGGTGGGCCAAGCCGATGACTCAGTGTTCACGCGCATCAGTGGCTTCCCCATTAATGTGGATGCTGATGACACCTTTGTGGTCTCCGTTGAGGGCACTGTCTTAGGGGAGTTCAGCCCAGGGGATACCCTCCGATTTAGCGACTATGCTGAGCTGCTGGGCGACAACCTCGTCGATGGCGGGGTTCGTAAGTTCATCATTAGCGAAATCAATCCTGCTGTTGATAGCAGCAACCCAGTGGCCTTCCCCTTGCAGCTTGAGTTCAACACCAACACCGCCAGCTTTGAGATGCGGGCCTTGGAAGATGCGGGTGATGACACCCAAATTTCCAGCGCCGTCGACTAGGGCGTGTGGACAACCAGCACTATAGGCTGCCATCGAGCAGAAAAAGCATGGTGATGTTCTAGACAAGTGTTTGCTGCAAGATTGAGTTATTCTCCATCCTGTTGTTACATCCATGGTCCTTGAACCCATCTGCTGCCCAACCTGCCACAGTCCTGAGGTGATCAAAAACGGTAAGAGCAACGAAGGTAAACAACGCTATCGCTGCCGCAACGCAGATTGCTCTCGCGCCTCCTTCATTCTCGATTACACCTACTGAGGCTACTTGCCAGAGGTCAAACAGCAAATTTAGTGAGATGGCGATGAATGGCAATGGCAATTGACGCTTATGGAATTGGAAACTCCGGACGATTAGACGTTGGAATTATGCAGATTTCAGCGGTTTTGGGATAGCGCTTTCAGCGGCTATTTGATACATCTGGAGAGAACTCCTTCCGCGCGATCGCCATGTTCAAACAATTCGTCCTTTTGATCAGCTCGGTCCTGATGTTGGGGGCTATCCCCGCCGCTGCCGATGATTTTTACTGTTACTTAGAGCTAGAGAACGGACAGTCCTTTGATCTCGGGACGGTTTGTGGAGGGGAGGATTCCTTTGGCATTAGCAGTCCATTTGGAGTGGCCCCCAGGGTTCCGACCACTGATACAGAGGCGGCGTTCTTGACGGAATACACAGTGGCATTTTTTGCCCGCAACCCCGATTTAGCTGAATTTGCCCCCACAGAGGCAGCGGTGCAGGAGGCCGTTGGTTATCGCGATGGGTTTGAGGAGATTTTGGATAATGCCTATCGCCTCTGCCAGGGACGCCCCCCTGTTTGGCTCTATCCGGAGTTCACCGAAATCGTTTTTCCCAACAATACCTGGACAGAATTTGTGCAAAGTCTGGATAGCTTTGCCCCCCTTTGCGGGGCAACTCCGTAGCCAGGTCACATCTATTCCCTTTTGCTCAGGTGACTTCTTGAAAAGACTATAGAGCCGCCCCCCAGTCCCTAACTTTGATATCAATGGCGAATACACAGATCGAAACATCGGCAGGGTAATTAAGGCTTTCGAGGCCCCCCAGCCCCCAATTTTGGGGGAGCAAGATCTGGTCTCCCCCAGAATTGGGGGACGGAAGGGGGCTTAATGCGCCTTGGCGACATTGCAAAATATTTCACCAGCAGTATCAATTCTGGGGTACTTCCGGCTTCCAACTCCCCCAGGATTGGGCCTATTCTTTACGAAAAAGTTGTTCTATCGCTTTTCAGAAAAGAGGTTTGCAAGTTACTTGTCCCCCAGAAGAGCCAATATCGGAATTGGGGGCTGGCCCCCAAACCCCCTGATATGGGGGCCTAACTCCCCCAAACCCCCGAAAGGGAGATGCGGATTGGGTCTTGAATGCGCACGGTAAGACGACTGGGGCGAGGCTAGGAACAATCCATTCCTCTAGGGGCTGATTTAGAGGTGTTACTCCTGGCAACGTCAGGCCAGAACCCCCTCTATATAAGCATTGTGCAGAGTTCTGCCTAACGAATAGGAATATAGCCCAGGGGGCATACAAGAAAAGGGGGCCTCAATAATGGATAGATTCCCCTTAATACACTTGCGTGCAGGCAGGGCCACAGTTTTACCCCTATCAGACGGGTGGGTGGCTTAAGTCTCTATGGATAAAGGGCTTGGCGTTTTCCCCAGAGTAGGTCGCTACGATGTGGCCCTGGCCAACCAAGTGATACTTATAAGTCACTAACCCCTCTAACCCCACCGGTCCGCGCGGAGGCATGCTCTGGGTACTAATGCCCACCTCTGCCCCAAACCCATAGCGGAACCCATCGGCAAATCGGGTCGAGCAGTTTTGGTAAACCCCTGCTGCCGTAACTTGATTGCGGAATTGAGCCGCGATGGTGGCATCCTCAGTCACGATCGCTTCTGTGTGGCGCGACCCATAGGTATTGATATGGGCGATCGCAGCCTCGACAGACGCCACCACGCGAACGGCCAAAATCAGATCACTGTATTCTGTCGACCAATCTGCCTCGGTTGCGGGTAGCGCATCCGGCCAAATCGTCTGAGTTGCCGGATCCCCCCGGAGCACCACCCCTTTCTCAGTCAGAGCCGCTGCCAGTTGGGGTAGAACCGTTGGGGCGATTTTTTCGTGAATCAGTAAGGTCTCAATGGCATTGCAGGCAGAGGGATAGCCCACTTTGGCATCAACGGCGATGGCGATCGCTTGGGTAATATCAGCCGCCGCATCCACATAGAGGTGACAGATGCCATCCGCATGGCCCAACACCGGGATGCGAGTATGGTCCTGCACGTACTGCACAAAGGCATTAGAGCCGCGTGGGATAATCAGATCTACATCTTTGTCTAATGCTAAAAGGGCGCGGGTCTCTTCGCGGGTGGTGAGGAGCTGTACCGCATCGGGGTTGACTCCCGCCTGACTCAGGCCCGAGCGAATCGCTTTGACCAACGCTTGACAGGAGCGAATCGCTTCCTTTCCCCCTTTCAAAATCACCCCATTCCCCGATTTAACTGCCAGGGTAGAAATCTGCATGACGGCATCGGGGCGGGACTCAAAGATAACCCCCAAGACGCCCAAAGGGCAGGTGACCCGCTGAAGTTCGAGGCCTTGATCGAGTTCTCGATGGATTTGAACCGTACCAACCGGGTCCGGCAACTTGGCCACGTCGCGCACACCCGCGATCGCCCCCCGCAGCTTCACACCATCGAGCTTGAGGCGACCATAGAGGGGCTTGGCCAGGTTGTCGGCAAGGGCGGCTTCGCAGTCTGCAGTATTGGCAGCTTGGATGGCTTCGGCGTCTGCTTCGAGGGCTTGGGCAATGGCCTCAATCGCTTGGTTTTTGGCCGTCGTAGACAGGGTTGCGAGGTGTTGGGCGGCGTGGCGAGTCTGACGCGCGATTTCAGCTAACGGGGCCTCTTCGAGAGCTGTAGAGGCTGGCACCTGAATCGCTGTCATGATTGCTTCCCTAAATCTATAAAGCCATAAAGGGCGATCTTAGCAAAATGCCTTGAGAGACTGTCATTCATTATTTTTCAAGGGCAAGGCCGCATTGATCGCGTCCATTTCTCTGGCCTCCATGGCGTTGACCTCTTCGATGTAGTTTTCCAGGATAGTGCTCAGGCGGGGATGATAAAACCGGTGCAAACTGTAGTTTGAAGTCGCCGGAAAGCCCCGGCGTTTTTTATGGCGACCGCCTGCCCCTGGGTCAAAGCTTTGAATGCCCTGCTCGATCGCCCATTCAATCGGTCGGTAGTAGCAGGCGTTGAAATGCAGATGGTTGTAGTCTTCCTGGCTACCCCAGTAGCGACCATAGAGGCGATCGCCCTTACGCAAGCAAAAGGACATGCCGATGGGGTCCGGGCTGTCTTCACCGTAGGCGGCAAAAAACACCAGCCGGTCTTGATAGTCGGGGTAAAGCTGTTCAAAAAAGCTGCGGGTTAGATATTTACTGCCCCACCAGCCAAACTTGTCGCAGGTATCGCCATAGAAGTGGTACATCTGGGTGCAAAGCGCCCGATGTATCGCGTCCCCGACCACCGGCTCTAAGCGCAGTTGGGCCTTGTCTAGGGACTTACGCTCCCGCTTGATGTTACGGCGCTGGTTGGCGTTGAAGCGGGCCAAGTAGTCATCAAAGGTTTGATAACCTTCGTTGCGCCAGATGTAGCTGTGGTGGAGCCATTTGTGAAACCCTGCTGCCTCCAGAAGGGGTCGCCAGTCGGGATCTACATATAGGAAGTGGCAGCCTGAAATATGGTTGCGATCGCAAAATTGGTCAATCGCCTGCACCATCAGCGCGGTCAAAGCAGCCTCATCTTCATCGGGTGCCATTAAAAACCGGTAGCCCTCTGCTGGGGTAAAGGGTGTCATCCCCAAGAGTTTGGTGTAATACTCTATGCCGAGGCGTTCGGCCAGTTCAGCCCATTGGTGGTCAAACACAAACTCCCCATAGCTGTGCCCCTTCAGGTAAAGCGGGGCTGCTGCCACCAGGGTGCGGGCCTGACCGGGGTCCTGTCGCCACACCACCAAGTGATTGGGGAGCCAACCGGCATTGGCCACTGCACTGCCTGAATGCTCTAGGGTTTGCAGCCAAGTCCATTCTAAAAACGGGGTTTGTAGGGGTAGCGCTAAAGCATCCCATTCGGTCTGGGGAACCTCACGGATTTGGCGTATCCAAGCCAAGGTGTACTGAGACTGCGGCGAAGGGGCCATAAGCAATGGGTGATTTTGAATAATGAGGGCGCTTTGTCCCCTCCTGGGAGGAGTGGCCAAAGGCCGGGGTGGGTCAAACCCCTTAGCGATTCGCCGGAAACCCACCCCTCCCAGGAGGGGAAATTTCTCTCTTAACTAACGCTAAAGACAAACGTTTCTTAGCCTAAATCAATCCCCCTCGCCATGGCTGTAGCGATAGTGTAAAAACACTTCCGAGCCTACGGTTTTGACCCCAACTAAGGTCAGGGGCCAGGGTCCGGGCTGACCCAGGCCATCCACAGGGGTCGGGGCCTTAGCCCCACCAATGAGTAAGGGGCAAACCGTTAGATACAGCTCATCCACCAGACCCGCCCCCAGCCAGGCCGCAATCAGGGTGCCGCCCCCCAATAGGGCCAGGGTCTTGATCCCGGTAGCCCTTAAGGTCTGGGCCATTTCCTGCCAGTGGGTGGGGGACCGTGGCGATAGGGTGAGCACTTGCTCGAACTCGGCTTGGCCTTGCCAGCGCTGTGTCCCAGACTCGCTGGTAATCAGCCATCGCGGCACTGGCTGCTGAAAAAAAGGCCATTGGGGAGCGAGGTTGCCGCTGCCGGAGCAGACGATTTGGATCGGCTGGGGGGGCTGCTGGCGCTGCGATCGCTCCTGCAGCAATTCTGGTTGCCGCACCCTCAGGCAGGTGCCGTAGGCTCGGAGGGTGTTGGCCCCAAATAGCACCCCGTCAACCTCGGCAATTTGGGTTTCGAGATGGTCTAAGTCTGCAGCAGAAGAGAACCGAGCCGCTTGGCGATCGCGACTAATTTTGCCATCGGCACTCATTGCCAAAATAACCGTCGTATAAGGACGGGGAGTCTGGGCATAGGGCGGCGATAGTTTAACCATGGTGGTTTGGCCAATTTGGGGACAATGCGCGATCGTGCCCAAGACGCCTGTATTGCTATAGCAGTCGCCAGTCCGGTTAGGACAAGACTGCGACCCACTTTGCTTGTGCGCTAAAGGCCAGAGCAATTCTCGGTGTCTTAAGCAAAGTGGCCGGGGCCATATTACAGGTTACTGGCCTACGTTCGCCCCCACCCCGTCACCGCCCTCTTTTGAGGCCATTATCATGGGAAACGTGTGTTCTCCAATCAATGATGTTGGCTATTGAAGGGTGCTCAGGGGTGAATTTAACTCACGGCTACCAGATTCCAGCTTGTAACCTCGTTTCTGGCGGCGTCCCCTTTTGAATGTCGTTCCGTCATACCTGCTCTATGGGCGCATACCACCCCCGTTCCTTTCGTCGCATTTTGGTCCTGAGGCTCCTGCTGTTAGGGATCCCAGTCTTGCTGATTGGTCAGTATGTCACCCTCCGCAAGGGGCGCACCAGCCTACTCGAAACCGCCCGCCAAAATATTGTCAGTAGCGCCACCCGCAAGGCGGCTTTTTTGGGCCAAAACCTGACTCTATTGCAAAGCAACCTCCAAACCCTGGGCCAAACCTCAGCCCTAACCACCGGAGATTCAGCCACAACCCAGGCTGCAATTCAGCAATTTACGACCCAAATTCCTCAAATTGCCACCTGCATTCAGCTCTATGAGGGCACGAGTGCTGAAATCGCCCTCAATACCTGCCCAGCCCCTTTGACTGTTCCTGTCGAAGAATTGCCTTGGGTTGCGGTTGGGGCCGCATCAGCCCAGCCTGCTTTTCGCTTGGTCTCGGTTCAATCTGCACTGGCTGGAGAATCTGAGCCGGATATTTCGCAAAACACGACTCCCATTGAGGTGGTCATGGCTGTGCCGGTCTACGACCCAGAGGGTCTACTGCGCTATACCCTGGCCCTCCAAGCCCAATTTGACCAGTCCACCCACAGCGGGGCGCGCTCGTTAGTGGGCTACACCGCCGTTATGGACGAAAGCGGTAGCCCCTTGATTCATCCCAACTTAGATTGGATCGGGCAGCCCATTTCTGAAATGGCGGGCAGCGATCGCCTGCAGAACATTCAACGCCATGTGCAAGCAGGCCGCAGTGATGTCTTGCACCTATTCAACTTTCTGCCCAGTCACACGGAGTGGTTAGCGGGCTATGCCCCCCTTGAGATCGAGATCGCCCCAGGCCAGTCTCAAACCTGGACTGTGATGGCCGTTGCCCCCTTGGACCATGCTTTGCAGGGACTGAGCGATATTCGCAACACCCTGCTCTTTTTTACGTTAGGGCTGTTAGGGGCTCAAATCCTACTGGTCCTCTACCTCACTCAACGCCTATCGCGCCCGGTTGAGCAGCTCTGTAACTATGCTCAGGCCGTACAAGATCTGTCCCAGGTCAAAGCAGTCCCCCAAAACTTCCGGATTTGGGAGTTAGATCACCTGGCCAAGGTGTTTAACCGCATGCTCAACCGTTTAGAGCAGCGAGCCCGAGAGCTACAGCATGCTTGGCAAGAAGCCCAGATGGCCAACCAGCTTAAAAGCGAGTTTCTGGCCAATACTTCCCATGAATTACGGACACCCTTAAATGCCATTATTGGCTGCGTTCGTCTGGTTCGAGATGATTGCTGCGATAGCGAGGAAGAAGCCCAGGAATTTCTAGATCGCGCTGATCAAGCCGCCATCCATCTTCTGGGCATTATTAACGATATTCTCGATATCGCCAAAATTGAATCCGGTACCCTAGATGTCTACTTAGAGCCCGTGAATTTGCAGCAATTGATTGCAGAAGTCGTTGCCCTGCAAACGGTTCAAGCCCAAACTAAAGGAATCGATCTGGTGTCTGCAGAACGAGCCGAGCCGCTATGGGTTGAGGCCGATGCTGCCAAGCTCAAGCAGGTCATCCTAAATGTGGTTTATAACGCGATCAAATTTACGGATGAGGGTGAGGTGGCTCTCCATGTCTGGGTTGAGCACTGTGAAAATGAGATTATGGGTCCAGATGGTGCCATTCGCTTGCCCCAGGGGATCGATCTACCGACGGCGGTTCCCAGGGTGTTGATTAGCATTTCCGATACGGGCATTGGGGTTGATCCCAAGCAGCAGGCCAAGCTCTTTAAACCCTTTGCCATGGCGGACGGGTCCACAACCCGCCGATTTGAGGGTACTGGGTTGGGGTTAGCGATTTCACGGAATTTGATCACCCTGATGAAGGGCAGTATGACGCTCTACAGCGAGGGGCTGGGCAAAGGCACGGAAGTGGTGATTGCCTTACCTTGGCTAGATCCTGACTTACCCAGAACTGAAGCGATCGCAGCAACCACGCTAGATGACTCCCCCCAGGTTGCGGCTGCAGAAAAAGAGCAGAACCAAGAAACTTCCACCCCACTCATGTCTCTAGCGGGTCAAGCTGCAGCTCAGCCAGGCCCAAATACTGTATCCCTTGAGGATCAACCTTAAACCGACAGGGTAAAACCGTTACCCCTTGGGCGATCGCGGCTCTAAGTAATTCACCATATTCGGGGTCAGCACTGTCCCCTGGGGCAAAAGCAGTGCAGTCCCCCCGGTTGATAAAATACAGCATCACGGCCCGGGCTGTGGGCACGAGGTCCGTTAGCTCCCGCAGGTGTTTTTGGCCGCGCGTGGTCACCGTATCGGGGAACAGCGCCAGGGTATCTTTAGCCCAGGTCGTATTTTTGACCTCAACATAAATGGGCGTGCCGTCGCTGCCGGTCAACAGAAAGTCAATGCGGCTTTTGCGATCGCGCCCATACTTCACCTCTGACTTAATCTCGTCGTAGTCCCCCAGCTCAGGGAACAGGCGCGCCTCTAGCGCGGACTTAATCACTCGATTCGGTAAGGCGGTATTGGTCCCGGCCCAAGTCGGCACCGTATCGTGGACCTCCGTCAACTCCCAGGTGTAGGCCAGCTTGCGCTTGGGGTTGTCATGGTGGGAGACCATTACCCGTCCGCCAATATGGCAGACCCCAGTCATCGGGCCAGTATTGGGACAATGGGCCGTAATGGTTTCTCCAGAGTCCAGCTCAATATCGGCCAGAAACCGCTTGTAGCGTTTGAGTAAAGTACCAGGATATAAGGGCGGAAACGGATAAGTCCAAGGTGCCACAGCATCAACCTAAACAACGCCTTTGGAGAATAAACCGATTTACGGAGATTGCCTATGGGGCTAATTATTGCCGGAGAGCGCAGCGGCGCGGGTAAAACCACGGTCACGATGGCATTGTTAGCCGCTCTTCAAGCCCGTCAAGCCAATGTCCAGGCGTTTAAAGTGGGGCCGGACTACATCGACCCGATGTTTCACCGATTGCTAACCGGCAAACCCGCCTATGCACTGGATCCTGTGCTCACCTCAGAATCCTACGTGCAGCAGTGCTACAGCACCCATGTGCAGGGCGCTACCTATGCCCTAATCGAAGGGGTGATGGGGCTGTTTGATGGGGCCGGGGGAACAGATTGGGCCAGCACCGCACACATTGCTCGTCTGCTGCAAATTCCAGTGGTGCTCGTGGTGGACTGTGGCCGCTTGTCGCGTTCCCTCGCCGCTATCGTCCATGGCTATCGCACGCTAGACACCCAGGTTATTCTGGCCGGTGTCGTACTGAATCGCGTGGGCAGCGCTCGCCACCTGGCCATGCTCCAAGCCGCGATGGCATCCATAAAGATGCCGGTTGTGGGCGTGCTGCGTCGCCACGATGACATTACCCTGCCCGATCGCCATCTCGGCCTAGTCCCCACCGATGAACTGCCGGATCTAAGCCAGCGGTTTCAGCGCCTGGCCCAGCTTGGGAAAGCCTGTTTTGATTGGCCCCAATTAGAGCGGCTGCTTACAGTTTCCGCAGCAGAGCGCACCCTAGCGTCCCAGCACCCCAGCACCCCAGCACCTCCGCCCAAGGTGCGTATTGGCATTGCCCGCGATCGCGCCTTCAACTTTTACTACCCCGACAATCTAGAGCAACTAGAACGCTTCGGCGCGGAGCTGGTTGATTGGAGTCCCCTAGCCGATTCATCGTTGCCGCCAGGGCTGGATGGGTTGTACCTGGGCGGTGGCTTTCCCGAGCTGTTTGCAGCGGAACTCTCAGCAAATCAGGCCCTACTCCAGGAATTGGGCGATCGCCTCCAAGCTGGGTTGCCCACCTATGCTGAATGTGGCGGACTGATGTATCTGTGCCAAGGTCTGGTGGACTTTGAGGGGCAGCGATGGCCAATGGTCGGCTGTTTACCCACCACGGCACAGATGACGGGGAAGCTCACCCTCGGGTATCGCCAGATTACTGTTCAGCGAGATAGCCCTCTGGTTAAAACCGGACAAACCTTCTGGGGCCATGAGTTCCATCGCTCTGCCCTGACCGTCGCGCCCTTAAGTCCCTTGTATCAGACCCAACCCTACGGCATCGTAAATCAGCCGCTGCCAGCACCCCAAGCGGAGGGCTGGCAGCAGTATCAAATCCACGCATCCTACGTTCACTTGCATTGGGGCAGTCATCCCGAGCTTCCACAACGGTTCATCGACACTTGCCGACATCAACCCAGTGAATGGGCCAGCTAAATCAAACGCTTGCCGTCAGCTCAGGGATATTTTCTTCCCATTTGCGCGGGGGGCTGGCCCGCCGGATATTGCGCCAAATTTGAGTGGCGGCCAAGGTCCCATCCGCCACTGCGATAGACACCTGATTCAGCCCTTGTTTCAAGTCGCCAAGGGCAAAGATGCGATCGTGGCTGGTTTTTGACATGTTGTCAGTCACCAGATTTTCACCATTCCACTCCAATCCTGGAATATTTTTCAGGTAATGGTTGTGGTAGACCGACCCCATGTTGATGAGCCCGGTCGTGGCTTCAACCACTGTGCCATCGGCCAGCTCGACCCCGCTCATTTTGTGGCTCTCACCGAGGAACTGGGCGATCGGAGCCTCATAGAGGGGATAGCCGTGGGCTGCTAACTTCTGACGCATTTCATCGCCAACTGAAAATAAGCCATTGGTCAGTACTGAGATGTAAGGGGTGTACCAGTTCAGCACAAAGGCGGCGTTAATTTGAGATTCTCGGGCAGCAATCAAAACGGCCTTTTGATCCCACATATCAAATCCATCGCAGATCATGCAGACGTGAAGGGTATAGCCTGCATAGTTATAGACGTTTTGCATATTGTCGGTTTCGGGTAGCAAATCAATCACTCCAGAAGCCGCAATCAAGTACTTAGTTCGGAAAACGGGATAAACGCTGTCCTTTCGTCCTATTTTGACTTTGACTGCTAAGTTATCGCCTTCATCCGTGACTTCTTCTACATAGCCGCGCAGATGATCAGCACCCCAGTCATTCGCTTGCTTAGTACCGTGCTTTACAATATCTCGCCCCGGTGTGTCAGGATCCAACCCTAGGTAATTGCGCAAATCCTGCATCCAAACGGAGCGGCCTTTGCCTTTTTCAATCACCAAACATTTCAGGCCGTAGCGCGCCAGGTAAATTGCCGCCGACAATCCTCCCATGCCTCCCCCCACCACGATGGCGTCATATAGGGTGTCGAGACGGGTATCCAGGTTTTTGCTAGAGAGTTTCATGGCTCACCTACCAGGTCAATGCGGTTGTTAAAGAGAGTGATGCAGGCAAAGGCGAGAAGTCCAATCTCCGCTTTGCCTGCGCAATTGGTCGTTAGCTAAATTAGCCAACAAACTCTAGGCGAGGTTCAGAAACACCGGTTGCTTCAGTGCCCTTGAGGTAAGCCAACATGGTGTCAGCGTCAGATACTTCAAAGGGGTCACCACCGGCATAATCAGCAAAGTCAGGCTCGACAAACATTTTCTCGATCGCCCCATCATTCACCACCATGGAATAACGCCAAGAGCGCATCCCAAAGCCGAGATTGGACTTCTCGACTAGCATCCCCAGCTTGCGGGTGAATTCACCGTTGCCATCGGGCAGCAAGAAGACATTCTTGGCACCGATTTTGAGGCCCCACTGGAACATCACAAAGGCGTCATTTACAGAAACGCAGATGATGGCGTCAACGCCTTGAGCCTTGAACTCTTCGTAAAGCTCTTCATAACGGGGCAGGTGGTTGGAGGAGCAGGTGGGGGTAAAGGCACCGGGCAGAGAGAACACCACCACTTTCTTGCCGCCGAAAATATCTTGAGTGGTTGTATCTTGCCAACGATAAGGGTTAGAACCCTCAACAGACTCATCACGGACACGGGTCTTGAATACAACGTCGGGCACGCGTTCGATAGCCATAGTTACCTCTCTAAGTCGTTCTCACGGTGATCTGCAGCAACTCGCTGCGTTCGCTAGTGCTACTATAAACCAGAATAGTTCTGATTTAGGAATAAATCAAGAAAAATAATCTTTTCTTTTTTGTATGCCTTAAAAGATGATTTCTATTATAGGATGAGTGCGCTAAGCTAATAGGCACAGATGCTGGCTTGAAAAATCAAGCCGATGAAGGGACAGAGGACCTATAGATATGCAGGAGCAAGCGAACAATATCGTCAAGGTGCTGCAGGCCCATGGGTTGCGAGTCACCCCTCAGCGATTTGCGGTCTATGCCAATCTGCTGGGTCGTAGCGATCATCCCAAGGCAGAGCAAGTTCTACAGGACCTGAACCAAGCGGCTCCTCAGTCCTCTCAAGCAACGGTTTACAGTTCGCTGCAGGCGCTGAAAAAGGTCGGTTTAATTCGAGAAGTCTTGTTGGAAGAGGGCGTCTGTCGCTATGACGCCAATGTTGAACCTCATCACCACTTCCGCTGCGAAAGTTGTGGTGAAATCGAAGATATCCCTTGGGAACAGTTCCAAGGCGTTCAGATCGGTTCCCTGAGACCTGGGCTAACGGTCAACAACTATGAAGTGACGATCCATGGCTGTTGCGATCGCTGCCAAACCCAATAATGCATGGGCTAAATACGTTTTTTGAACAATTGCTGACCTGAATCGGAGGATGCGCAACACCATCCTGCTCTCAAAACTAATCCTTTAGAAACCTCAATTCTGGGGCTTTGATCCTGCAATAGTGCTTTATCTAAGCCGCTGAAAGACCGTGCTATGCTGAGCGGGCGAATTGGGTCCAGGGGGGATCTGCCCCTGGATGTGTTGCCAACTCTGAAGTCAACACAGGGGAAAGTCCGGTGTAAATCCGGCGCTGTCCCGCAACTGTAATCGCTAGCTTCAGTTCTGTTTCAGGGTTCATGGCTGTTAACGCCAACCGTTGAGAACTGGGCCAACCGTAAGTCAGAACGCCCACCAAAGTCGCTTCATTATCATCTCAATCTGCGAGGTACAGATGCGTGATCCATTGTTTTTAGCGGGGCGGCCCAATGGCCGTTCCCAAAAGTCTGCTCGAAAGATTCTGGCGTTTACCTGGGCGATCGCTGGGTTGGGGATATTAGCGGCCCCTGCTTATGCTCACCATCCCTTTGGTGGCCAAACTCCGGCCAATGCGCTAGAGGGCTTTCTGTCCGGTTTGGGGCATCCCGTAATCGGGTTCGACCATCTCGTGTTTGTGGTTGCGATTGGCTTGCTGGGGGCTTTTAAGCCTAAAGGGGTGATTCTGCCGGTGGCGTTTGTGATCGCAACTTTATTGGGGACCGGGATTCATCTCCTGGGCTGGGATCTACCGGCCCCAGAATTGATCATTTCAGCTTCGGTGTTCAGCCTTGGCTTGCTCTTAGCGCTGGGGCGACATCTCAACGTTTTTGCCCTAGCGGGTTTAGGGGCACTGGCGGGCCTGTTCCACGGTTACGCCTATGGGGAGGCCATTGTTGGGGCTGAGATGACGCCCTTAGTGGCCTATTTGCTCGGGTTTGGCTCGATTCAACTGGCGATCGCGATCTCGGCACAGACCTTGGTGCAGCGACTCTTCCAGGGAGAGCGAGCGACTCAACTGCCAGTGCGTTTTGCCGGGTTCACCATTTTGGGAATCGGCATCACCCTGTTGTCTACTTTTGTGGTGGGGTAGGTCATGCATAAGATTCCCGTAACTGTAATCACCGGCTTTCTTGGGGCCGGGAAAACGACGCTGATTCGCCATTTGCTGCAAAATAACCAGGGCCGCCGCATAGCCGTCTTAGTCAACGAGTTTGGTGAGGTCGGCATTGATGGCGAACTGCTGAAATCTTGCCAGGTGTGCGATGAAGACGCAGTTGACAATGGCATTCCCAGCACTATCGTAGAGCTGACCAACGGCTGCCTCTGCTGCACCGTTCAAGAGGAGTTTTTGCCAACGATGGAGGTCTTACTCCAGCGGCGGGACAGTTTGGACGCGATTGTGATCGAGACCTCGGGCTTAGCCTTGCCCAAACCCTTGGTGCAGGCCTTTCGCTGGCCTGAAATCCGCACCCATGCCACCGTAGATGGCGTGGTTACCGTCGTAGATGCGGCGGCTTTAGCCTCGGGGCAACTGGTGGGTGATCTAGCCGCTCTAGAAGCCCAGCGCCAGGCCGATGACAGTCTTGACCATGAGACACCCATCGAGGAGCTCTTCGAAGACCAGCTCAACTGCGCCGACTTAGTGCTGCTAACCAAGCTGGATGGCCTGGATACTGCAGCCCAAGCCAGTGTGAATCAATGGCTGGCAGGGAATATGCCAGAGGGCATCAAGGTGGTGCCCTGCGATCGCGGTCAGGTCAGCCCTCAGGTTCTCTTGGGCTTTAATGCCGCTGTGGAAGATAACCTGGACCAACGCCCCAGTCACCATGATCACGAAGAAGACCATGAGCATGACGATGACATCGGTTCGGTTTCAGTGAATCTCACGGAGACGACCGATCCAGGGGGATTGGTTCGCCGTTTAGAAACCCTGACTAAAGACCATGAGATTTATCGAATCAAAGGGTTTGTGAATGTGGCCAATAAACCCATGCGGCTGGTACTGCAGGGGGTGGGTCACCGATTTGAGACCTTTTACGATCGCCCCTGGCGACCGGAGGAAAATCGCCAAACTCGGTTAGTCATCATTGGTCAATCCTTAGATGAGATTGCCCTTTCTGAGGCCTTGCAGACTGAGAGCGTGCCATAACCCTGAGAGTGCGTCATACTCCACAGTGAGGTTCAGGATCCCCCACTTCTCCATGCCCCTGGCATCTACCTGAGCCTCCAAGTCTACGATTCAGCAGACCGCCTTGATTAACCCGCCAGTCGCCTGCGGGATTTGCCCAAAGTCTAGGGGTCTGCGGGTGATAGGATGGCTCCCAAGCAAGGGGCTGTCATCAATTAAAACTCGGTTACAGCCCCTTGCATATGAGATGACCAAGGTTTGAAACCATTGAACGGAGAGGGTGGGATTCGAACCCACGGTCCTTTTGGGACACTCGATTTCAAGTCGAGCGCAATCGACCACTCTGCCACCTCTCCAGAGGCGTCACCATTCTAAGGCATTCTTGACCTGGATTGAGCGTCCGCTGCTAGGGCTAGCTCAGCCGAGAGAAAATCTACAAACTGCCGTGCCGATCGCCCTGATCGCCCGTTATGTCGCGTTGCCCATTGCAGCGCCTGCTGCACCAGTTCCGGCTCGGGCAAGGCAATTTCAGCCTGAGCCGCCAAATGTTTGACAATCGCCAAATACGTTGGCTGATCTGCGGGTTCAAAGGTGAGGGTGAGGCCAAAGCGATCGCTAAAGGACAGCTTTTCTTGCCATGTATCCCAGGCTTGAATCTCATCTTGATCGCTGGGTCGGGGACGCTCCGAGAAATATTCCCGCACCAGGTGACGGCGATTGGACGTGGCGTAGACCACCACATTTTGGGGGCGGGCGGTGACATTGCCTTCGAGCACGACTTTCAGTGCCTTAAAGGCGTCGTCATCCTCTTCAAAGGACAAATCATCTACAAAAATAATGAACTTCTGAGGCAGCGATCGCACGTGCTCCACAATCATCGGGAGCTGTGGCAGACCTGTCTTGCTCACCT
The DNA here is from genome assembly GCA_050043365.1 of Leptolyngbyaceae cyanobacterium. Classification (GTDB taxonomy): domain Bacteria; phylum Cyanobacteriota; class Cyanobacteriia; order Phormidesmidales; family Phormidesmidaceae; genus PCC-6406. The sequence continues at coordinate 29,223 of JBHJIP010000171.1, forward strand.
CAATCAAGCGCAGCCCGCGATCTCGGTATTCATTCAATAGGGCCTTAACCAGAGAAGACTTGCCCGATCCACGGCTGCCGTAGAGCAAGACATGCAGTGCTGGGTAACCTGCCAATAAAAACTCAGTGTTTTTGATCAGGTGCTGACGGGGATGGTCATAGGCGGTCAACTGGCCCAGCCGCACTGGATCTGGGTTGGCAATGCCCTGAAGCTGGCCATCGTGCCAGCGAAAGGCCCCGTAGGCATTAAAGGCCCCTACCCCATGGCAGCGATAATAGTGAGTCAGTTCTGCCAATCCGTCTTGCCAATCGGGTAAGGTCGGAAAAGATACCGTAGGCGCTTCTTGGGGCAGGGTCCAAACCACAGGGGTTTCAGCAATTTGGCACACGGTCTGGACCCATTGGCTGAGTTGCTGCCCCTGACAGTGATAAAGGAGCTGCAGCCGCTGTAAGTCTCGACTCGCAGCGGTGACAAGGGCCGCAGGCAACTCAGGTAGCGGTTGTCGTTGGGCCTGTTGAGCAAAAGGATTGTCTGACCGCAAAATTTGCTGCAGCAAGTGGGTCTGCCAGGTTTGCTGGGCCTCAGCTTGGGCGCGAAACCAAGCGCCATAGGTGAGGCGGCATTGGGTTGAGTCTTCTCGACAAAGGGCCTCAAGCAGCGCTAAGAAAGCCTGACTAATGTTGGTGTTCAACACGGACTGATACAGCAGTAAAGACGCGGCTTGCTGCCGATAGCGCTGCACTATCGCGATCGCCTTTGCGGCTAACCCACCCATGGTTGCTCACTTGATGAGGTTAAAAACTGAGCCATTTGATCAAGCGCCAATGCATCCCAATAAAAAAGGAGGTGCCTGTAACACCTCCTTAAATTTAATCAGGAGAACCGCGTATCCATCTGCTTTTTAAACAGCCTCTAAACAGACTGGGGAACCGTTGGCTGATATTCAGAGGGTTGAATCTGATGCTTCACTAAATTGGCTAGCTCCTGCAGTTGGCTAATGGCCTCTGCCCCCTCTAGCTTCATCAACTCTCGGTCATCGCGCATCTCAGTCCAGGTGATGCCATAATCAGAGACCAAAAATCGAATTAAGTGGTCATTCCCTAAACTCACCATAAAGGAGGCGCTGTTCATCTGTCCGCCACAGGTATAGCAGGACGCCAGATAGCCTCGTTTCTCCAGGACGATAGCAAGAGCCTGGAGATTCATAACCAAGTCTTGGACGAACTGTCTATGCTGCTCTGCCAACCGAATAAACATACGCTAGCCTCCCAAGCATACGAATTTAATACACGAATTCATCTTTATATTCTCTTAATACTACCTTTGAAAAGCCCCTATGCCCACTTTTGACGGTTAATTCCTATGGGGCGCGTCATCAACTACGGGTGAAAGCCTTGCTGGGCAAGTTGACCGCGCCCGTTTCTGTAATATTGCTAGGGGCTGAAACTGTTGCATCACAAGGATCTTAGCTTTAATTGATGACAGCCCCTAGATAGGGACTTGCTCAAAGTAGAGAATCCGACTCTCCTGAGCTACTTCTAAACACATAAACGACCGAAACCGCCAGCTTTAGAAAATGTGTATCAGCACCTTAATTCCCTCACGGTAACGGTGGGATTCAGGATGTACAGTATATTTCGAAACACTCATCAGGGCTGAAAGCAAGAAAGGGGGATGGTTAGGGGTATTTTGTTGCGTGGCACTGCTGTTTAGGGCGTGTGGACAATCAGCGACGAAATCCTTGCAGGGTGAGCATTGTCACGCCCGCCCTACTCAATCAAGCTAGGGGATGTGCGTACTCACGATAGGTCACCGTCTGGGAAGGCGATACAACCGTTGCACTGGGGGGATTTGCGGTCGGAGCTGAACAGCCCCCCAAGCTCCAGCTCAACAGTAGGGCCGTCAACCTGCGGAATGACCGTAGAGACAGGCGGTTGTAAACCATGGCATCGCTTTTGGGAGGGTCGGTGGGCTATCCCCCTAAGGGACGGGCACTATCGTGAATGATAACCACCGAGATTGATTCGGCTTGGAAACTGCCTGTGATGCCCTCGCCCGCCACGTCCCCTGATACCTCTACTTACTGCCCTTTACTGTCGGTGGTTATCCCCATCTACAACGGCATGGCCGATTTGCCTGGGCTAGAAACTTGCCTGTTGGGGCAGACCTATCGCCGCGATCGGGTTGAATATTTGTTAGTAGACAACAACAGCCAAGACGGCACGGCTGATCGATTACAGGCCTTTGCCGCAGCAGTCGCCGCCCAAGGACTCACGGTTCGGCCCCTTTCTGAGCCCAATATTCAAAGTTCCTATGCAGCCCGTAATGTCGGTATTCGGATGGCCCAAGGAGAGATTCTGGCCTTTACCGATGCTGACTGTCGCCCCCGTCCAGATTGGCTAACAAGACTCATACAGCCGTTTCAGCAGTCCGACATCGGTTTAGTCGTGGGAGAAATTCAAGCTTTTTCAGGGCAAACCCCCCTCGAAGACTATGCGGAATACCGCGAAATCATGGCTCAGAAACACACCATTGCCCACCCGTTTTATCCCTATGGGCAGACGGCCAATTTAGCAGTGCGGACCTTGGCCTTTAAAGAGGCCGGTTTATTTCGGCCTTACCTCACGACCGGAGGGGATGCCGACCTCTGCTGGCGGGTGCAGATGAACGGCAACTGGCAGTTGCATTATGCAGAGGACGCCATCATTGCGCACCGCCATCGGGCTAGTTTTGCAGAGTTGGCCAGCCAATGGCGGCGCTATGGTCGCTCCAATCAGTATTTGCATGATCTCCACGGGGTTCCCCTGGGGCCAAGCCTGGGGGCTAGAGAAGTCAGCTACCGCCTCATGCGGTGGCTACTCAAGGACTTGCCTAAATCCCTATGGCGATCGCTGCAAGGCCAAACCCCTTGGGTGAGTCTGGTTGGAATTCCGCTGGATTTATTTTGTGCGCAATCGCGGGCAAGGGGGCAACGGGATGCCCAACTGCCGGAAGCGGCTCGTCAGATTGAATGGTTATAGGACGTATAAATTTAGACAATAGCAAGAGCTATATGCCCTATGGGTTTTATTAGATCAGTCGACGAGAAGATAAAGGCTAATCTACAGCCAGAATATATATAAGCTCAAATAATTGGATCCCTATTTTTTACTTAACTCTCCCTAGTGAATCCGAATAGATTTATGGCCATAAATATTTGACCGAAAGAGCTGAATAGACTTAATTCAATGCATTTCACTTCTAATAGAGATATTTTATTTTGCCAAATTCGGTCAAAGTATTCTAAAAATATCTGCGCTAAAATCTAAAGGTAAATCATAAAAGTCCGAATGACTTTTGTGATCAATGCACATAAGTAAACCTTAGAAAATCTAATCTACAACCAAATCTCGACAGGCTGATTGTACGGTTTATTCAATCAGTTTGACTTCTGATTGGGCCGTATGGAGCCGTTTTGAATCATTACCTGGGAGCTTAAAGCCATGGTTGTTGCGTTTTCCCCTGAGACCCAGCCCCTGTCTGACGAAGCCCTGAATAAGCTGCAGGCCTACTGGCGGGCTTGTAATTACCTAGCCGTGGGGATGATTTATCTGCGGGACAACCCCTTGCTCAAAGAGCCCCTCAAACCAGAGCATGTCAAGCACCGGTTGCTGGGTCACTGGGGTGCTTCGCCCGCCCTGAGCTTTACCTATATCCACTGCAATCGGCTGATCAAAAAGTACGACCTCGACATGATTTTCATGGCCGGTCCTGGCCATGGCGCGCCGGGGGTGTTGGGGCCGGTTTACCTAGAGGGGGCCTACTCCGATATTTACCCTGACAAGAGCCAGGATGCCGTCGGGATGCAGAAGTTTTTCAAGCAATTCTCCTTCCCTGGGGATATCGGTAGCCATGTTACGCCAGAGACCCCTGGGTCCGTCCATGAGGGGGGCGAGTTGGGCTACAGCGTCTCCCACGCCTACGGCACTGTGCTCGATAACCCTGATCTGATCACCTGCTGCGTGGTGGGAGATGGGGAAGCGGAAACCGGTCCCCTGGCCACGGCTTGGCATTCCAATAAATTTATCAACCCAGCTCGGGATGGGGCGGTGCTGCCGGTCCTGAATCTGAACGGTTACAAGATTGCCAACCCGACGCTACTGGCCCGGATCTCCCACGAAGAGCTGGAGTCCCTGTTCCGGGGTTATGGCTACACCCCCTACTTTGTGGAAGGCAAGGATCCGGCGGAGATGCATCAGCGCATGGCGGCGGTGATGGAGGAATGCATCCTCGCCATCAAGATGATTCAGCGGGAAGCCCGCATCAATGGCAAGATCGAGCGGCCCCGCTGGCCGATGATCGTGCTACGCACCCCCAAGGGATGGACCGGGCCTGAAGAAGTAGACGGCCATAAGGTGGAAGGCTTTTGGCGGGCGCACCAGGTGCCGATGGGGGGGATGCATAGCAACCCCGAGCATTTGCAGCATCTGGAAGCCTGGATGCGCAGCTATAAGCCAGAGGAGCTGTTTGATGAGAATGGCACCCTGATTCCTGAGCTGAAGGAGCTGGCTCCGGTGGGCGATCGCCGCATGGGCACCAACCCCCACAGCAACGGCGGTTTGATCCGTCGGGAACTGAAGATGCCTGCCTTCCAGGACTACGAAATCGCCTTTGACCAGTCGGGCACGGTGGAGTTTGAGAACACCAAGGCCCTGGGGATTTTGATGCGGGAGATCATCCGCCATAACCCCGATAACTTCCGGTTGATGGGGCCGGATGAGACCGCCTCCAACCGGCTGCAAGATGTCTACCAGGTCACGAAAAAGGTCTGGATGGCGGACCTGTACCCCGAAGATGAGGATGGCGGTGAGCTGTCTCGGGATGGTCGGGTGATGGAAATGCTGAGTGAGCACACCCTCCAGGGCTGGCTGGAGGGCTATCTGCTCACCGGTCGCCACGGCCTCTTTCACACCTATGAGGCCTTCGCCCACGTGGTGGATTCGATGTTTAACCAGCACGCCAAGTGGCTGGATATCTGTCGTAACCACGTGCCCTGGCGAGCGTCGGTGTCGTCGTTGAATATCTTGCTGTCCTCCCTGGTGTGGCGGCAGGATCACAACGGCTTAAGCCACCAAGAACCGGGCTATGTAGACTTGGACACCAACAAGAGCCCTGACGTGGTGCGGGTTTACTTCCCCCCCGATGCCAACTGCTTGTTGTCGGTGGCCGATCACTGTTTCCGCAGTGTGGACTACATCAACGTGATTATTGCCGACAAGCAGAAGCACCTACAGTACCTATCCATGGATGAGGCGATCAAGCAGTGCACCAAGGGGGTTGGCATCTGGGATTGGGCTAGCAATGACGACTGCGGTGTGGAGCCCGACGAGCCCGATGTGGTGATGGCCTGCTGCGGCGACATTCCCACGATGGAGTCTCTGGCGGCGACGGCGATTCTGCGGGAGGAGTGCCCCCAGGTGAAGGTGCGGTTTGTGAATGTGGTGGACCTATTCAAGCTGGTGTCTGAGGGTGAGCATCCCCATGGGCTAAGCGATCGCGACTTCAATTCCCTCTTCACCCCCGACAAGCCGATCATCTTTAACTTCCACGGCTATCCCTGGCTGATTCACAAGTTGGTCTATCGTCGGTCGAATCAAGAGCGCATCCACGTGCGCGGTTATAAAGAGCGGGGCAACATCAACACCCCCTTGGAGCTGGCGATTAACAATCAAATCGACCGGTTCAACCTGGTGATCGACGTGATTGACCGGGTGCCAAAGCTGGGGTCAGCGGCGGCCTATGTGAAGGAGCGGATGAAGAACAAAATCATCGAGTGCCTGGCCTATGCCCATGAGCACGGCACCGATTCTGAAGAGATCACCGGCTGGAAGTGGCCCTATGAGGGGAATTGCCCGTAGGGGCAGATTTCCGTAGGGGCACCGCTTGTGGGTGCCCTGATTGCCCGCCCATTTTCAAAAATCTGGAATGGCGTTTTTACCATGTCTGATAGGGGCGCACAGCTGTGCGCCCCTACGTGACGGTTGCCAGTTTCCTCATTGGCCAAGGAGCTAGGGAAGGATGAACATTCTGGTTTTGAATGCCGGGTCTAGCAGTCAAAAAAGCGAGCTGTATACCTTAGGGGAGACCCTGCCATCAGAACCGCCCACCCCGATCTGGTCCGCCCAGTTGGACTGGCAAGATGCTGATGCGGCCCATTTGACGGTTGAAACTGCTCGGGGCGATCGCCTTGAACAAGAGCTGACGGATATTTCTCGCTCATCAGCCCTTTCTCAACTGTTGAGCACCCTTTGGCAGGGACCCACCCAGATGATTCCCAATCCCCAATCCATTGATGGGGTGGGCCATCGGGTGGTGCATGGGGGCCAGGACTATCGAGCTAGCGTGATTGTTACCCCTGAAGTGAAAGCGGCGATCGCCCGTCTCAGCAATCTCGCTCCCAATCACAACCCGGCCAACCTAGAAGGCATTGAGCTGATGGAGCAGCTGCTCGGAGACACGCCCCAAGTTGCAGTATTCGACACGGCGTTTCACAGCCAAATCCCTGCCGCTGCCGCCACCTACCCTGGCCCCTACGACTGGATCGAGCAGGACATTCGCCGCTATGGCTTCCACGGCATTAGCCACCAGTATTGCGCCCACCGGGCCGCTCAATTACTGAAACGAGATTTGAATGAACTGCGTCTGGTGGTTTGCCATTTGGGCAATGGCTGCTCCTTGAGTGCGGTGAAAGGGGGGCGCAGTATCGACACCACCATGGGCTTCACGCCCCTAGATGGGCTGATGATGGGCACCCGCTCAGGATCGGTGGACCCCGGTATTTTGATTCACCTGATGCGCCAGGGCTACACCGCCGATCAGCTCGACCCATTGTTGAACAAAGGCTCGGGCCTAAAGGGGATCTCAGGGCTGTCTCACGACTGGCGGCAAATCGAGCAGGCGATCTCCGAAGGCCATGACCGGGCAAAACTGGCGCGGGATATGTATCTGCATCGCCTCAAGGCTAGTATCGGCGCGATGATCATGAGTCTGGGTGGGGTAGATGCGATCGTATTTACCGCTGGGATTGGCGAACACGCCGCCTCGGTGCGGGCAGCGGTGGGGGAATCCCTGGCGTTTCTGGATGCCCAGATTGATACCACGAAGAATCAGGCGGCTCCGGTTGATAGCGATATTGCCACCGTTGACTCCACGGTGCGAATGCTGGTGATCCAAACCCAAGAGGATTGGGCGATCGCTCAAGACTGCTGGCACGCCATAGGTCAAAAGGCCCATGGTTCAAGGCGTTAAACCTTGTCCATAAGCCTTTTGAAATCAATCAAACGACTACCGCCCACCCGTAGCCCACAGATTAAGAAAACCTGACCGAAAGATCCCCTCTTTGGGAGCTATCCGTTAGGCAGAACTCTACACAAGATTTGTATAGAGAGGGTTCTGGCATGACGTTGCAAGTGGGAAAACCCTCTAAATCGGTCCCTAGAGGAATGGATTGTTGCCAGCCTCGTCCCTGTCGTCTTACCGTGTGCATTCACGACCCAACCCGTATCTCCCTTTCGGGGGGTTTGGGGGAGTTAGGCCCCCATATCAGGGGGTTTGGGGGCCAGCCCCCAATCCTGACATTGGCTCTTCTGGGGGACAAGCAACTTGCAAACTCCTTTTCTGAAAAGCGATAGAACGACTTTTGTGTAAAGAATAGTCCTTGGGAGGGGTGGCCGAAGGCCGGGATGGGTCAACCGCTTGGCTATCACCGGAAACCCACCCCTAACCCCTCCCGAGAGGGGAAAATCTTTTAGGCGGCTTTTCGATGAGTTGATTAACTGTCCTTACCTACCGGCAGGAGGCAACCGCTGAGGAGAGCTGAGCCCCTTTTTCAGGAGCCGCAGCCTGAAACGGTGCGAAGGTTTGGCTGTCAATGCCAGTGTTTCCTGCAGATGGATTCATATGACGGACCACGTAACTGGCTAAGTCGTGATAGCGGTTAACGGAGTTCTCGGTATCAAAGTAAGCGTGGATATAGAGATTTTCGCCAATTACATTCACGTTCTCTTCGATAAATACTGACGAAAACGGCGTCAACTCAAGGGCCTCGGGACAATGATCTTGGGGCGCCATGCCGTAAAGGCTACGCAAAGGACCCGTCGCCATCGCCTCATTCAACTCGGCAATAAAGGTCTCGCGATTTTTCGGCACGGACCCGACCCGGAAACGAAAATCAATGATGGAAGCGCCGGTGTAAGGCACCACGGTGTAGTTCACCCGGAAGTTGCTGTCATCAACGTAATCGAGCAGCAGCTTGGCCGATTTCTCCAGGGTGCAAAAGCGGCGATCGAGGGTGAAGCTCTGATCTAGCTTGTAGGCTGGAATGTTGTGAACCACATTTACATCGCTATCCACCAGGCCGTATTTCTGGTGAATGTAGTTGGCCAAGGGCACATAGGCATTCACCGTGCAGGACCCGTAGGAAACCACCTTTAAATCCGGGGTAAAGTCCTGATGGTTAAACCCATACACCAGGGTTTTATCGGCATCCCAAGAGGTGGCTGAAATCAAGACCCGCTGGGTGTTACCGGTCAAATAGGGCTGGCAGCGCTCGGCAACGGTGGCTTTGCCGCTGCATTCAAACACCACATCTGGCTGACCGATCCAGGGGATTTCGGTGCGATCGCAGTGGGAATATGCAATCTCAATGTAGCGATCGCCCTTCGCAAAGCAGAGGAAATCACCCTTGCGGATCACGTCAAAATCATTGAATTGGACATAGGGATCGGTATTGATAATGTCCAGGGCTTTATCTAAGTCTAAGCCGTCGTCATTAATGTATTGAATGGTGTAAGGTGCATCCTCAACATGGTTGAGCCAGTACCTCAATAGATGCAGGCCAAAGCGGCCAAATCCATTCATTCCTGCTTGAATTCTCACCATGTCTCTATTGCCTAATGCTTCCGTTTCTGACCCGGCCAAATCCCGTTTTTAAGGCAATCTCAGACCTAGCAATGTACTGAGTTACAGATCAGATAAACCTGTATAAATCTGCCTTGACGGAATCTGTTTCTCTACACCCTGATCCTATGAGGTGGGGCAGTGGTTATGGGTAGCGCGGATCACAGTGCCGCTGTGAACCCAAAGCCCTTTAACCGTGAGCATTCCCTTGAATAGAGGATGCCTAACAATACACCCCCCAGTGACCGACACATCGACAGGTGACTTCTATCACCCATTTCCATTGATCTCCCTCGCTTAAAGGGTTGACCTTAATTCAATTCTTAGCAGTTGATAAAATGAATTGCTTTCTTTGACCCTTGAATTAGATCAATCTTGATTAAAGTCTATAACTTCATTCTATAAATGATATTGACGAAGTCACAGTAACCAACATCGGCCTACATTTTTCTAGACTCTCCTGAGTCCATCTTATTTAGCCTGATTTTCTCTGATTTCTCTTAGGGATATTCCGCATCGTCTTACCCAGTGAGTTAGGGTCAGCTCTCAGCGATCGCCCTTTAATGGGATAGTGGGGCGAGACTTCAATCCGACGGTGCGGGAATTTGAATAAGTCCTATCGATGGCTGCTGATTTGGTCGGGGTTGGGCGTGTTGCTGAGATTGACCCGGTTACCCCTCAAGCCCGCCTGGATGGATGAGGTGGCCACCGCCATCTACAGCATCGGCAATAGCACCCACGATTTGCCCTTCGATCAGGTGGTCGGTCTGAGCGATATTTTGCGATCGCTCACCCTCTCTGCCAGCGCCACCGTGGGCGATACTGTCCAGTACTTGCCCCAAGAAGATCGTCATACCCCCTCTATTTTGTTTTGTCCCATTTATGGGTGATGGTGTTCCCCGATGCCGACGGCTTGCCCTCTTTAGCGGCATTGCGCGCCTGCTCTGCTCTACTCGGGGCACTGGCCGTACCGGTTGCCTATTGGGTGGGCCGAGTGGCTTATAAAAGTGCCTTGGCAGGTTCCATGGCTGCGGCGCTGACTGCCGTGAGTCCCCTCAGCATTGCCCTGGCCCAAGAGGCTCGCCATTATGGGTTGGCTTCCACCTTGGTCACTGCCTCCCTCGGGTGCTTTGCTTTGGCCTATCGGCGGGTTTGGCGATACCAGCCCCTGGGGATAGGACTCACCCTAGGCTGGGTTTTGATCAATGCTCTGGGGTTTGCCACCCACTATTTCACCCTGTTGACCTACGCCGCTGAGGCGCTGGTATTGGCGGCGATCGCCCTCATCCAAATCCGGCAGCAGGGCTGGCGCATCTTGGTACAGCCGGTTTGGCTGCAGCTCTACGGGGTGGGCATCGGTACCGCTGTCAGCATCGGGGCATGGTGGCCGTTACTGGTGGGGCTAGAAGGCAGTAACCAAATTTTGAAAAGTGACTTGAGCCAATGGACCAGTTGGATTAATCCCATTGTTCAAACCTTATTGGCCTGGATTTTTACCCTATTCACCCCAATCACCTTTTTTGCCGATACGCCGTTGCGACTGGCGGCGATCGTGATTACGGTTTTGGTGATTTTGTTCGCTTGGCTGCGGCTAGTGCCGCTACTCATACGGGGCTTACTCATCCTTGAGCAGGATGCCGACCGTCGTCCAGGTGCATGGGCGATCGGCAGCTTTTTACTCGCAATCATGGTGATCTTTGCGGTAGTCTGCTACGGCTACGGCACCGACATTACCAAAGGACTACGCTACACCTTTGCTTACTACCCCGCCGTCATCTTACTGATGGCAGGGGCGCTGTCAATTTACTGGCCCCAAAAGTTGCCTCGGGGCCGTTGTAGCTGGACAATTCCCCTTTGGAAAAAGCGGTTTAGCGGTCGCTGCCTCGTCCAAATCACCTGGGGATTGAGCCTGATCAGCGCCTTATTTGTGGTGAATAACTTGGCCTTTTTAAAGTTCTTTAGCCCCGATCGCTTTATCCCTTTTGTTCAGGCCCATTCTGAGCACCCCATCGTTTTTGCAGCGCCGGTACCCCGTTATGAGGCCAAGCGGGCCTTAGGGATTGAATTTCTTAGCGTGGCCTGGGAAATCCATCGCCATTTTCCCCCTGACCAACCCGATAGCGGCTGGGAGCAACCTCCTCAATTCTTGGCTATGGGGCTGGAGGCACCAACGGTCCTTAATTGGGAACAGCGCGTTGGTGAATCATTAGCCCAGCAAACCAATCCTTACGATCTCTGGATTCTCCATGGAGGGCCTGATTTAACGGCCTATGGCTGTGTGCCTGCCCTGGATGCGCCTCAGGGGAATAAGGGCAGCTATGTATATCGTCATTTCACCTGCGGTTCTGCAGCCTAATCGGTCAAAGACTGGTCTTCGGCGATCTCATCCCCCAGGGAACGTCGATGATAATGGCGCTCTCGTTTCCAGGGGTTACGCCTTAGTGGTGCAGAAAAGTCCTGCAACCCCTTTGAATAGGTGAGTCTCATTTGAGACAGAGGTTTTTGAAAGAGGCACTCCATTAGAAGCTCAAGTTCCCCAACTTAGAACTAAGCTCAAGGAGCATCCTCCTCTCCACCGTCAACTGCAAAAGCAGCTTCGTCAATGGGTTAACCCCAAAGACCAACGTCATCTTCAGGGATACGCCGAAGCCATCGCCGCTATCCTTCAATCCAGCAGCGCTTGCCTAGGGAAGTGGC
>JBHJIP010000172.1:0-31644 GCA_050043365.1 Leptolyngbyaceae cyanobacterium
CCTGACTGATGCTGGCCGCAATACCCACTAAGGGAAACATCAACCCTGCCTCCGGTTGCCTTTGAAACCATCTTCGCTCTGATGCGATGGCTAACCAATTTACTTTGCATATTTTCTACGCGCAGAGTTTGCCAAGTCGTGCCTTCAACATATCGGTTGCCGAGAGCGACAGGCCGCGATCGTTCATCGTCTCGAAAATGGTGTACGCATCCTCATCGGCATAAGCCGTGATTTCCACCAAGTTCACCTTTTCAAGTAGCCAATCCACAAAGTAAGGCAAAGGTTTCTCCCGCAGTTCTTCTGGAAAAACCTCATCAATGTCTTGATACCGCCCCACCAAGTTGACCACAGACTCTACCTTGTCAGTGGTGTCATAGGACTTGCCTTCAAACAAGGCTTCCATACAGTCGTTGCGATCAGGCACATTCAAGTTGAATGACCTCTCACCAAATTTTTTAGAGAAGATCAAATCCTCAACAGGCTCAGCGTCTTCTCTGCCCCGTTGCAAATTGTGCAGATAGATCAACAACAAAGTCAGTGAGGTTAGGCGTTGTTGCCCATCGACAACCATGCGCTCATTGTCCTGCTGACTGATGATGATGGAGCCTAAAAAGTAGTGCCCATACTTGGCGACATCTTTACGCTGATCTTGAGGGGCATAATCATCCAAAAAACGTCCTGTGAGGTCATCAACTAGCTCAGCAATCTGCTTAGGCTGCCACTTGTACTCGCGCTGGTAATAGTCAATCCCATATTTAGCACCGCCAAGGAGTTCTCGAACTGTCCGAGTTTTCCCTTGAATCTCTTTCATCAGTTCATCTCCCCAAAGCTGACGAGCCGTTTTAATAGTCCTTCTGTTTCCTGCTCAAGCTGCAAAATCTCAGCCGTGACTTCCTCCAACGTTCTCAACGGCTTGTGCTTATAGAAATACTTGTTAAAGCTGATTTCATAGCCAATCTGGGTTTTATCCAAGGCAATCCACGCATCCGCTACATGGGGCCGCACCTCCCGCAAAAAGTAATCGTGGATCTCATCCTTCAACGGAATATTCTCCGTATCCCGTAGCTCACTATCCGTCTCGTACTCAATCCACTGCCCCGGCTTAACTCCTGGCCAGTAGCCAAAATCAGCTAAGTCCTCCTCACTCGTCCGTAGGTCTATCACCAGTTCTGTCAACGCATCCGGCTTCAACTTATGAACCTTCTTGATCACCTTGGCTGCCGACTCATCCCGCCAACTCACCGCATCTAATAGTTGCTTCTTCTCACTGGCAGATAGCTTGAGCTTTTGCAACTTCAGAACAGCATCCACCTGAGCCGAGAATGCGTTGAAGTCCATCCATAGCTCTTGCCCAATCGCCTCCATCAGCACCTTGCCCACTTGGAGCAGTTGCCGCTGGCTCTCCCATATCTTCTTGAAAAACAGGGCATCCCGCTGTTTCTTGGTCAGTTCAACTTCATCCTTCTCTAAGGCTTTCAGAATTTCCGGCTGAAGTGTGGCAAGGCCGGTGTAGACTTCATCTCCCCATTGCTCATATACCCGCTCCATCAAGTCCTGTAACCGAGATGAGAACCGCAACGCTCCCAATCGTCCCTCAGTGAACTGAGCCACCAACCGCAACGGACGTTCCACCGTTACCTTGTAGTAGCCAAAGTCAGCATTATCAAACACCTTAGAGATGCCCTCATCCGGCATCTCTAGATAGGTCTGAGTGATCTGCTCAATATGCTCAGGGGCAAACTCACAGTTCTTCGCCCCCAGATTTTTCCGTAGCTTGCGATAAAGCTCAGAGGCATCAACCAGTTGAACTTTACCTTCACGTCCCCTTGCCTGCTTATTATTCGACAACACCCAGATATAGGTGGTGATGCCGGTGTTATGGAACATATTGTTCGGCAACTGGATGATCGCCTCAAGCCAGTCATTCTCGATAAGATAGCGGCGAATGTTGCTTTCCCCGCTACCCGCATCTCCTGTAAACAGCGATGAGCCATTGTGAACCGAAGCGATCCTTGTTCCTAAGGGGCTATCGGTCAACGGCTTCATCTTGCTGACCATATCCATTAGGAACAACAGTTGCCCATCAGACGATCGCGGCGTTGCTCCTACGATTGCGGCATTGCCCTTAAAGTCTTTCAACTCCACCTGGAAACGGGGATCCAGGATGTCCTTACCATCCAGAATGAACTTCTGCTCAGACTTGTAAGACTTGCCATAGGGGGGATTGGAGAGCATGAAGTCAAACTTCATTCCGGCAAACTCATCCGTGGACAGGGTAGAGCCAAACTTGATGTTTTCTGGGTTGTTGCCCTTGATCATCATGTCCGACTTACAAATGGCGTAGGTTTCCCCATTCACCTCTTTGCCATACAGATACACCCCAGCAGTCGAAGCAATGCCCCCCTCTGGATCGGCAATAAACTTCTGAGATTCAGTCAGCATCCCTCCCGATCCACAAGCCCCGTCATATACCGTCAGCACCGGGGGCAAGGCATCCTTAATCGGGATAAACAACATATGGGTCATCAGCTTGATCACCTCGCGGGGGGTGAAGTGTTCCCCAGCTTCTTCATTGTTTTCCTCGTTAAATTTGCGGATTAACTCCTCAAACACATAGCCCATGCCCAAGTTGCTCAACCCTGGCAACTTGCGGCCATCGGGGTCGTTAACCTCATGGGGACTGAGGTTGATATAAGGATCGGTAAATTTGCCAAGCACGTCCAACAAGACATCTGCCGCCACCATCTTGTGGATCTGATTCCTCAGGTCAAACTTCTGGATGATCTCTTTAACGTTGTCACTGAACCCGTCCAGATAAGCTTTGAAGTTCTCCTCAAGGATCTGGCGGTTGTTAGTGGCCGTCCTCACCAGCTTGGTCAGTGTCCAATCTGAGATGTTGTAGAACACATATCCTGAGGCATCCTTAAGGACGAATGAGTCACCAAGATCTGTAATACCGTACTCTTCCTGCTCTTCCTTAGCTTTCTTGAATACTTCCTCTTTAGTGTCTTCCAATAGGCAATCTAACCGACGCAAAACGAACATCGGCAGAATCACATCCCGATATTTTCCCCTCACATAAACATCCCGTAGGCAGTCATCGGCAATCGACCAGATGAAGGAGACAATTCGGTTCTGTAGCGCAGCATCCATAAGCATAAATCCAAAACTCCCCAACCCCGGAAAACCGGGCTGGGGTGCAAATACTTTTGCAAGCACCCTTTAACTTAGCTGGCTATGCCTCCAAAAAGATGCTGAGCTTTAGACCAAACGATGTTCAGATGTAGCTTGATATTTGGATAAATGGGCGATACTGGGTTCGAACCAGTGACCTCTTCCGTGTGAAGGAAGCGCGCTACCACTGTGCTAATCGCCCGGACAGATGACTACCCTAGCATGGGTCAGCATTCTGCTCAATCCACCATGAAATCTACCTCAACCTACTGGAATCCCTTGACGGCGACACCTCCAGAACAATGGCAAATCATTGAAGGCTCCGACGGCCAGATCGCCCAACTCACCCTTGCCGAAGATCCAGAAACGGGTGACTATACGCGACTCACAAAGTTCGCCGCCGGTTACTCCACTGAAGCCTTTGGCCCCAAGTCCCACCACTACCCAGAAGAGATTTTTGTGGTGTCCGGTCGCCTCTATGATGCCGCCTTTGAGATCTGGCTAGAGCCCGGTCACTATGCCAGCCGCCCTCCTGGAGAAGTCCATGGCCCTTTCAAAGCCGACGGTGACGTGGTGATTTTAGAGATGTCATACCCTAGCCAAGCGATCGCCCTTGCATAAGGCGAATCCTGCAAAAGAACATGCCGCTCAAACAATACACTAGCCCTCCACGTAGGGGCACCTCTTGTGGGTGCCCTCAACCTGTCAGATCATCGGCCTCTCGGAACCGCACAAGATCGCCGGAGGGCAGGCACAAGACCAGCCCCTACAACAATTCAACCGTGCCCCGTTCTCCATCGATCCGCACCCGCTGACCATCCTGAAAACGCTGGGTGGCATCAGCGATATCCATCACCGCCGGGATGCCATATTCCCGCGCCACGATCGCCCCGTGGGACAGCCGCCCCCCCACCTCGGCAATCAGCCCCCCAGCACGGGACAGCACTGGTGCCCAACCGGCATCGGTATAGGGCACGACCAAGATAGTGGTGGCATTAATCTCAGCGGTTTGACCTTGGGTCAGCACTTTAATCGTGCCTTCCCGCTGACCGGGGCTCGCGGCAATGCCCTGTAAAACCTGCCCTGTAGTTGAGGCCGTCGGAACATATTGCACCAAATTCGGAGGGTCATTGCCATAGACCAAATAGGGCACCCCCTTCAGTGCTTCATCCTGCTCAAACTGGTAGCGGCGGGCGGCGATCACATCGCTCAATCCACCCGCAATCTGACCCGCATTTCCTTGAATCAGGTCCTGTAGCTCCCCGTAGGACAGGAAGAAAATGTCCCCCGGCTCCTGGAGCCAGCCCTCTGAAATCGCCCTTAGCTCTAAGGCCACCATCGTCCAACGCAGTTCAGCCAACAAACGGCTGTAAATTTCGTTCACGTGCCCCTTCAGGTTTAGGCGGGCTTGCACTTGTTTTTGCTGCCAATTTTTGGGGGCGGTTGGTTCAGCGGGTGAGGGCAACGGCGATGAATCAAGCACCCATTGGGCAAATAGCGCCCGCACCGGGTGAGGATTTTCCTGCCAGGTGGGAATCGAGATATCGGTGGCCACATCACTGAGGTAGCCGTAGCGATCTAAGAACTGATCGAGCTGTTTCAAAACTCTGGAACCGTCTGGGTTTTCGGCCAGTTCCGCAAACAGAGAGGCGGCATTATCGATGTGATCGAGGGCTTTTTGGGGCAAAAGCAGCCGCGTCTTCTCTGCTAAACTCTGCAGCGCTTTCAAGGAGGCTACTTCTGGATTCTGACTGGCATCTAGGGCCATATCGGGCACTTGCAAAATACCCTGGCGCAACGCCAAACTCAGGGGGGCAAGAATGCTGTAGTAGGTGGCCCGCCGCAACCCCACTAAAATCTGCTCAATACGGCTAAGGAGCTCAGGAGATGTGAGTTCAGCCGCAGGGTGCTCGACCAGTGCCTTCAACAGGGGATCGATATGATTGTGGCGATCGCCCCCAAATTCTTTCACCAAGCGAAATTCTCGCTGGGCCAACCGCCAGAGTCCTGGCAGATTACGCAGGGTCGTCTGCAAAGGAGGCTTACTGAATTTGGCCCCTCGGGTGAGAAATTCTAAGCTTTCAGGGGGTAACCCCATCCGCAAGAAAATATCCCCTAATAGGGACGCATTAAAATACGCCCGCCCATGGTGCAGGGTAGCCGTGGTCTCAAAATCCAACCCCTTGGCCCGCCCACCAAGCACCAGAGTAAAAATCTCCCCCCACACCCCGCAGGTAAGGGGCCGATTAATCGACCAGGTTAGGGGTCGGATCACGCCTGGAATCACTTCAGCAGCAATCTTGCGGGTCCAAAGGGGATATAGCGTCGTGATCGGGCGACTTTGCAAGAGCCAAAGCTGCTCACCATCAAAGGTCCATTCCACATCTTGAGGAATACCTTGATAGCGGGCTTCTAAATGACGGGCCAAAAAGGCAACCTGTTGGATCAATCTTGAAGGCGCATTGCCCTGGCTTTTTAACGTCGGATCAAGAGCTGAGGGCAAATGCCAACTGTCTGGATCGCTCAGGTCATCGGGTAAGTCATCGGGTTGGATGAGCACCTGATAACTATCGGGGGTGCGTTGTCCAGACACCACCGCATCAGCGCCCCCCGACAAGGCTTCGATCACAACGGCATCGCCTGTGCGGGCAATCGGGTCGCGGCTAAAAGCCACCCCGGAGTAAACACCGGGAATCTGCTGCTGCACCAACACCGCCATCGTGCCTTCGGGCAGGTTAAGGTCGCGCCGATATTGCACGGCGGCTGAAGCATGGTAGGAATTCAGGCAGCGGGTGATCGCAGCCGCTAATTCCTCTTGACTGGTGAGGTTGCCGAGGGAGAGATATTGTCCCGCTGCAGAAGCCTCGACGCCGTCTTCGCCAATCGCAGAAGAGCGAACAATCACCGGTTGCTGGGGCGACGGTTGCGTAATCGCAATCAGAGCAGCAGGGTCGTCACCCGCCGCCAACACGTAGCCCCGAGGCACCGGATAGCCCCAGGCTTTGAGCTGAGATAGGGCCGCAGCTTTGCCCCCCGCCTTCGCAGCCGACAAGGGTTTTTCGAGGGAGAGGAGGGCGCGATCGCCCTGAAAAAAGCCAAATAGCCGCTGGGACTCAACCCGCGCTTCGGTCGTCGGCATGTCTAAATCATCCGGCATTTTTTGATAAATCCAACCCAGCAAGGCACAGAGACAGATCACAGCCAGAATGCGCGGGCCATCGTGGCTGTGGCGCAGGGCCGTGATCACCGCCGCTAAAATCAGCGCCAACGTTCGCCCCTGGCGCTTTTGCCGCACCAGGGTAAACCCCAAAAAACTCAACCCCAGCCCCAGCGCAACGGTGAGCGGGTCATAGACAAAAAAGCCCCAAATCACGTTGGTGGTGCCCGCCCCCTTGGCCCCCCAGTAGCGGCCCAAAACCAGAGCAATCAAAGCCACCACCTGCCAGGTGGGATCCACGGGAAAATAATGCCGGGCCAGCAGCACCGCGCCGATCCCTTTGGCCGCCTCAGCCAGCACCGCAGCCACCCCAGCAATCGTGCCGCCGTGATAAAAGGCAGCGGAAACCCCCACATTGCCCGTACCCAGTTGGGCCAAGTTTTTGCCCGAGAGCAGACGCACCAGCCACAGGGTCAGGGGCGCTGCGCCGATCAACGGGCAGCATACAAAAATCAGGGTTGCCCCCCAAACCTGGGTCAGGGTTAGCATGGTTGACTCACAAGCGGATTACCCACAGTTCAAAATTACAAATACAAAGATCAGGCGACAGCCCTTTGCAGGAGAATGCTGCACGTCCAATTCTGATGCCAGAGCATGATTCACTTTGAATTTTGAACGTTAAATTTTGAATTGGCTGGGCGCAAATACATCCACCCAGAAATCCAGGTCAACGCCACCGCAAGCCAAAACAGCCCCATGGCCAATCTTGACCAAAATCCCGTGAGCGGCATCAGCAGTAGGGCGATCGCGGCAATTTGCACCACCGTTTTCACCTTGCCCCAGAGACTGGCCCCCGGCACCTGCTTGCCTTGAAAAGCCGGATTTACCCGCCAACCCGAAATCGTCAACTCCCGCGCCACAATCAAAAACACCCCCCAGGCCGGGACCCGCTCCATTAGCACCAAGGCCAAAAGGGGAGCCGTCACCAGCAGCTTATCCACAAGGGGATCAAGGAACTTCCCCAGTTCGGTAACTTGGTCAAGTTTGCGGGCCAGATAACCATCCACCCAGTCGGTGCTAGCCGCCAGCAGAAACACCCCCGTCGCCCACCAACAGCGATGCGGCGTTGGGGAAGCCAGCAGCACCAATACGATGGGAGCCCCCAGCAATCGCGATAGCGTAATCCAAGTGGGGAGATTCACGTGGGTCAACCAATAACTAAACTCAGTCAATAACTAATGTGTTGAGATTGATAGCCCACCGGCTCTAGATGGATGGTGACTCGGGTCGGACCATAGCGAGCTTCCAGAGCCGCCTCGACTGCTTCAGTAATGTCGTGAGCGCGGCCAATATCGCGGGGTTCAACCACCATATGCATATCAATAAACACTTGGCGACCTAACAATCCTCGCGAAGCAATGTCATGACAGTTCAACACCCCTGGCTCTTGTATCGCCACGGCATGGATGGCTTCAGGGGCGATCTCCATTTCATCGACCAGCCAGGGCAAGTTTTCTTTGAGGACCGTCCAACCGCTTTTAAACACCAACACCGCCACCGGAAACGCAATCATCATATCCAGCCACTGCCAGCCCAGCCAAACCCCGATCAATCCGCCCAGCACCGAAATCGTGATCCACACATCACTTAGGGTGTGGCGGGCATCCGCCATTAAGATTTTGCTGCCCAGTTTGAATCCGATGCGGCGCTCATACAAAGCCACCCCAATGTTGATACCCAACACCAGCAGCATGATCCAAAGGGCAGAAATCGACATGATGACCGTGCCGCTACCCGCAATCAAGCGCTCCACCGCATGTTCAAGAATCTCAAAACAGGCAATCCCCAAAAAAGCGGCAATGCCCAAAGCCCCAATCGCCTCAAACTTTTGATGGCCATAGGGGTGATCGCGATCGGGCTGGGGAGCAGCAAGCTGGTTAGTGACTAACCCCAGCACGTTATTAGCACTATCAGTAACGCTATGCAGGGCATCGGCCAACAAACTAAGCGACCCAGTCCACCAGCCCAACACTGACTTCAGCGCCACCACCGTCAGGTTGAGCATCAACGTTATGACCAAGACGCGACGCACCTGACCTCGACAATCTACCGCCTGAGGCGCTGCAATAGTGGGAACTGACGAAAACTCGGGCGTCATGGAAGTGAGCCAGTGGAATAAACCGTACCGAACACAGGAAAGCGATCGCCTTTGATTTTAGTGGTTTAGCTGACTCAGTTAACACAGTGCACTTGCCTTGCTGATCAGATTGCGAGAACGGGATGCATCACAAAAAGTTCACAAAGCGTTACATTTAAGATACAATTCTTTACAGTTGCGAAAAGAATGCGGCCTTCTCCGCTAGTAAGGTCCGAGTTCTTTCGCAGTCCAAGCAAGTGGGTGGGTTAGATCGAGATGGCAAAATCATTTCTCTAAGCTGAGGTGAACAAGCTTTTACGCTCCTAAAGGTTGAGCCCCAGAAACTGGGCTTTTCAGTTCATATCTTGCTTCGAGAATTTGATGGTGTGATTTCCAAGCTAACGAAGCCATTTGCTTGCCAAGTTGCCCCAGCAGCAATCAGCGTCATGCTTTTCGAGTCAGTCTTTCAACCCTACCCAAGTTGGGATATGGAGTTTTGAGATCACGTGTTTGGTTGCCGTATCTAGATCTCGATGTATTCCCTTTTGAAAGCGGCATTTGACTGAAAGTCAAGCGATATAGCCTTCAATTTTGACTCAGTACACTTTCTCTTACTTGAGGTTTTGTTCATGCCTTACACAATTAGTGCTGCCCGCAATATCTTTCCCGATACCCTCTCTGCCGGTGCTGTTCCTGCCACCACAGCCCGCTTCAATCAACTCAGTGCTGAAGATCAATTGGCACTGATCTGGTTTGCGTATTTAGAGATGGGGAAAAGCATTACCGTAGCGGCTCCCGGTGCCGCCAACATGCAATTTGCTGAGCGGACTCTTGAGCAAATTAAGGCGATGTCACCCCTAGAGCAGAGCCAAGCCATGTGTGACCTAGCGAACCGGGCCGATACTGAAATCTCTCGGACCTATGCCACCTGGACGCCCAATCTCAAGCTGGGCTTCTGGTATCGGTTAGGTGAATGGATGGAACAAGGTTTAGTCGCACCCATTCCTCCGGGATACAAACTGTCGGCTAACGCCAATTCCGTTTTGACTGCTATCCAGCAGTTAGATGCGGGTCAGCAAATTTCCGTCCTCCGCAATTGTGTCGTAGATATGGGGTTTGCACCTGAGAAGATTAGTGGCTACACCCGCGTTTCTGCCCCCGTCACGCCCCCCACATCGCTTTCACAACGGACAAACGTCACCATTACCGGAATAACCAACCCCACCGTTCTGAGTTATATGGATAACTTGAACGCCAATGACTTTGACGCCCTAATCGAGCTGTTTATGGCCGATGGCGCACTGCAGCCACCTTTCCGCCAGCCGATTGTTGGCAAGGAAGCGGTGCTGAAATTTTTCCGAGAAGAATGCCAAAACCTTAAGCTCATGCCCGAAAGCGGTGTAGCTGAAGCTGCTGACGATGGCTACACCCAAATTAAGGTGACTGGAAAATGTCAAACCCCTTGGTTTGGCGCAGGTATTGGCATGAACATTGCTTGGCGCTTTTTGCTGGGACCAGACAACAAGATTTTCTTTGTCGCCATCGACTTACTGGCCTCACCTAAGGAGCTGCTCAAGCTAGTCCGCTAAATCTGATGGGTTTGGAGGCTGTTCGAAAAGTTCTTGGGACTTCTTTTGGCAACATGGATGTCCCAAAACAGGCAACGATAGCAACAAGACTGCAGCCCGCCGACGAGTGGGCTGCAGTCTTACTCAAGACTAGCTAATCCCCTTTTCGAGTAGCCTTTTAAGGCGGTTAATGTCAGTTTTGCATTGACCGGCATTGATACCAATATCCTCAGTTCGGCCAAGCCTGGAGGAATTTTGACTCGTATCAGTTGAGAATTCTTGGGTGAGCGATCGCGAATTTAAGCAACGTTGACCTCAAGCAGCGGATCATTTATCACAAAGAATGGCGAGCATTAGACGCCAATCATTAATCAAAAGTTGAATCGAAACAGTGCAACAGCAAACAACTCACTGGGATAGCGCCGAAAAAAAAATCGCGATTACAGCGCTCGAAAAGGCCAAAAGCTTAGAGACAAAAATACTGATCAGCTATGTGAAAGAGCAAGCCAGCCAAATTAAGCGCCCTGATGATATCTGGCAGCTCCACGACTTTTTAAGTGCAAAGCGCCATGACATTGATGGTAAGTATGACAATCGAGACTCATTCCTCATGCATACTTTGGCCAAGCTAATCAAAGATCAATTGATTGATTTTGCTGCCCTAGAAGGTCTCTCTGCAGATAAGAAAACGAAAATCACCCTCCTCACCCGTATTTAGACGATTTCAGGAGCTTCGCCGGTGCCAAAACAGGGTCATTTCCCTTGCCCGATGCCACAACGGCGATGGAGACAGAGCCATGATTACACTGGGCTTTTAATTGCAACTTTAGTGATTTGCTCCTGGGGACTCCATTTAGTCTGGGTTTTACATCTTAATTTTTCTGCCATTCCCCCGATCTCTATCATCGGCACGGTCTTGGCCCAGGCGTTTTTAAACACGGGTCTGTTTGTCACTGCCCATGATGCCATCCACGGCCTTGTCTGTCGCCATCGCATCATCAATGGAGGCGTTGGCGCATTTTGTAGTGCTGCTTATGCAGCTCTGTCCTACAAGACCTTGAGACGCAGCCACTGGCTACACCACCGTGACCCAATGGGATCATTCGACCCTGACTTTTGTGACATACCCGATGCTGACTTTTGGACGTGCTACCAACAGTTTATGGCGCAATATTTAGGACCAAAACAGCTGCTGACGCTAGCAGCCGCTGTCTTAGCAGTCTCACTGATCGGCCAGGTATCTCCTCTAAATGTGGTGCTTTTTTGGGGTCTACCTCTACTATTAAGCTCTATACAGTTATTTTACGTGGGTACTTATTCCCCCCATCAGCAAGCCGCGAGTCGAAATATGCAACATTGCTGTGCACCTAGTCCAGCCCTACCATGGTTGGGATCATTCCTGCTCTGTTATCACTTTAGCTACCACCAAGAACATCACGATTACCCCAGCGTGCCCTGGTGGCAATTACCGACGGTATATCGACAGCATCTAGATACCCAAAACGCCAGGGGCTATCATCAATAAAGCTAAAATCCTGGTAGTGTAACGGTTTCAGCCCCCAGCAAATTATGGAAACGGGTGCGGCCAACTTACCTAGCAAGGTTCTCACCAGTAATTGATGACGCGCCCTAAGGCAATCGTCAACCATTTCAGCTAGGCGCTTTAATGCAGACCAGTCATAGACGAAGGTGCAGGAACCGATTGTCCATTCAACTCAGACTGAGATACCACGCGAGGCGTCTCTACCAGGGGCGTTAGGCTGGGCAACCCACTGAATGATTGCTGAAAGGCACCGCGTGCCTCAGCCATATCGGTCCGGGTTGCATCTTGGAGCTCTTCTCTCAGGGTCGGCATCACCGCTAAGGCCCTCGTCCAGTCTGGAATCTGAGCCCCAGCAGGGTCTTCTAGATATTGCTCTCCCGCTTGCAAAATAAGCTGCTCAAACTGCTCAATAGTGACTTCTTCTTGATGGCGATCGTAGTCCAGGCCGTTAAAACGGGCATCGACAAAATATTGGCGAGTCAGGTTCTGGGCCTCACGACGAAACTTAACCCGCAGCGCCCGAATATGGTCATGGGTAATGATCACCTGCTCAATTTCCATCAGGGTCCGCAAAATCGATTGCAAGATGTCTCGACACATTTTTTGCAATCCCTCATTAGCGGACTGCCCCAACACTTGATGCTTATGCTCAAAAATACCGAGGTCCACTTGGGCAATCCGCTTGCGGGCAACATTGCGATAGACCTCGGCCAACAAACCGACCTCCAAACCCCAATTGGCAGGAATACGGGTATTGAGGGCCAGATCGCTAGTCAAAGCGAATTCTCCAGATAGGGGATATCGATAAGCCTCTAGGTAACGCAGATAGTCGAGTTCGCCAAAAATTTCTGCCAGAGAACGAATCAACGGAATCACAAATAGTCGGGTGACGCGGCCATGCATCCGGCGCGGGTTAGCACTGAGACGCGTATAGTAGGCTTTGCTAAAGGCAATGCCAAACTCCCGCTCCAGCAGAGGGTACAGCAGCTTGAGGGGATAGCTGTTGTCGTAGGTGACAATATCAGCATCGTGCAGAGCAATCGCCCCTGCATTGAGAGACGCCACCCCAATGCCCCGCCATACGGCCCGACCTTTACCCCGATGCCCCAATAAATCCAGGCCCCGGCTCTTCAACTGAGTCAAGATATTAATGATGCGGGGGCCGTTTTCCCACATGACGTAAGTAGGTTGTGGCAAATGGCCAAAAAATTCAACGGCCTGCTGGTACTGCTCAGGGGTCTCAGCGTAAAGGCTGATGACAACGGTGTTTACAAAGCGGCAGCGGGCTAGCTGGTCCCGAATTTGTGTCAGGGCAGGACGCTCTAGCTCTTCATATAAAGAGGGAATGAGTACAGCGGTGGGAAAAGCATGACTGAGGTCAGTCAGGCGATCGTCAAGCCCAGCCAGATCGCACCCCAAATCATGGATGGTGGTGATCAAGTCCTGCTTGTAATCCATTCAACACACCAATAACTAACTGCCTTAGCATCATAAAAAGACAGGGTGCGATCGCAGTGTTGGCATGGTTACCAGTTTTCTGTTCTCTCAAAAAATCCTATAAAATTTAAGCTTTCCAAAAGATAGAAGCTCCACGGACATTTCAGCCTAACGTAACCACCCTTTTAAGCGAGAAGCGACTTGAGGTCGGCGCAACTTCCGCATAGCTTTTGTTTGAATTTGTCGCACCCGCTCACGGGACAAATTAAACATGCCGCCAACTTCTTCTAAGGTGTGGGTCTCACCCGTGGCTAAACCATAGCGCAGAGTAATGATATCTTTCTCCCGCTCGGTGAGCACTTCAGCCAACACACTGGTAATTTCATGGCGCATCATTGACTCACTGATTTTAGTCTCAGGAGATTGCGTGCTGCCATCTTCTAGCAACTCCATTAGCTCTGTATCTTCCCCTTTGCCAACGCGATGGTTGAGGGAAAGAGATCGGCGTCTCACCTGTTGCAAACTCCGCAGTTGATCGGCAGTCATATCTAATGACGCCGCTAACTCCGCCTCAGTCGGATTACGCTGCAGTTCACGCCGGAGTTCTCGGTGCGCTTTTTTGAGCTTATTGAGCTTTTCAACAATGTGAATGGGTAAGCGAATTGTCCGGGCATCATTCGCGATGGTCCGGGTAATTCCCTGACGAATCCACCAGTAGGCATAGGTTGAAAATTTATAGCCTTTGTCGGGATCAAACTTTTCTGTAGCTCGATTCAAACCAAGAGCACCCTCCTGAATTAAATCTAGAAAAGGAACGCCACGATTTAAATAACGCTTAGCGATCGAGACGACTAAGCGTAAGTTAGAGCGGATCATGCGCCGCTTAGCGGCTCGACCCTGATGCAACTTTTGACGGACCTCGGCCTCACCGAGATCGAAGTGTTGCGCAATTTCACTGAGGGTCGGTCGTCGCTGTGAATCCGCTTCAAAGGTTTCTTTTAGCTCTTCTACTTGCCCTAAGAACCGCACTTCCCGAGCCAGTTCAATTTCTTCACTGGGCTTGAGCAATGGGTAGCGCGCCATTTCTTTAAAAAAAGCACCGACCGCATCATCAGTAATGGACTTGTGATAACCCGCTAGGGCCAAATCAGCAATTTCTTCACTATTGGAATATCGCACCACGACTTCCCCATCTTCTCCCCAAGATAGGTTGTCTTTCGTCGATTGATTTCCTTCAGTCTCAGCTGATATTTCAGACTCATTCAAAGGACTTAATTTGGTCCCTGGTGCATTCCCATCTGTCCAGGTTTCAGAATTATTTTCAGCGATATTGAGGGAAGCTGACATGGGTGCGATATCCATTCAAAATACCTGGCGGTTTGAGGCGTTTATACATGAGTTGCATACAATATAGCAACCCACTTTTTGAAATCAGTTACCAACAATATCTGCCAATGATCTGCTGGTCAAGGTTTCCGGGCTTTTTTTGAGATGTAACGTTTCTTAGGAAATGTTGCTGCATGTAAAACCCTTCAGTTTTGCCTAACAGTTATAAGGCAAATCTTAAAAAGTGGACGATGTATTTTGACTCAATTTAGGACTTCTGACATTAAGCGTTTCTGCTCAGTACATTTACGGTCAAGCCCTTTAGATCTAACCCAGTCGCAAGGTGTTGGATCAAAACGCATCTTCATACCCCATTCAGGGCAAAAGGGTATCGCTAAGGTATAGAAGCTGAAAGGCAGGGATTGAAAAAAGGTTTGAGCACGGCAGAGAACGGTACTGGCTCACAGGAGGCGCTATGGGTGGAGGTCTTGGTCGATTGCCCAGGGGCTCAGGGGCTCTATACCTATGGCATTCCTGCAGGGATGACGATTCGGGCCGGTGATATTTTGACGGTTCCGTTTGGTCCTCAGCAGGTTGGGGCGATCGCTCTGCGCATAGCGACCCAACGCCCAGCCTCATTAACTGCCCGACAAATGCGGTCAGTGATAGCCGTGATTAGCTCAGGGGTGTTTCGCCCCAGCTATTGGCAGCTCTTAGAAAAAGTTGCCCATTATTACCAAACCACCTTAATGGCCGTGATTCGGACGGCCCTCCCCCCTGGCTTGCTGGGGCGATCGCAGCGGCGAATCCGATTGTGCGCGGCGGCGGGCCTTAATTTTGAAGACGCGCTGCCCCCATCCGCCCAATGTGTTTGGGAGCAGTTGCACCAAGCTCCCGAGGGCCATTACAGCTGGCAGTATTTACAACAAAAATGTCCAGAGGCCAGTAAGGGGATGCAATGGCTGCGACAACGGGGTTGGGTAGAAGGCTATCTGGCCCTGCCGCAGCCTCCGCGCCCTCAGCAACGTCAAGCGGTATCAGTACTCGCGCCGCTTCAACCGGGAGAGAATCTTACCCCTCGCCAGCAAGAGGTCTTAGCCTTACTGCAGCGACAGGGGGGGGATTTATGGTTGGCTGACGCGCTGCAATATTGCCGCACCACCCGATCTACCCTGCAGGCTCTCGCTGCAAAGGGCTATTTACTTGTAGAAGCGCGGGAAGTCCTGCGTCAGCCTACCCAACCTGAAGTCGGCGCAGATCGCCCGAAAACGTTAACCCCCGACCAGCAAACTGCGTTGGCCCCTTTAAAGGCAGCTCAAGGCTGCGCAACTTTTTTGCTCCATGGGGTCACAGGGTCTGGCAAAACTGAGGTTTATCTACAGGCGATCGCCCCGCGTTTAGACCAGGGACAGTCGGCACTCGTCCTAGTGCCCGAGATTGGCCTCACCCCCCAACTCACCGATCGCTTCCGGCAGCGCTTTGGAGAGCGGGTCTGCATTTATCACAGCGGCCTATCGGCTGGCGAACGCTATGACAGCTGGCGCAAGATGCTCAGCGGCGAACCCCAGATCGTGATTGGGACGCGATCTGCCGTCTTTACACCTTTGCCCAACCTCGGCCTCTTGATTTTGGATGAAGAACATGACAGTAGCTTCAAACAGGATCAGCCTGCCCCCTGCTACCATGCCCGCACTGTCGCCCAGTGGCGATCACAACTTGACCATTGTCCGCTCGTTCTGGGCTCAGCCACCCCTTCCCTAGAGAGTTGGGCGATGGTACACCCACCGGCCCCCCCCGTAACGTCGGGCCAATACCTCACCTTGCCACAACGGGTCCATGCCCGACCCCTGCCACCGATTACGGTGGTGGATATGCGCCAAGAGCTACAGGCACAAAATCGCTCAATTTTTAGCCGCTCCCTCAAAACGGCTCTGCAAGAGCTGAGCGATCGTCAAGGCCAGGCCATTCTGTTTATTCAGCGCCGGGGTCACAGCCGGTTTGTCTCGTGCCGGGCCTGCGGCCATGTGATCATGTGTCCCCATTGCGACGTTTCCCTCTCCCTCCATCAACCCACCCCCCAGAGTCCATCTCGGCTCCGGTGCCACTACTGTGGTTTCGGTCAACCCCAGCCCAACCGCTGTCCGGCCTGTGATTCGCCCTTTTTAAAACAGTTTGGCAGCGGCACCCAGCGGGTTGAGCAAGCCCTCAAAGCTGAATTACCCCACCTGCGGGTGCTGCGGTTTGACAGCGACACGACCCGAGCCAAGGGTGCCCATCGCGCCCTTTTAACTCGATTCGCCCAGGGGGAGGCCGATGTCTTGGTGGGGACCCAGATGCTAACCAAAGGCATCGATTTACCCCAGGTCACCATAGTTGGGATTCTAGCCGCCGATGGGCTACTGTACATGGCGGACTACCGCGCCAGTGAGCGCGCCTTTCAAATTTTGACTCAGGTAGCGGGTCGGGCCGGGCGAGGTGAACAGCCTGGACGGGTTATTTTGCAAACCTATACCCCCGACCACCCCGTCATAGCTGCCGTTCAGCGTCAAGATGTCACGGCATTTATCGAGGCGGAACTGTCGGAACGCGCCGCGCTGTCTTATCCCCCCTTAGGGCAGTTGATTGTGATCCGCATCTCAGGAATTGATCCAACTCAAGTAGAGCATGTCGCTCAGGACGTTGCGACTTACTTAGCCGCCCATCTGAAAGACCAATGGCAAATTTTAGGACCGGTCCCAGCCACCGTACTGCGAGTCGCTCGACGATATCGATGGCAGATTTTATTAAAAGGAGCTCCCAGCGCCCCTTTACCCGATTTAACCACGCTCGTCCAACGGAGCCCTGCCGCAGTTAGTGTGACCGTAGATATTGATCCTCTCAATGTGTGAAAAGATGTGCCAACTCTCCCCGCAGGATGAATTAAGCTAACGGGCTTTTATCGATCAGCCAGTTCAGCCAATCGGGTCGTCGCGCTCGCTTTTGCTGGATTTCTAACTTTTTTTGCTTTCTAGCCAATTTGCGTGCTAACCGCTCTTCGTAAACATCTCTAGATTTGACCGGATGATAGACCCCTGGCTGACTCAAATCGAAGGGATGAGTATCAGAATAAACCCCTTGCTTTAAAGAGGGTGGAAATGGGGTCACGGTCAGACCGGCTTTACGAATAGCCGTACCCATCCGCAGCTCACAAAACACATCATTGATCGTCAGGTTCTCAATCATGCGCTCCGCTGCTTCATGGGAGAAGAAGCTGCAAGCATAGGGAACAACCCCGGCGATATAGGGGCGATCGCTCGGATCTAGATTATTGATTTCCTTTTCATTAAACCAACCCCAACCGGGCTTCGTTTCCGGAGTATAAAAGCTGCGACAACTCACTTGCGCATCCCAAACCTCGGCATAGGCTTCCTTGAGAGGCATCGTGCAGCGACAGTCATATTCGATAATGACGTAGCGCTCTGCTGAGACTTGGCGATTGAGAAACCATATATAGAACGTGGTGTCGATCGCCCGCCACTTGTTACGGGTATCCCATTTCGAGGGGAAATCATCCACATCCACAGAACCCGGCAGATATTCCGATATGGAGCTGGTGACCGAAATAATCGCCGCATCAGGGTTATGCTCCTTAAGCAAGTCAAAATGCTGCAAAGTGAGCGGATCTACTTTGTGGTAATGGAACAGAACACAGAGTTCCTTCATCGGTCATAGCCTAGCGATACCTGCTGTTCTGCAGGTTACCCCAAACCCTTAGGCAGACCTCAGGAGGCTCGGCAACAGCCCTAACCGGCCCGTCAGCATCCAGCGCTTGCATCCACACCCCTAGTGTGATCGCCCCGACGTTAACGCTATATAAAGATTTCCACCCCTGCCGTCTGGGTTGAGATCGGGTAGGCTAGTAAATCCTGATAGGTGTTTTGTATCGGTCAAGCGAGTCCTTAAACCAGCCCTGCTGAGAATGGTCCCGTTTAGGCCATTAAGGGGGCAGGGGTGGTCAATCTGCTGACAGGTACGAAGACCGGATGAAAACATCAATCGGCCACATGGAGGTCAGTTGTGGAGCAAACGTTACAGGGACTCTGGGACGAAGTATTAGAGCGGCTCCAAGCGCAACTCAGCCGCCCCACCTTCGAAACTTGGATTAAACCCGCCCGCATTGAATCCCTGTCTGATGATGCTCTGACGATTACGACCCCCAATCCCTTCGCCCGTAACTGGCTCCAAAAGCACTATCTGGCCACCATCAATAGCGTCGTCACAGAAGTTTTGGGCCATCCCGTCACCATCCAGGTCATGGTCAACACGGCGGCAGCGGCCCCTGACTCTGGTTCGCCTCCCAGCGCTGATATGAGCTGGCCGACCCCGAGCATTGCGCCGATACCTCCCCCCAGCAATCACTATCGCCCCGTTGGCCTGAACCCCAAAGCTGTCTTTTCTCGGTTTGTCGTGGGTGCAAATAACCGCATGGCCCATGCAGCAGCTCTCGCTGTAGCTGAAGCACCCGGACGTGAATTCAACCCCTTATTCCTTTGCGGTGGGGTTGGCCTCGGTAAAACGCACTTAATGCAAGCGATCGGCCACTATCGCCTTGAGATTAGCCAAGATGCCCGCATTGCCTATGTCTCGACCGAGCAGTTCACCAATGACTTGATTACAGCCATTCGTAAAGACAGCATGCAGCGCTTCCGCGAGCACTATCGAGCCGTTGACGTGTTGATGGTAGACGACATCCAATTTATTGAGGGTAAGGAATACACCCAAGAGGAGTTTTTCCACACGTTCAACACCCTGCACGAAGCGGGCAAACAAATTGTAATCGCCTCCGATCGCCCCCCTAGCCAAATTCCTCGCCTCCAGGAACGGCTGT
Organism: Leptolyngbyaceae cyanobacterium; assembly: GCA_050043365.1. Lineage (GTDB taxonomy): Bacteria > Cyanobacteriota > Cyanobacteriia > Phormidesmidales > Phormidesmidaceae > PCC-6406. The sequence goes on from JBHJIP010000172.1 coordinate 19,210, forward strand.
GTTCCCGCTTTTCCATGGGCCTGATTGCAGATATTCAGTCCCCGGACTTTGAAACCCGCATGGCGATTTTGCAAAAGAAGGCGGAATACGAAAACGTCCGACTTCCTAGGGATGTAATTGAATACATTGCCGCCACTTACACCTCTAATATTCGCGAACTAGAGGGCGCTTTAATTCGGGCGATCGCCTACACCTCGATCTCAGGGCTTGCCATGACCGTCGATAATCTGATGCCGGTCTTAAACCCACCGGTTGAGAAAGTCGACATTACGCCTAACGAAGTCATGCAAATTGTCTCGGAAGCCTTTAATGTGCCGGTCTCTGATCTGAAGGGGCAGTCTCGTCGCCGGGAAATCAGCCTCGCCCGCCAAGTCGGCATGTATCTAATGCGCCAGCACACGGAATTGAGTCTGCCCAAAGTCGGTGATGTCTTTGGCGGCAAGGATCACACCACCGTGATGTACAGTTGCGAGAAGATCACAAAGCTGATCAAACAAGACTTAGATTTAGCCCAGACCGTACGACGAATCAGCGATCGCATCAGCTTAATGGGTCAAAATTAATCGCAGTTCCATGCGAGCTTTCACACATTGCTGCTGACTGGAAGGGTGGGGTCAGTCCCTATGCCATTAGCCGCCCTCATTTTAGATACCCCGCAAGGTTGCCTTGCGGGGTATCAGACTATCACCCGACTGGTTTGACGTGAACCAACTTGCCGATCCGCATCCGTCCTGAAAGACAACGCAGCTAACGTTTTATAACGGTTTATCTGGCAGGTCATTGTGGAAAACCTTGGATTTATTGTGGAAAAAGCAGTCCCATAATCGGGAGAAGCTAACCTTGCATGGGGAAAGAAAACAACCCCTCCAAGGATTGTGGAGAACTCCATTATTTTTCCACAAGTTATCCACAGACCTACAACAGCAGAAAAGCTTGTTGATCAGGCGATCCCCGTTTTATCCCCATTTTCCCCATGTCCTACTACTAAAGCGATCAGAAATCTTTTTCCTTTAGACTCTTCAGAGCACCGCTAAAATTTTTGGAAAAACCCAGGATGATAGGATTGGCATCCCACTGGGTGGTGAGTCATTTGCCCCAGGCAAGTTGGCTGAAACAGTAACGTCAGTTGAATCTCGGGATTGGTTCTTCTATGAAATTTGTCTGTACTCAAAATGCTCTAAATACCCACCTTGCTTTTGTCAGTCGAGCGGTGCCGGCTCGACCCAATAAGCCAATCTTGAGTAATGTCTTACTCCAAGCCAATCAAACTGACCAAACCGTGACCCTGGTCGGATTTGATGAAACTCTGGGGATTAAAACGGTTTTTGCGGCGGCTGTAGAGTCTTCAGGGGAACTGACCCTACCTGCAAAGCTCCTAGAAAACATTGTTTCGCGTTTGCCCAGTGAAGATATTGCCGTAGAAGAAAGCGAAGCGGATACGGCGATCACGCTGACGTCATCGTCAGGGAATTACCAGGTGCGCGGGTTGAGTGCTGAGGATTATCCCAACCTGCCAGAAGTGAGTGATGGGCAAGTTCTGCAGTTGTCAGCGGAGGTTCTCCTTGAGGGGTTGCGAGGCGCATTGTTTGCCACGAGTGCCGATGAAACCAAGCAAGTTTTGACGGGAGTGCATCTACTGGTAGACGCAGACGCCCTAGAGTTTGCGGCAACGGATGGTCACCGACTGGCCGTGGTAAAAACCATGGATGAGGCAACGGAAGGTAACGCCGAAGACGTGGCTACCATGGATGTCACGGTCCCAGCTAAAGCCTTGCGCGAATTGGAAAAAATGCTGCAGGCCCATACCTCGTCGGATCCAGTCTCCCTTAGTTTTGATGCAATTCAGGTGGTATTTTCCCTTGGGGAGCAGCGGTTAACGACGCGCTTACTGGAGGGGCAGTATCCTAACTATCGTCAATTGATGCCGCAACAGTTTGAGCGGCAGGCGACGGTCGATCGCAAGCTTTTTACCGTGGCTTTAGAGCGGATTGCTGTCTTGGCCGATCAAAAAAACAATATTGTGAAACTCACCCTAGATGCTGAGGCGGAATCTCTGGCTTTATCGGTCGAGGCACAGGAAGTGGGCAGTGGCCGGGAGGTGGTCCCAGCTCAGGTGACGGGTGAATCTTTAGAGATTGCATTTAATGTGCGCTATCTACTGGATGGGCTGAAGGCGTTAGGGACGAGTGAGGTGCAGATGAAGTTTAATGCGGCGACCAGCCCCTCGATCTTGGTGCCCTTAGGGGCATTGCAGATGACTTACCTGGTGATGCCCATCCAAATTCGCTCGTAATCTACGTTAGTCGAGCGTTGATAACCTAGCGGGATCGGGTACTGTAGCAACGGAGCTTTAAGGATTCCTAAAGCTCCGTTCAATTTTGAGTGATGTGAGTATCTACGAGGGCAGCAAGATGGATGTAGCGATCGCGGTGATGGTGTTTGGAACAATCTTGGTGATGTTTACCCGAGACGTGGTGGATAACTAAGCCAGGAAGAGTGTCTACTCAGTTCCTGATTTCGTCCCGTAAAAATTTACCTGATAGCCGGTAATGTTCAAGCCAGTCTGGGCTTCAATCGCTTCAACCAAAGCCTGGGGCAGCTCCACATGAACATCCATAATTCGATCAGTGTCCAAGCACGTGACGTGACTGTGGGGTTCACTCATATAACCGTATAAACAGCCATCAGACCGCTCTAAACATTCGATAACGCCCTGGGCAGAGAGTGCATCTAGGTTCTGGTAGACCGATGTGTGGCCAATCTCATTCCCTTGACGATTGAGGCGATCGTAGATTTCGCGGGCCGATAAATGCTCTTTCGCATCCCAAAGCAGCTCTAAGATGTAACGTCTTTGCCGACTGACACGCATTCCTAAAGATTGGCAGCGGGCGATCGCATCCTCTAAAGATGCAACCGGTGATGTTACGCGTCCGTTACCTGACATCAGTTTTAGCTATTGTGTAGTCGTTCCTACCTTAGCTTGTGATTTTCAATGCCGTCTATAGCCCGTGACCCATAAAGGCTGCTAGCCCTAAAGCTCAAAGACTACGGTTGATTAACGTCAGCCTCGGAATGGGGTAGCGGCTGAATTACCTCTGAATTATCTGCTTGAGAGGACAAGGGCTGTAAAACTTGGGTGGTGGGCACAGCCCCCGTAATTGGAGTCGGTGGCGCTGGGGTGGCAGACATTATTTTTGCAGATCCGTGGGCATTAGGCCCGTAGCTTGGTGGTTCTGAGGTGCCCTCGGCTTTGACGTGAGGCGATACTGCCGGGGTAAAGGTCAGCAGAATATCGTCAATAGGTTCAGCAGGGGGTTCAGCTGATAATTCCGCGGGTCTTGCGGTGGGTGTCGTCAAGGATGATGGGGGCGTGTGAGCCGCTAGAGCACGGGAAATCGCCTGTACTCGCCGGGTCTGATCACGACTGATCCCTTCTAGGGTGTTGCCTAAGCCAGGGGCATTCCATCGTTGAGTTTCTGGATCGATGAAAGCACGGGTCCTTGCCCAAACGATCGCCTCTTCGTCCGTCAAGCCGGATTGCTGGGCTTGGGCGAGGCGTTCGATATATCCCCATTGCTCCAAAGCCGCCATGGGTGCTTGATTCGCTAAGTCAATTCCATTTAATAGTGCCGGTGTGGAAAGTTCGATTTGATGGGCAGCAGCTTTGGCTTGGAGCTGTTCGGCTTGGGACTGAAGGCGCTGGAGCTGCTTTTGATCGGCTGCCTCAGGAGATATGGCCCCATGTTGATAGGAAAAAGAACCTAGATTCCAGGCTGCATTGCCCGGATCGACATGGCCAAAATAGGCCGGAGTCCGTTGACCTTCTGGCGTACGGGTGCCCTCAGCACTGCCGACGGCCCGAGCGACGAGGGAATCTGCTCCCCCGGCGAATAATGGGTCCAGATCCAAGGCAGTATCGACGGTCGTGCCAATGGTCGCGTCGATGGGCTGACTGGCTTGCAGTTCGGTGGCATGGGCTAGGTCAAACTGAATGGCGATATCCACGGGCTCAGGGAGGGCAAGCGGGATAATGTCTGGTGTCTGTTCAGTTGCCCAGGATGGCAGCGACGCTGCAAGTTGGGGGGCTGGCGGCAAGGGCGGAACGTCGTCTTCTGTAGCAGCTAAGGCCAGAGCATCCACGCCACCATAGGCCCGCTCAGAGGCCGGTGCAGACTGGGTACTGCCTAATGGGGGCTGGGCTGCTTCACGGGGGATTGTGAGCGGCAATGCCGTTTCTGGCACTGAGGCGATTGGCGCGGTGGGGCTTGCTTGGGGGGCACTATGGGGGCTGGGGTCTAGTTCAAAACTTAAGGCAATCGGGTCTTCTGCCTGGGCAACGGTTGCTAAACCAAAGCTGATGGCCAGGGTGCTGGCGGTGAGAAGGGTGGGCGAAGTCGGCATAACAACCTCAAAAGGCAGCAGATAATTTAAACGATGGATGTCAGTGTGATTGCAGCGATCGCTCCAGCACATGGCGGGAGGGTTCGACGATGGCCCAAGTGCCGTCGGGTTGACGTCGTAGGGTCGAAAAGTGGAGAAATCGAGCCGTTCCCATGGCCTGTCCTAGGCGAATGGAACCTAAATGCGGGCGGCGAATCCCGCAGTAGCGGAAAATGTAAGCGGGCACCTCAGGCGAGGAGAAAAAGACACAGTCTCTTGCTAAAGCCGATAACTCCACCTCACCGGCAAAAGGTGCATGGATGCGTCGTCCCTCGGTATCAATGGAAATATCGCCCAGACTGGCCACGACCTGGAATCCTGAGATTTGTTGGCCAGCTTCGAGTTCCCATGTTTGCTGCACCATAATCTCGCGGGGGGTGGCGATCGCAGAGTGGCGACATCCACCCACGATCAAACCCAGAGCGAACCAGAGGGCCAAGATGCTCAACCCTTTGGGGTTGAACCCAGGGCCGTATCTGAGCCAGCGAAGCCTATTCAAAATTAAAGCGATAACCGGCGTACTCATCGTTTTCGTACAAAATCACTAACTGAGTTTTGGGGTCAAACTCTAAAGGATAGGCCTCTCGTTCGGCCGCGACCCCGGAGCGAACTTGCAGGGCCGCTAAGGTGCAATAGGGTTCAGCCACAATCTGCCGAACGCGACTTTTTGAGTCGCGCTCAGGGATGGTCAGAAGTTGGGCAAGCTGCTCCCGCGATAAGGTGGCTTCTGTCTGCACCACGGCTTTGCAACTATTGATATCGGCTTGGGGGGCCGCTCCGCCCTCTAGCCAAGCCCTGAAGTTGGGCAAATCTACTAGCAATAGACCCAAGCCTGCCACCAGGCCCACGGCTAGCACGGTGCGGCCAAGGGTCGCTGGGGCGTTTGGTTTTGGGGATGGTATTGAGACCATGGGGGATTCCTCCTGAGTAACAACAAAGTTAGTGTTTGTTCGCAACGGCCTTAGAGTTGCCCTCCCAGCACCAGGCCCAAAAGCGCGAGTAAAATCCGGGAAATCAGGGCCAGATCGCTATGAGGATTAGTGATCAGCCGATAAAGAGCCCAGCACACCCAGGCGATAATGCCACCAATCATTAGGGGCCAAAGGCTCGGTAAGGTCGCTAAAGTTAGCTCCAGCACTTTGCGGCTGATGATGCCCCCCATTAGCCATCCCAAAATGTCTAGAGCACTCAGTCGAGAGTGATGTTCTAGGGTGACGGTTAAACCCTGCCAGATACGGTTTAAGGCTGCGATTGGTTCTCGAATGAACAGAGAAGAACCCGTAGCTGTTTCCCCCCAGGCAGCTTGACGGTTCCTGTGTCGGAGCAGGTGTGCCGCTTGAGCTGCGTTCTGCTCATCCTGATGCAGGTCTACGGCAGTGGCGGTCAGCACCATGGCTCCCTGGGTATCGGCTAAGACTTGGGCGATGCCCACCGCCTCTAGACGACAAAATTGTTCTAAGGTCCAGGGCGAGCTATGGTGCTGCAAATGCCAAGCCAAGCTATTGGCACTGCGTTTGAATGCCTGTAGTGCGGCTTCTTGCTCTTGGGCGAGGGCATTAATGTGGCGGGCTTGTCCCTGAAGGCGATGCAGGTGCATATCCAAGTCAGGAGGGATACGGGGTTCTGGTTGGGGGGGTGCTGCCCGGTCTGGAGCAACTGTGGCTGATCGCTGCCTGAGGGCCTCCACAGTGGCGGATAAGTCAGTGGCGGATAGGTCCGTTGTGGGTTGATTGGCAGTGAGTTCCGCAGATTGTGAGGTTCCCCAAGGTAACTCCACTGCAGCTTGGGGCTGAGATGCAGGAGCTTGCAGATCAATCAAGCGTTGGCGAATGGTGTCGAGGTGGAGTTCTGGCGTTCCCATGGCACTGGAGGAGCTGAGCAGTGGTGTACATTGATCATAGTACAAGTGTACTTATTAATGGCAATGTTGCAACTCATTCGTGCCAATTGCGGTCTAAAAGTAGAAGGAGACCCGTTTGGGACGGTTGCTTCTAGGGAGATATGGTAAATTTCCTGGCGGTTTTGGCGTATTGCTGATTGCCCTGCTTGACAATGAAGGGGATCTACCGCGAACTGTCCCAGCCTCTTTTGACCTGCTGGCATGCTCATGATTCATCCTTTTCGGGACACATCTCCTGACTCTTTTGCCCAGGCTCCTATGAATAGCTTGGCCACTATTCGGCGACCCGGATTGCAGGTGCGCTCTTGGAGCTACCACATTTTGATGGTCTTGGTTTTAGGAGGGCAGGTGCTGATGCGCCTTTTGCGGGGGCGGGTACAACGCCATCGCGTCATGGAACAAATGATGGCGGCGGGGCCGGGGGCACTGCTGCCAGTGGTAATGATCAATGTCCTTGCGGGCATGATTTTTACCATTCAAACGGCCCGTGAAATGATGCGGCTCGGTTTTCTGCAGGCTCTAGGGGGCGCTTTTGCTCTGGGGTTTTGTCGTGAACTTGCGCCGATTTTGTCTGCGGCAATTTTGGCCGGACAGGTGGGCTCAGCCTTTGCTGCTGAGATTGGCAGTATGAAAATTACTGAGCAAATCGATGCGCTGAAGGTACTGCGGACCGACCCAATCGATTATCTTGTGGTGCCCCGTACGGTGGCGTGCTGTGTGATGTTACCGATTCTGACTCTGATGGGTCTGGTTTTAGGGGTTGGCGGAGGTGTGCTGCTGGCTCAGCAGCTTTATCAAGTGGAGCCTTCGATTTTCCTGGACTCGGTGCAGGCCATGCTAGAGCCCTCTGATTTACTCACAGTGGTGATTAAGTCGATCATCTTCGGAGCGCTGATCGCATTGTCGGGGTGTTCTTGGGGCTTGACCACAACCAGCACCAAGCATCTGGGACAATCAGCAACGTCAGCGGTCGTGATGACTTGGATCGCTCTATTTCTGGTGGATTTGCTGATTACGCTGCTTGTTTTTCATGGTGTCCAAACCAACTATTAAGGGATCAGGTCAGGACAGTAAACATCTGACAACGTCTAAAGATGAGGCTGTATGCGGTTGGGACTCGCGTCATGACCAACCGCAGCTACATAACCTTGATATGACGGGCATGGCCCAATTGGCTAGATTGCTCAACACCGGAATCTAGCTCAATGACAGGGCCTGCTGGCGGTGACTCCGATGGGAGGCTGGAGCGCTGCTGTGTTCAGATTGACTTTCGGGTTCGGGGGAGGCCGCATAGGTCTGATAGCTGCCGTCGGGCATGAGGGTGCTGTTGAGATTAGCACCTTCTAAAATTGCCCCTTTGAGCTTGGCTCCGCGTAAATCCGCACCGCTGAGGTCAGCTCCTTTGAGATTCGCATTGCGTAGGTCAGCCCTTCTAAACTTTGCGCCATTGAGGTTGGCTCCACTGAGGCTGGCTTCTTGTAAATTAGCGCCTTGTAGGTCAGCCCCCATCAGTTGGGCACCCCCCAGCAGGGTTCTTTGTAAGTTGGCCCCTTGTAAATCGGAGCGGAGTAAGTTGGCTCCGATTAAATTGGCGTCTGTTAACTGGGCATGGCAAAGACGAGCCCTGACCAGCTCTGCACCTGGCATGAAGACATTGCTGAGGTTAGCGGCCGTGAGTTTGGCATCTAGCAGACTGACGAAAGGCAGGTTTAAGCCTTGCAGGTTGGCGTGGGCCAGATTCAGATTTCGGAATAGGGTTTCGCCTTGCTGAAACCTTTGAGTGAGCTGATTGTGGAGTGCTGTGGCTGGGCGGGTGACCATGGTGCGTAATAAATAAATTGGTAGATTACAAAGCGTGTGGTCAATAGCATGACCCTATCGGTGTCAAGCACCAATTGCTGAGTTAAGTGCTTGTTTAATCCGTGTTTTTACGGAGAAACTGGACTCAATAACTTAGCGATGAGAGGGTTGCTGGGAGTGGTGAATAGCAATTCAAAGTGGCTTCCCTCAGACCTCGATATTTAGGAATGAAATTGGCGTAGATGCTTTTGGGGACCCTGTGATTTCCCCGGTATAAGTACTGTAATATACACGGACTTTCCGTGTACTGCGATTGCTTGAATCTTTAAGGGATACATGATTTTCCTTACTTGTCCTTCATGAAGGCAAATATCAGGGTTGTGTGAAGTGAGCGTTTCAGGGTTCACGTTCTACGAGGATGACGTTTTCAGTCACTTTTTCGAAGGTGTCGTCATGGCTGATTACAAAAAGCTGCTGAAAACTTTGGAGGTGGGCGATCGCTTCGGCTAAACTCTCGCGACGGGGTTGATCCATATTGGTGGTGGGCTCATCAAAGAAGGCAACATCGAGATTGGCTAAGACCTTGAGGAGGGCCAACCGCACGGCCAGGGCGGCACACATTTGTTCGCCCCCCGATAGGTTGATAAAACGGCGCTGGTGTGGACCTTCCTGAATCTGGATATCGTAGTCTCGGGTCCAGTGCAAAGCGATATTGGGGCGGTTGAGCAGTTCGCGAAAGAGGTGATCGGCCTCGCGAGAAATTTGGTGTACGTAGCGCTCTGTGATGCGAGGACCGGCTTCTTTATAGGCTTTGCGGGCAAAGTTGATAAACCGTTTAATGCGTTCTCTTTGTTTGCGCTCTGAGGTGGTGCGATCGCGCTTTGTACTGATCGTTTCGAGCTGTTGTAACTGCTGGCTGAGTTCTTGGTGCCGTTGCTTTTGCTCAGGGAGGCTGCCCGTCAAACGGTCATGCTGAGATCGCGCCGCTTCATGGCGACTGTTCACCTCTGCGAGATGGGTTGCATCGTAACGGTTTTGAGCTTCTGTTAACGCGTGTTGGGTTTGGGCGGCATCTGTCTCTAGTTGAGTGATCTGGCTGTGTGCCTGTTGCTGCTCAGTGGCTAGTTGAGGCTGCTTTTGGCTTAGGGCTTGATGTTGTAAGTACTGCTGATAGCCCACTTGGTGGGTTTGTTTGACTTGCTGCTGGGCGGCAACTGCAGCATCCAAATTGGCAAAGGCTTGAAGCTGGGCATCAATCTGATCGAGCTGCGTCTCTAAATGTTGGGTGGCGGCTTGGAGCTGACTGTGGTTTTTCTGCAGGTCGGGTGCTGTGGCTTGGGCTTGGGTAAGACGATTCCATTGGGCCTGAGGATCATTGAGCGCTGTGAGGGCTGCCTGGGTCTCGGCGAGATCTTGGCTGAGTTTTGGCTGGGCTTCGAGCTTTTTTTGGAGGGTGGCTTGCTGTTGTTGCAGGGCTTCTGCCTGGGTTTGATAGGTGTGCAATTGCTGCTGCCATTGGGGTAAAGCGGCGAGTTCTAACTGCTGGCGATCGCAATTCTGCAGTTTCTGCTGCACGCTTTTGATATCGGCTTGGAGCTGTGGGCGATCGACCTGGGTTTTGAGGTCATCCAAAATGGTTTGGATCTGGGTGAGCAAATCCTGGTTTAAGGTGATGCCGCTGGCGATCGCCTGTTTCAAACCCTCTAGGGCGGGGTTTGAGAGCAAGGGCAGGCTTTGTTCTTGAGGGTCTTGCGCTGCTAGGGCGGTCTCGGCTTGAGTTTGGTAGTTTTGGCAAGTGTGCTGTCCCTGGCTCACTAGCTCCAGTAGTTCTTGCTCGAATTGCTGGGCAGCGTCCACTCGGCTGAGCTGTTGATGCAGGCGATGGCGTTGGGCTTCTAATTCAGGTCGGATAGCCACCTGGGGCTTGAGTGCGTTTAGGCGTGTAATGGCGGCATTGGCTTGTTGGGTACTGGTGGTGAGCTGTGTTTGTTGTTGGGCGATTGCCTGCAGCTCCCCTTGCATTTGGGCGAAGCCCTGCTGCTGTTGCTGAAGATGGTTGAGGGTAGCCTGGAGCGCTTTTTGCGTCTCGATTTGGGGGCGCAGTTGTGCCAGCGTTTTGGCATTGGCGGCCAAAGTCTCTAGCCGAAGCTGGATCCGGGTCAAATCGCCATTGCGTGCGGTCAAGGTCTTTTGAAGCTGTTGTTGCTGAACCTGTAACTGCTGACGTTGGGTTTGCTGTTGGCTCAGGTTCAACAAGTCAGCTTCAGCCACTTGGTAGGCGGTATGGGCTGCCTGATGGGTTTGACAAAGGATGACCGCGTGATTGGCTGCCGCCAGTGAATCATTTAGCAGCGACAAATGATGCTGCTGGTTCTGGAGCTGGGTTTGACGGGTTTGTAATGCTGTTGTTAAAGCCTGGACGTGCTCTGCCTGATGGGTGAGGGCTATCCGCTCTTGCGTTAAGTTAGCAAGCTGGGTGGCGAGAGCACTTAGGGTAGCTTCGTTTTCATGAATCTCGGTTGTCAAGGCTTGGTGCCGCTCGGTGAGGCCGCTTTTCGCTAAAAGCTGTTCATCACAATGGGCAATGGTACGGTCGACTTCTGCAACCTTGGCTTCGGCATAGCGTCGCAGGCTATTGAGGTCTTTGTGGACCGTTTTATACTCATCCACCTTCAAAATCTTGTCGAAGACGGCTTTACGGGCCTCGGGTGATTGCAAAAAGTCGGCGGTGAAGGTGCCCTGAGGAACGCCGATGGTGCGGGCAAACAGTTCTCCCAAGTCGGTCCCTGGAGTGACACCTAAGTGATCGCGCAGCCAAGGCAAGACTTCATCTTTAATGCGGCTATAGGGCAACCGCTGACCCAGTTGCGGGTCAAATAGGGTGTAACCCTTGGTGGTACATCGCTGCACAGTGTAAGTGCGGTGGTCTTGATCAGAGACAAATTCGACGGTGGCTTGGGCGCTACCGCTGCCGTTGCGGATCAGGTCCTCTTTGGCGTAATTGCCTTGGTAGTTAAAGAGGGTCCAGGCGATCGCCTCTAAAATGCTGGTTTTGCCCGCTCCATTTTCGCCACAAATTGCGTTAGTGCCCGGTTGAAAGACAAAATGGCGATCTTGATGGGTTTTAAAGTTTTTGAGCGTAACGGACAGGATTTGCATAGCTTGGGGATTCTGAAGAGCGAGGGTCTAAAAATGCCGCTGAATATGCAGGGATAGAGTCAAAGGCCCGGTCCCTTGAGAGGTGGCCCGTTGGCTCACGGCGGTAGCATCGGAGACATGTGATCATAGGGGTAGTCTAGGGTGCTGGGTTTAGCGTAATCGTCATATGGGTAAAGAAGCTATGGGAATACCACGGCGAGTTTGGTTGCGTCGGTGGGGGCAAGCCCTGTTAGTTGTTGGGACGGCAGCACTCGCACCGTTAGGGCGATCGCTGCGTAGCCCAGCCCAATCGATTAACAGTCGATATTTAGAAGTCAACCGCCTATCAGGCACGGTAACTTACCGGGGCAATCGTTCGGCCCGCATTGGAGATCGCCTTACCGCCTCAGGGCACAGCATTACTACTGGTAGCCGTTCTAGCGCCAGCATGGTGGTTGACTTTGGCATTGGCACGATCACCATGGCCGAAAATACCCACCTAGCGGTAGCCCGATTAGATATTCTTCAAGACGGAGCCTATGTGACTGTGATTCGGGTGGCTCGGGGGCAGGCCCGGATGCAGACTCGGCCCTTTACCAATGTCAATAGTCGCCTAGAGTTGCATACTCCTACAGGAGTTGCCTCTGTCAGGGGCACTGATTTTGGAGTCAATGTTTCTCAGGCTAAAGACACGGTCGGCAAAACCGGCGTCGGCACCCTTAGTGGCCGCGTTGGGGTGATTGCCCAAGGACAGACTGTTGAAGTGCAGGATGAACAGGCGACCTTGGTCGTGCCTGGGGAAGCGCCGGAGGAGCCAATTATTCTGGATCGAGAGCTGGTCTTAGATCTAACGGAACTGTCCCGTCGAGGTCGCTTTCTGAACCTGCGAGGCCGCACCAATCCAACCAATACTCTGATCTTAAATGGTGAAGAATTACCGTTGTCCAACACAGGACGCTTTGATACTCAATACACCCTTGACCATCGACATAATGCTTTGACCATACAAGTGCGGAATCCTCTAGGAGAGATGCGCGATTATCATTATCCTGGTTGGCGTTTGGACGATTTGGAGTAGGGTTGAAGTCTGACGCCGTAACTTTTATGGCCAATGCCGCAAATCTTGCGGCATTGGCCATAAAAGTTATTTACACATG
>JBHJIP010000173.1:0-27776 GCA_050043365.1 Leptolyngbyaceae cyanobacterium
GGAGATCGCCGCATCTTGTAAGCGCGGATCGCCAGCCAGTCCTAAATAATCGTTGCTAGCAAAATTAAAAATCGACTGGCCTTGCCAGGTCATGACTGGCCCCGGTCTCCCAGACAAAGGTTGAACCGTGCGATGCCAATGGGCACGGTGAATCGTTTGGAGAGACTTGCTTAACCAGCCATAGGGATCAGCGGCCATTAAGTATCACCTGAATGCTCACAATTTTCAGAGGACGCTGATCGCGGCTTGATCCTGATAACTCGGGCAGAGCCCACAAAATTCGACGGTGTGGCAGAAAATACGCTATTCGGACAGGGTCCCCAGCTTAGTGTAGAGAAGGATAGGGTACGATGATGGAGCTTTGTTCCGGGTTTCATCGCCATGCCCACCTACCAAGCTCAGATATATGTCACCTTGCGTCCTTCGGTGCTTGATCCAGCCGGGACTGCGGTTCGATCTGGGCTCAGCCACATGGGATATGACGCGGTTTCCCAGGTACGGATTGGCAAATATGTTGAGTTGACTCTCTCTGCAGAAGACAGGCAAGACGCATCGCAACAGCTTGATCGCATTTGTGATCAACTCCTCGCCAACCCAGTGATTGAAAATTATCGGTTTGACTTAGAAGAAAAAGCAGAATTGACACCTCTAAAACAGGCTTTGAACTGAAATGGGGTTTACGGCTGCAGCATTCAGGACATTGGCATCATGAACGTGGGCGTGATTGTATTCCCAGGCTCTAATTGCGATCGCGATGTGGCCTACGTCACGCGGGATCTTTTGCAACAACCAACTCGGATGATCTGGCACGAAGAGGGTGATCTGGGCAAGGTTGATCTGGTTGTTGTACCTGGAGGCTTCAGCTACGGAGACTATCTTCGCTGTGGTGCCATTGCTCAATTTTCTCCAGCCCTGCGTGCAACGGTTGACCACGCCGAACGAGGGGGTCTAGTTTTAGGGGTCTGTAATGGCTTCCAAATCTTGACCGAAGTTGGTCTTTTACCTGGGGCCTTAGTGCGAAATCGCAACCTTAATTTTATTTGCGATCGCTTACCCCTACGCATCGAGCGCAAAGACCTGATTTGGACCCGCGCCTATGGCGCTCAAAAGGTGATTACACTACCCATTGCCCATGGTGAGGGCTGCTATTACGCAGATCCAGGGACGTTAAAGGCTTTAGAAGATAATCGCCAGGTCGTCTTTCGGTACAGTACCCCTGAGGGTAATTTAAATGACCAGGCTAACCCCAATGGCTCTGCAGCCAGCATTGCTGGCATTTGTAATCGACAGGGTACAGTCCTGGGCATGATGCCCCACCCTGAACGCGCCGCCGATAGCCTGCTAGGCAGCACAGATGGGTTGGGGCTTTTTCAAGGGGTTTTATTGGCCTTAGTGAACGCCTAACTATTCACCGAACTCAGCATCAAGCTCTGCATCCAAGCAATAGTCGAAGACATCTTCATCAATATCTTCTAGCTCGTCCGCAATCGTCTCAATGGTTTCAGCAATGGTTTCTGTGCGGGTAAAAGAGTCCTGAATTGCCGCAACCTGAGTTGCATCGGGTTCTTCTTCTTCCAGGGCCTCATCAACCGACGTGTAAAACGCTTCAGCGCTTTCTAACTCTGGGATTAAAGCATTCAACTGCTCAACATAAGCATCACGATAACCCAGCAATTCAGCATCGCTGACGGTTGCTGCTGTGAGTTCTTCTAAGACCTCTTTTGCCTCATCAAGAGCGTCATCCATACCATCGGCGGCGGTCGCTGCAGCAACGGACGCCTCAAACACCGAGTCGTCGTCTTTAATAATGCCGGAATCGCTGCTCAGCGTTGCCCCAAAGCCATTATTGAAACTGTCATCTAGAGCATCTTGAACCACTTCGCATTCAGCTAAAACACCCTCAGCCGGTGCGTCTGCCGTTTCAGTCTCGCTCTCAGCGGTCGTTTCAGTTGGGGTCTCTGCAGCAGGTTCCTCAGGTGTTGTCTCTGAACCACCCCCACAACCCACAATGGCGATCGTCGCCAAAGCTAGGGTTACAGGCACTAATTTCCGCCGAAATCGAAGCTTCATATCTCACCTCAATAGACCAGGATTTACAAGTTAGAGCCGTTTATTGCTCTAAAAGAATGCAACAAAGGCTAGCGATCGTCAAAGCAGCCCCAAAGGCATCGCAGGATCGTAGCGGCTTAATAGTCAACATAGACAAGCAGACTCCTGCGAACGAAAATGAGTCGCTAGCTCAGGAGACGGACTATTTTCACGGGGCTTACCATTTCATTGCTTCCGTAGCTACAGCCAACCATAAAACGATTGCGGAAGCATGGCCTGAAATCAACTTATGATGTCTCGTCGGAAGCGCCGCATAAACATTGCTCTCCCATAACAAAAACAATACGGGCCGTTCTATCGCGCCCGTCAAGCCAGCCTAGTTTGTAACATTGAGGCGACGTGTATCGATGACCCAACCATCAGAACGAATCAACACTGAAGAAATCCAACGTTGATCAGGATTCGTTGGCGCATTACCAATCTTAAACAAGCCACCCGCTGCTAAAGGCTCTAAGTCAATGGGGCGCGGTACTGTGAAATCATCTGCAGTTACGCCCTCATCAATGACACGTCCTAGTAAGCGCTGATTCCCTAAGGGCTCTTGAACAATGGCATCAAAACTGAAGCGTTCCCCAGGCCCAACCTGCTCTGGAATATGCAATACCACCGTGGGCGGGTTAGTCCCGGCGACTAAACGCGTTTGCTCTGTAGAGATTTCTTGATAAACAATCTGACCACTTTCGATGTACTGACGAGACTGGATCTGGGCCACCAATGTAAATTCTCGTCCCTCATCAAAACGCGTGCCTGAAATTTGTGTCAGGGTCTCAGTCACAAGACGATTAGCACCATCGCTATCCCACTCTAAAAGTTCCACGTCGTAGGTTAATTGAGAATAATCAGCCCAGAGCGATACCAAAGCGGCTTCATAACTATTGCGATCAAAGCCGTCTGCATGTCTAAAGTCAGGACTATACAGGGCAAGCACTGCGGCTAGATCCTGAGCATTGGCAGCTTGCTCTAACGTATCAATGAGATCTACTAATCCTGGCGGAGCTGTATGGGCAGGTTCAGCAATGGCAGGGCTTGCTAGCCCACCAACCGCTGAGCTAGCCAAAGTCATTACAGAACCCATTGCTAGCCAGTTACGCATCATAAAATCACTGCTTTTTACTTTTAAGTCAACCACCCCCGTCAATCAGGGTAGCTCGAAACACAATTAAAATAGCTCGAAACACGCTTCAGTCACATTCCTCAGTTAGCAGCGCCTCACTGGAGGGCAAAGGAAACCGACTTGAAAACGCAAGGGCAGCAACCTTCTGATTTTTGAGGTTAGCCCATAGACTGCAATGGGAGACATCAAGCGTAATCAAGACATCCGCACCCCGCCGACTTAAGCGGCAAGCAAGCTGATACAGCCTAGCTTTATCAGCCAACTGATGCATTTGCAGGCGATAGTAAAGGTCGGTGCGATGGCGAATTCCATCCTGGAGACCATTGTTAAACCAAAACTTAAAGGGTTGTACCTGATCTTCTCGAATCAGCTGGGGGAGCACGGCAGAAACATCCTCAAAGAGTCGCGGCGTTAAAGGAACTCAAGCATCATATCAACAGGGGTGTGGGGTCAGCCCCCCTAGTGCCTTTATAACCCACGGCTCATCAAGATGGGGTTAGCTGCTTTACATTCAGATGTGTCCGCTCTCACAGATGTGTCCGCTCTCATGGGTCGTCGACAACTTAAGCCGTCAGAGACATTACGTCTCGCTTGATCAGTGCAGATTGAATCAAGGAGGTTAATACCTCGACGGACAGAGGTTTCACCAAAAAACCATCTAGATCTGGCGTAGCTTCTTGGCGCTCCCATTTAGGGTGGGCTGACTCGGTCAAGGCTAAAATTGTGGACTGATTCGCTTGGGTAGACTGCCGCAGGGTGTGGACTTTAGCTTTGACCCAAGCCTGATCGTCCCCTGCCAAAATCACCAAGCAGGGGGCAACCTGACTGACTTTAACCACGGCTTGCTCAAAAGAGGATGCGACAAATACCGCAAAGCGATCGCCCCCGAAAGCCAAATCCGAGTGGGAGGCGGGCTGCTGCTCATCCAGGATGAGAACGTAGTCTTTGAAAGAAGCCATGGTTCACCAAAACGTCAAACCTTGCCTCTCATTTGCTGACAAGATCTTTGACACAAAAATCAGACACTGGATCCTAAGGACAAGGCTGGGTAATTAGGCTTGCCAGCCCTCAACTCCAGCGATCAGACATCTCGAATATCACCACTTAAAATTAATGAGTATTAAAAATCATTCAATCCTAAACAAACTTTAAGCAAGCAATGATCTATAGACACAGATCTTGGTTGCAACGTAGGAACCATTGTTCTCCAAGCAATCTGAACAAGGCTGATATGAGCCGTTTTTCTTAATCTTTACAAGTCTTAATTCGCAGAAAAAATACTCAACGGAAGACTCTTGACTGTTTACGAAAAACTATTTGGTGTTCTTCTCTGGTCCTGATTTTATACTCTGTGAATACCAGGTGTTATTGGTCTGCTGACAAGAATTTTTATTGAAATTCTAAAAATTTACTTAATTTAAAGTTAGGCTGTTTAATCTTCGCAATCTTTTTTGTAAATCATATTGCAGATTCAGGACAAGGTGGCTGTTAATGATTTATTGCGGTTTTTAAGATCTATTAGCTCGCGCATGAATCCATCAAAGCCTTTCCAGCTAATGAATTGACGAGTTCACTTCATTTATGAGACAGAGAAATAAAATTGCTATTGTCCTGGATATTTTAAGAGATTTTATCGGTAGATAATGAGTCTTTCATGCCTATAAAAACCGTATTTGATATTCACACTACACCTCAAATGGGATGAGTAAATGCCAAAATACTCTTCTATGAAGAGATGCAAGGTGCTTAACCCCTAATCATTCCATCAGAGCAATTTTTTCGTTTAAAGACGCAGCAATTGAGTCTTTACTTGACAAGATTTCGAGGAGGAATATCATCGCCGCGATAAAATTTTTGCTCTAAATCACCTAAGGCGAACCACACACCAGTGGCTGTAAGGGGAATAAGCATCAGCATGATGCTGACCATGAGACTGGTGCCGCCAACTAGAAACAAAATAAAGGGGATTGAAGACCAAACACTCGCACTCACCCCAAGGGCAAGCTTGCGGATCAGCTGAATCCGTTTTAGGGCGTGGCTGCAACTGCGGCAATGTTGCGTATGGGAGTGATAGCGATCCAAGAGTTCAGCTTTAGAACACTCAGGTGGTAACGGTTGATCAGGAAATGGGTCGGCCTGAAAGTGATCGACCCATTTGCGGAACTCTAATACATATTGATCCGCTTGAGTGGGGAGAAAGCAACTCTGGCTATAGGTGCGATCTCCAGCCTTGGCCAACTGCCTTTCTTGCAGGTGCAGAAAGATTTGATCATCTTCTAGAACCCGATTGTTGCCGATATGGCTCAACCAGCGAGGGGTGAGCTTAATGAAAAGGCTGGGGAGCTTGGATGAAAATTTAAACGGAAAGCGGGCAAACAGGCGGCATTCACCTTTGCGGGTCGGCACGGCATAGACTACGGTGAGGGTACGACCAAATTGTTTGGAGGTCAGGTCGTGATACATCAGCCCTGGGGCAACGAAGTGCGTGTGCTGGGTCCCTAACTTGCCTTTGCGAGGGCCTTCAGGCCAAATCCCTTTAAAGCCTTGCTTACCAGACTCTAAAACCTCCAAAATCATCGGGGCAGCGTTTTCGCGCTTGCCTACGGTTTTGTGGTGCGTGTAAGGAATATGGCTGGCATCCAGCACGTTTTCTAGTAAGGTCAAAGCGTCATAGGGCAAATCGCGGAAAGTATTGAGCATCACCCAGCCTTCTGGCTCTTGCTCAACCGTCTCAATCAGGGGCACAGTCACCAGCGGCGCATTATCTGGCTGACCGGGGTAGGCGAACAATAGCCCCTGGTGGAGGGCCGTTGGCAAGGCTTTGACACAGGCCCGCTGACTCCCATTCGCAGCGCTATTCGCAGGCTGTTGGGGAATCGTTTCACAGGCCCCGCTGCCGGAGAAGGCCCAGCCATGGTAAGGGCATTCCAACAGGCCCGCTTCATTCACGCGCCCTTCTGACAAGGGAGCAAGACGGTGGGGACATTTATCTTCAAACACACGCCAGGATGAAGCTTGGGCATCCCACCAAATCACCAGATCTTGCTCAAGCAGCGTGAAGCGAGTGGGGCGCTCTTGATCGAGATCTTCGACATAGGCAATCGGATACCAGGCTTCGGCCCAATCAAAGCGATCTGGATCGGGTCCCCCTGCTGGGAGCGTGACTTTTTGGGGCGTTGGCGCGATCGCACGCTCGGCAGGGGTGACAGTCATGGCGTCCTAGAAAGATTCGTCCTCCTTTTATTGTGTTACAAAAAGTAACGAATTGGGGACTGATCGGGTCTGGAGCCGCCTTGCTGGTGACGGCAGTATTATTCCGCCCAGGCTTTGGCGCGACTGACGGCCTTTTGCCAGGTGGCATAGTTGGCTTGGGCTGCGCTGGACTGGGGTTCAAAGACGCGGTCAATCGGTCGTCCATCCGCCAGGGCGCGATAGTCGTCCCAAAAGCCAGCGGCCAGCCCAGCTCCAAAGGCAGCGCCTTGGGCCGTAACGTCTAAAACGGCAGGACGCTCGACCGGAATGCCCAACACATCGGCCTGAAACTGCATCAAGAAGTCGTTTTTACAGGCCCCGCCATCCACTTTGAGCAGGTTGATTGGGGTATCGCTATCTTCGTTGACCGCATCGACAACCTCCTTCACTTCGTAGGCGATCGCCTCTAACACAGCCCGCACCATATGCTCTCGCTGGACACCACCGGTCAGCCCTAGAAAGGCTCCACGGGCAGACATATCCCAATGGGGTGCCCCTAAACCACTCAGCGCGGGGACAAAATAGACGCCGCCATTATCGTCAACCTTTTGGGCCATGGGTTCGGTATCGGCTGCGTTGCTAATCACCTTGATGCCGTCCCGCAACCACTGAATGCAGGCCCCAGCGGTAAACATGCTCCCCTCTAGGGCATAGCCGACCTGAGGTTTGCCCTCACCGTTGGAGATCGACCAAGCCACTGTTGAGAGTAGTTGATGAGAAGAGCGGGCAATCGTATTGCCGGTGTGGGCCACCAGAAATGCGCCGGTGCCATAGGTACATTTCAGTGCACCGGGGCGATCGCAGCCATGGCCAAAGAGCGCCGACTGCTGATCGCCGAAGATCGCCGTAATCGGAATTTCGGCCCCCACCACCGCTGGATCGGTGTAGCCAAATACCCCCAGGCTGGGTTTGACCGTCGGCATCATATGCGCTGGAATCTCAAACAAATCCAACAGGGTTGGATCCCAGCCATGGTCGTGAATATTCAGCAACATCGTGCGGCTGGCATTGCTGTGATCGGTGGCGTGCACCTTGCGCCCAGTTAGATTCCAAAGCACCCAAGTATCTACGGTTCCGGCTAGAGTCTCGCCCAGATCGACCGGTGGATCATTGTGCTGTTGAACCGTCTCTAATAGCCAGGCCAGCTTAGACGCTGAGAAGTAGGCATCTAGAACTAAGCCGGTGCGCTCATAAATATCCTCCGCTTTGCCCGCAGCTCTGAGCTGGTTACAGAGGGGCGCAGTGCGGCGATCTTGCCAGACAATCGCGTTGTGATGGGGGCGACCGGTTTGACGATCCCACAAAAGACAGGTTTCGCGCTGAACTGTCAGGCCAATAGCCGCCACCTCAGTCGCCGCAACGCCTGCTTTCGTCAGCACCGTCTCTATGGCCCAGCGAATATCAGCCCAAATTTCTCGGGGGTCATGCTCTAACCAACCGGGCTGCGGATAGTACTGAGTCAGTTCCTTGTAGGCTTGCTCAACAACTGCACCTGTTTTGTCAAAGAGAATGGCACGGTTGCCCGTGGTGCCCAAATCCAGGGCCATGATGTAAGCGGCTGCCATAGGGGTTGGAATAATGACGTCAATGAATCTGTAGATTCCAGCTTTCAAGACCACAGGCCAATAATGGTCGGATTTAAACTTCCCGTTAGATTGTCGTCACGGGTCGTTGCATTTAGATCAAACGCGCAACCCAAGCAGCGCAGCAGTCGAGGCGACGGTTATCCGTCCTCAGCAGAGAACCGCGCAAGTCAGTAGAATCAGATTTAGCAGTGTGAACAAGGGGCTCGATGATTCCAACCGTCATTGAACAATCTGGTCGCGGTGAACGCGCCTTCGATATTTACTCCCGCCTCTTGCGGGAACGCATTATCTTTTTGGGTCAGGAAGTGACGGCGGATTCAGCCAATCTGATCGTGGCGCAAATGCTGTTTTTAGAAGCCGAGGATCCTGAAAAGGATATCTATCTCTATATCAACTCCCCAGGGGGGTCGGTTTCGGCAGGGCTGGGCATTTTTGACACGATGAACCATATCCGCCCTGATATCTCGACGATTTGTGTCGGTTTAGCGGCCAGCATGGGGGCCTTTTTGCTGACAGCGGGTAAAAAGGGCAAACGCATGAGCTTGCCCAACTCCCGGATCATGATTCACCAACCCTTAGGCGGGGCTCAGGGCCAAGCCACCGATATTGAAATTCAGGCGAAGGAGATCCTTTATCTCAAGGACACCCTGAACCAGGCCCTGTCGGAAAATACCGGTCAACCCCTAGACAAAATTGCCGATGACACCGAGCGGGACTTCTTTATGTCTCCCCAAGAGGCGGTGGATTACGGCTTGATTGACCAGGTGATTGATCGCCATTCGGTTGGCAGTCGCCCCACCCCCGTCAATTAGGGTGTAACGGGTGTGGGTAAAGACTCTAAATGCAGCAAAAACGCCAAGAGTTCTTCATCGGTGAGGTCATGGCGAGATCGCTTGCTGTAGGTCTGCTCTAAATAGTCGCGGCCATCCTTTACGGACCAAGCCAGTCGTTTGAGTTCGACATCGGTTTGGGCGATCACGTCAGATAAGTCGATCGGAGCGGGCATCGGCACGGTTTCGGTGACGGTCTGAGCCATCTGCATGGGGGCTGATTGCGGGTTTTCAGAACCCACTTTTGGCTGAGCACCAGACGGGACCGATGGCGAAGCTGATGCCCCCGGATCTGGAATCAGCTCTAAGGGCGGTGCCAGATCGGCTTCTTCAGGCGGTGGCTCGGGCTCAGTTTCGGCTATCAAGGGGTGAACGGGTGCAATTTCAGCCTTCGCCTTCGGCGGCTTCGGTTTGGGTGGTTCCGAGGTTTTGGTCGGCTCAGCTGGAGGCAACGTGGCCTGAGGGCTTGACGACAACGGTTGTGCGGCCAGCCCCAGTAAATCGAAGGCGCGCTGCCGCGCCCGATCTTCAGCCACTTCTAACACCTTATCGGCGGCCAGTGCATTTACGCTGACTTGGTCTTCAAGTTGAAGGTGCACCCGAACAACAAACGCCTGCTCTTGCACCATCACTAGCTCACTGGTGAGGCTACCTGCAGGGTAACGAACCCGAAACTGCTGAAAGATCGCAGCTTGGGTCGGGCTGGTTGGCGTCGATCGAGGCTCCACCATAAGAAAGTCGTTTTCGCTAGGCTAACGGTAACGCAGTACCCTAAAGACAATGGCTTAGTGCTCCTCTCACCTTAACCCAGGCCCCTTGACTCACTGCTCACTCATCGTCTCCACGGCTAACGGGAATGCTGGACCAACTGCTTGATATTTCATCCAATTTTGGGGTCGATACCCTGCTGCTGCTACCGGTGCTGATTGCGCTGGAAGCGGTGCTATCGGCAGATAATGCCATCGCCCTAGCGGCGATCGCCCAGGGGCGCGACAGCGACGAGCAACAGCAGCGGGCTTTGAATGTGGGCTTGGTCGCCGCCTTCGCGCTGCGGGTATTGCTGATCTTGACGGCCACTTGGGTGCTGCAGTTTTGGCAATTTGAGGTGTTTGGGGGCCTCTACCTGCTGTGGCTGGTTTTTCAGCACTTCGCCGCTGAAACTGACGATAATGACCAGCACCATGGCCCGAGATTCCAATCAGTTTGGCAGGCGATCCCGATTATTGCCGTCACCGATCTGGCTTTTTCGTTAGATAGCGTCACCACCGCGATCGCCCTATCCAACGATGTTTTGGTCATTCTCTTGGGGGGTGCCATTGGCGTGCTGACCCTGAGATTTATGGCGGGGCTGTTTATTCGCTGGCTAGAAGAGTTCGAGCATCTGGAAGATGCTGGCTTTGTCACCGTCGCCGTCGTGGGGATTCGACTGCTCGTGCGGGTGATTAATCCAGATCTGGTGCCCCCGGAATGGGCCATGGTGGGTATTATCGCGCTGCTATTTACCTGGGGCTTTTCAGAGCGAACGGCTGCGGTATTGGAGTCTGAAGCTGAGATCGCCGAAACGCCCACCGCAGTGAATTTACCAACCTTTGCTGCAACTGAGACGCCTAACGCATCTGAGCCGTCTCAATCTCCAGCGGCACTCGTACCCGACCGAGAAGAGGGCTAATTTATAAGGCCTCTAAAGCCGACAAAGCAGCTTGGGCAGAGGACCAGCGGTGGTCAAGCCCCGGAGCCATGAGCTGGTTAAACCAACCAGCAAAGACCTCTGTCACCTGGCAGTGGTCTTCAATGCGGATGCGCAGCTTCCCCCCTTGGAGCTGATTTAGCGTCTTACCCGTCATGGCTTCTGCCAAGGTGACGCCGAGGCTGTACAGATCCGATGCGGCCAACACCCGTCCTCCCGCCTGTTCGGGGGGCGTATAGCCCCCTGAGCCCAACACCGTAAAAGAGGTGGTGCTGGTGTTGAGGGCTTTGACCGAACCAAAGTCAACCAGGGCGATTGCAAAGTCAGCATCATTAGGCTCCCCCTGCAACAAGATATTGCTGGGGCAAATATCGCGATGAATAATCGGCGGCGACTGCTGGTGAAGCTGCACCAACACGGTCAGCACTTGACGCGCAATTGCCTGAATCTCTGCCTGGGTAAAGACCCTCATATCTTGAAAGTAATGGGCGAGGGATCGACCGGGCACGTGAGATTGCACCAAGGCCAAGGCGGTGCCATCCAGCGGCAAGGTAATTTCAAAAGAATCGAGATGACGGGGAGTGGCGGGATGGTCTAAGAGCTTCAGGGCGTCCATTTCTCGGTTAAACAGCCGCAAATCTGTGGCGCTGAGGCTGTCATCTAAAAAAATCAGTTTGAGAATGACCAGGGCCTGGGTCTCTAAATCGAGGGCTTCTAGGGTCCACCGCCCCGACTTCTTGCCGAGTTGGCGCTTGATTTCGTAGCGATCGCCTAAAACTTGCCCGCCCATATTGCACCTTGAGGTTATTAGGGTTACCGCTAGGGTATCCCAAGGATCGCTCAGAATTCCCAGAAAAATGGCCTGCTCGACTGCTCACTTGAGCATGTTTGGTCAGATTCCCCTAATCAGCCTGAGGCTGGGGTGCCAAACGAGCCATAAAAAAGCCATCCCGGTGATGGCGGTGGGGCCAAACCTTGACCCAGCCTTCAGGAAGGGCATAGGGGGCTACAGGAGAGCTAGCCCCGGGGGGTACCATTCGCCAATCGGGATGGGTTTCTAAAAATCGTCGAATCTGATCTTCATTTTCGAGGGGATTGAGGGTACAGGTGGCATAGACCAAGGTGCCATCGGGTTTATCCCAGGTCGCAGCCTGGTTCAGAAGCTGAGTCTGTAACTCAGCCAGGGTCTGGGCCGTTTCTGGGGTTTGTCGCCAGCGGGCATCCCCATGACGGTGGAGCGTCCCTAAACCAGAACAGGGTGCATCCACCAGCACGCGATCGCCCTGGCCTTTTAAGTGGGTCAAGGTAGTGCTATCGCCTGTACGGGTGCGAATGCTCTTAAGCCCTAGGCGCTTAGTGGTTTGGGTGATTTTTTTGAGGCGAGACGGGGTGCGATCGCAGGCCCAAATCACGCCGCGATCGCCCATTAAATCGGCGAGATGGGCCGTTTTACCCCCAGGGGCCGCGCAAGCATCAATGACCGTTTGCCCCGGTTGGGGATCGACCAGGTAACTGACCAACTGCGCACTAGCATCCTGCACGGTCCACCAGCCTTCCTCATAGCCTGGGAAGTTGCGAATATTGCCGCCATGCTGCGTTAATCGTAAACCCTGGGGCAGATTGGGTATTGGCTCAGTGGCAATGCCTGCCGCCTCAAAGGCAGTCTGCACTTGCGCTACGGTGGCTCGGCTTTGATGCACCCGCAGATCAATCGCAGGGGGCTGATTCAGCCATTGGCAGAGGTCGGCGGTTTCTTCGGCACCGATGGCCTCTACCCAGGTGGCGACAATCCAATCGGGGTAGCTATGGCGCATCCCCAGAGCTGAGATCGGGTCCGACGGCACCGATAGGGGATCCGCCTGGGTTTCCTGCCAGCGTAAATACTGGCGCAACATGCCGTTCACGACCCCAGCCAGCTTTCCTAAGGAGAGGGACTTGGTCAGCTCAACGGCAGTATGAACGGCAGCAGCAGCCGGAATGTGGTCTAGATAGCGCAGTTGATAGAGCCCCAAATGCACAATCGCTCTAAGGTCCACGGGTTGCTGGACCGCTGGCTTCGTACCCAACTGGTCGAGCAACGCATCGAGGGTGCGCTGTTGGCGAACGCTGCCGTACACCAACTCAGTGGCTAAATGGCGATCGCTGGCCTCTAAGGAACTGCGGCTTAAGGCACGATGCAAGGCTACATCTGCGTAGGCCCCTTGATGCACAGCCTTGAGCGCGGTAAACGCTACTTTTCGGGCAGAAGCCGGTGGGGTCGCCTGGGGCCGATCTGTCACGATACTTTCACAATGACGCGATCAACCCGAGGACTGACGACGACGCTTAGGAATAGCGGCGGCTTGCTCTTCACGTTTGCGGCGACGGCGATCGCGCCACTCAATTGCCGTGAGGTAGAGAATGCCAACGGTGACCAACACCATCAGACCAGCCGCAACAGTCGCTAGGATTACAAAGGTTTGCGGTTGCTGAGCTAAATCCATATCCTCTACTTCACCTCCCTTTCAGCAGATATTCCCAACAGCTCAGAAGCCATTACGGCCCCAAACCACCATCGAGATTGAAAAGGTAAAGACAACCAAAAGCGCAACCCAACCCAGCGTCAAAATATCCATGGTGTTTTAAAATCAGCCCTACAATCCAAATCCCATCATACCGGTAAAGATTCACCCTTTTCTAACCCTTGGGCCTATGGTTGCACCCTCTCCATTTACTGCTGCAGAACGGTTGGAATCATTAAAAGCGGCTGCGTTA
Organism: Leptolyngbyaceae cyanobacterium; assembly: GCA_050043365.1. Lineage (GTDB taxonomy): Bacteria > Cyanobacteriota > Cyanobacteriia > Phormidesmidales > Phormidesmidaceae > PCC-6406. Next base: position 13,333 of record JBHJIP010000173.1, read on the forward strand.
GGCGGCAGTGCCGCAGCAATCGTGGCCGTGACCCTGACAGTGATCAGACCCCTGGTTCTCAATAATGCGGACTGGGGGCTGGGGCTCCCGATCACCGGGTTGCTCGGAGCAGTCACGTTGATCGGTTGGGCGATCGCCGCGCTGTCAGGGGCGTTATTTGCCCTCACCTATCGGTATGCGGTGCGCAAAGACACCAACCCTCAACTCAAAGGTGGGGTAGTGCTGGCCTTTACGTTGGTCCGGGGCTTGGCCCTCGTGGATGGGGGCTCTGCGATCGCCCAGCATTACTGGCCTTTCGCCGCAGCTAGCTTAGAAAGCCTGCTGCTGTTTGGTGTCACCGGTTTGTTGTTAGAGATTGCTTTTTCCCAAGCTTGGATTGCACCATTCCAGAGCTAAGTCGAAGTCGCGCAGCAATAACGTCCCATCCACTCATTTACCCATCCACCCATCCACGGCCTCGCACAGGTACTTGATTTGTCCGACGATCCCGAATGGATCACGGTCCCGAAAAAATGGCTTCTTCCAAATCTTGACGACTGAGGGAGTATTTAAACACTCGCTGAATGTCTTCTGCATTGGCATCTGCCTTGATGTAGCGCACCACAAGGGCATCGATATCCAGCACTAGCTCTGCTTCCCAATTCGCTTGTTGCACATGCCAGCAGTGCAGATCTTCTGGGTCTTGGCGACAACCTTGATCTCGCAACCACTGCTCAATATCCGGCAGGGGATGGTTGTATAAGGGCGTTTCAGCGGTCGGAAGGGCCATAGGTCAGAATAAATTTCAAAAGCAGTGGATAAGCCAACCCATCATGGGGGCGAGACAACTGGCACAGATAGAGTCGGCGTTCGCAAGGGTTCAGTCACCTCTAGGGTAGGAATCGCCCCGACATCAGGTTTTTTTTCGGGGGTCGATAGCACTGACTCACCGCCGCTACTGGGCACAGAGGGGGCTGTGAGTTCTACAGAGGATAGTGGGGCCGTATCCAAGGAGGCTTCAGTGGCCACCACAGACGGGGGTGCGGCTTGGACGGCATCCCCTTGGGTAAAGCCAATCGCCACCACCAGCATTAAGCAGCATACAAAGGTAACGCCCAGAATAAATAGGGCAAACAGCTCCCCAGCCGATAGTGGGCGGTCCGTGGGGTCCAGATAGGCGCTCGATGATTCATAGCGAGATCGCTCTGCTGCCGGGCGGTTGAGGTAGGCTGGTGCTTGCATCACGGCCACTCGGGAATAGCCGATGCTGTAATCGTAGGCAAGACGTTTCTCAGGTGCACTCAGCGTGGCATAGGCTTCATTCAGGGCCTGAAACTGCTCCTTGGCCACGTCGGCTGGGAGCTCGGTCGTATCAGGATGGCAAAACTTACTCAAGTCCCGGTAAGCGCGACGAATTTGCTGCGCAGAGGCCGTGGGCTGAACCCCAAGCAGTTGGTAGTGATTGGACGATGCGTTAGGTTGCTCTGCCATGGGCCAGCGTCAGCATTGGGCCAGATCATAAGGAGGGGTGCCTTCACGGGTGAGGCGAATTTGCGCCAAGGCAAACACGGCGGGAATTACTCGGCCATGGTTAGAGGCGATCGCCCGCCAGCCCAGATCCGCCACAAACCAGGCCCATAGGGCCGGACCCAGTACCGCAAAAACGCCCCGAGCCGCACCATAGCGTGCCGCATTAATGGCCATGCCGCGAGAGGTCATCGCTACCGACACCCGATTGTGAATCTGAGCGACAACCCCGATTCCACCCCGCGCTAGGGTTTGCTGGGCAACCTGATGACGGGCCATTTGGAGGGCAAATTGACGGGCAATCTGGTTCAGCAGCCAGGGCCGCACCACCGCGCTCACCGCCACTGCACTGCCGCCCTTGGCCAGGAGGCTCATCGGATTCGTCTGTAGAGATAGCGGCAAGGCTTGATATTCAGGACTCTTAGCAATCGACTGGCGTACCTGTTGCTGCAGAGCCCGCTTTTGCTTGGCGGGTAGCCGCTTCCAGGCAGTCTCCATAATGTGCAAAAACACTTCAGACTCTAGATCCATCGTGGACAGATCCTCTGAGTAAGGCAACCGCAGATGCTGACACACTTGCACCAAAATTTGTCGGTAGGAGAGGCGATCGCTCTGGCCCTGCAACACCGTAAACCCATCCGCAGCTAAATACCTGAAGCGCTGCTCTAGCCTATCTAGCTGGGCCTGACGATTCAGGCTCTGCACCGCGAGGGGATCGAGCTTACGTAAATGGTCTATGGGATTCAGCTTAGGCCGAAAGAGCAGCTCACTCAAAGCTTGCAGCTCATCATCATTGGCCAGTTCTAGTGCTAACCGAAGTTCGTCCACGGCAGGAATCCTGCTAAAGGCCGTTGCCCTTTATTTTACGCATGGGGCCGTGACCTCGGCAAAAGCGCCCTACCATCGCCAAGCTTGGGTGAGGCGCATCAATTGAGGATGAAACCACCAAAACCCCAGAATAAAGGCTGAGACCCCAGCGTAAGACGGTCGCAGAAACTCTTGCCACTGCAGGGTCTGCTGCCCTTGCAGCACCGCCACAAAAGGAAGTACCGATGTGCGCGCCTTCACCGCCGCAAAGGCCTCGCCATAGCGGGCTCCCCAGCGGCGATCGCCATGCCAGACCGCAAATAGGTGATGGGCAATCAGTCCCAAGGAGGTAACGATCATGAACGTACTCCCCACCCAGAGGGTATGGGCAATACACCAGATCACCTGCCCCACCATTTGCGGGTGCCGTGTAATGCGAATAATGCCGGTTTCGTAGAGGTGGACCTCAGGCTTTTGGATGGCAGCGACCTCTAACAAATTGAATGTGGCGGGATACAGAAAGAAAAACGAGCTCGCCGAGAGCCCCCACACCACAGGAATTACCCCCGGCGTCCCCTGCAGATTCCAAAGGCGAAGGCCATCATAGCGATGGTTAATGAAGTAGGTAATCAAGATCACCGCCAACGGCAAACTCACTAAAGCAAAGATCACCCTATAGGCCCGCGCCCCAATCAACGCTTCACCCTTAGGTCGCAGAGCCGCCAAACCACTATGGGCTAAGGCGAATACCAACAACATCGCCACCATGATGCCGTGGCTGGGGGTCAGCCAAGTCCAATCTGCCATCGCAACTGTAAAGCATGCTTAACAACGTCAACCTTTATCCTACGGCGTCCCGGCAGCAGCCACTACGGTAGGCATCATCCCCGGATCCACAAGGGTTTCAGGGGGAATATAAAACAGCGCCCAATCCAAAAGCGGAGATCGCGCCAATCGCCGTATTGACAATGTTGACCACTTCATTAGTTAACCAGGGCCAGCGGGCTTGGAGGGTAGCCCCAATCACGCTCTCAGCATTGGTGGCAATGAAGGCTGCAACAGCACAAATTGCGATCGCCACCGGCGCAATTAAGCCAATGGCGCTAGCCACCCCAGCAATCACCAGGGATCCGACAATCCCTGCCACGGTCCCTTCTAAGCTGACTGCTCCTTCTGTACCTGCCGGGACAGGCTGCAGGGTCGTAATCAAAAAGGTGCGCTTGCCATAAACCTTACCCACTTCACTCGCTGTCGTATCCGAGAGCTTGGTACTAAAGCTGGCCACGTAGGCCAAGGTAACTAGGGGGACTAGAGCTTCCCCATGGCCCTGCCACTGCAAGCCCCCAATCGTAACTGCACAGATTGCACCCACCAGCGCCGAACCCCAGACGTTTTCAGGCCCCCGCGCCCCTGAGCGCTTTTCGGCAATGCCTGCCGCTTCTTTTTGGGCTTGCCCGATGCGGGTAACGCCAGAACCCACCAAAAAGTAGACCATCACCACGGCATACCCGCGCCAGCCCAGACATCCCCACACCAATACCCCCAGCAACCAAGCATTCAGGTATCCCGCTGGTGTCAGCAGCTTTTTGGGAATAACCGCAGCCAGGCCCAGCAATAGGGTATTGAGGAGCAGGGCGATCGCCCATGGATTCAGAAAATATTCCATAGCATCTATATATCTGACACCAAGGGTTAACCCTAGGGCGCATCATCAATTACGGATGAAAGCCTTGCTGGGTAAGTTGGCCGCGCCCGTTTCTATGATATTGCGAGGGGCTGTAACCGTTGCACCAAAGGGATTTCAATTTTAATCGATGACAGCCCCTCGTTTGATCATGGCAGAGAACCCGTATCGCCATTGAGACTCAAAAATATGATGCAATAAGCTGTGACAGCCATTGAAATCCCACAAGAGTCTTCAGAACCATGGAAACCGTATTGTTTCACCTTGCCTTTCCAGTCACGGATATTGCTCAAACTAAGGCGTTTTATATCAATGGATTGGGCTGTGAAGCAGGGCGCGAAGGGCCAAGTTCGTTGATTTTGAATCTTTATGGCCACCAATTGGTCGCCCACGTGACCCACGATGAAATCCCAGCTCAGCGCGGCATTTACCCGCGCCATTTTGGCCTAGTTTTCCAACAGGAAAACGATTGGGAAGCCTTAATCAAACGGGCTCAGCAAAAGGAGCTGCGTTTTTACCAAAATCCAAAAGTTCGGTTTGTAGGCTCGCCACTCGAACATCGCACCGCTTTCTTGCAAGATCCCTTTTCAAATTTGCTGGAGTTTAAGTTTTATCGCCATGCCTCTGCCATTTTTGGCGAGGCCCAATATGCTCAAGTGGGTGAAGTCTCTTAAGCCTTTCAGGCAGGCGATGCCAGCGAACGTTAAGTAGCCCCCACTAACCACCGTTTGCATAGAACGGATAGGTCACCTTAGCCAGCGGTTGAGAGCTCAGAAAAATACTTACAGATATGGAGACAGTTGCCGTCTGCCCCTGCTGAGAGATACTCCACCGTATCAGCCACTTGTTGCATAATTCGCAAACCCCGTCCGCCCACAGATTCAAGTGTGGTGGTCTTGAGTTTGCGGTTCAGCATCGATCCAAAGTCAAACCCTGGACCTTTATCCCAAATCTTGATGTCTAAATATTCACTGGCAACAACAACTTCAATTGTGATCGGCGTTTCTTGAGGGAGCTGCTTATGGGCATGACGAACAGCATTGGTAAAACCTTCAATCAGCGCTAGCTGACATTGGAGCCAAACCGTCTGGGGAATTAGGCCCTGGAAGTCATCAAACCAAACGAGGACTTTTTTAAGATCGTCCAGGTCCGTCGTGGTTTTACAGACGTCCTGCTTCAAAATAGCCAAGGGTTCTCTATTAGCAGTGCAGACCTTACCTCAACATAGTACCCACTGCATCCTCTTTAGGTCAGAAAACTCGATTTTCCAAGCCTAAAAAATACCCGTTCAATGCAGGCATTGAACGGGTATATACCAATTTGACCGAGACTTAACCTAGCAGCGCCTTGGCACGGGCCACCACATTGTCAGGGGTGAAGCCAAATTTCTCCATGACTAAACCACCGGGGGCAGAAGCTCCGAACCCATCTACGCCAAGGACGTCGCCTTCAGCGCCGACATAGCGGCACCAGCCCATGGTGATACCGGCTTCAACTGCTAAGCGCTTGGTAACGGCCTTAGGCAGTACGGATTCTTGATAGGCAGCATCTTGGGCATCAAATAGTTCCCAAGACGGCATGGAAACCACGCGCACCTTAACGCCATCAGCTTTAAGCGTCTCAGCGGCTGTCACACAAAGGGGCACTTCGCTGCCGGTGCCAATCAAGATCAAATCAGGGGTACCTTCGCTGTCAGAGAGCACATAGGCTCCCTTGGCAACTGCATCGATAGAGGAGCCTTCAAGTTGGGGTAAGCCTTGGCGGGAGAAAGCCATCAGGGTTGGGGTTTTGCGATTGGCAACTGCCACCTTGTAGGCCCCTGAGGTTTCATTGCCGTCGGCAGGGCGAATCACCGTCAGGTTAGGAATCGCCCGCAGTGACGCAACGGTTTCAACCGGTTGGTGGGTCGGGCCATCTTCGCCTAAGCCAATGGAGTCGTGGGTCATCACATAAATGACACCTGCTTCAGATAATGCAGACAAACGAATCGCAGCCCGCATGTAATCGGCAAAGACGAGGAAGGTGGCGCAGTAGGGAATCAGACCTGAGTTATGGAGGGCGATGCCGTTACAAATTGCGCCCATGCCATGCTCACGCACGCCAAAGCGGAGATTCCGATTTTCGTAGGCCCCCTTTTGGAAGCTGCCGGAAATCTTCAGCTCTGTCAGGTTGGAGTGGGTGAGGTCAGCGGAACCACCAATGAGTTCTGGCAACACTGGCGCTAGGGCATTGAGGGTCGCTTCAGAGGTCTTGCGGGTTGCTAGTGCCTTCTCGCCAGGGGCGTAGGTGGGTAGGGCATCGGCCCAGCCTGCAGGCAGCTCACCCGATAACATTTGCTCAAACTGCGCGGCCTCATCAGCATATTTGGTGCGGTAGGTGGCGAGGGTTTCTTCCCACTCAGCCTGGGCACTGGCTCCTCGATCCACCGCCTTACGCATGTGGCTGAGGGCATCCGCTGGGATTTCAAAGTCACTGTAGGACCAATCCAAGGCTTCCTTGGTGAGCTTGATCTCTTCAGCACCCAGCGCTGCACCGTGGACCCCAGCGGTGCCGCCCTTATTGGGGGAACCATAGCCGATGGTGGTGGTGACCTTAATCAAGGTGGGCTTGTCGGTGACGGCTTTGGCGTCGGCGATCGCCTTAGCAATGCCCTCTAAATCACTGTTGCCATCTTCCACATGGATCACATGCCAGCCGTAGGCTTCGAACCGTTTGCCCACATCTTCAGTGAAGGAAATGTCGGTAGAGCCATCAATGGAAATATGGTTGTCATCGTAGAGGGCAATCAGTTTACCTAGACCGAGGTGACCGGCTAAGGAGCAGGCTTCGCCCGAGACCCCTTCCATGTTGCAGCCATCGCCAAGGATGACGTAGGTGTAGTGATCAACCAGGGTGCAGTCGGGCTTGTTAAACCGTGCAGCCATGTGGGCTTCGGCCATGGCCAGACCCACGCCATTACAGATGCCTTGGCCGAGGGGGCCGGTCGTGACTTCTACGCCAGGGGTTTCAAAGTTTTCGGGGTGCCCTGGGGTGGTTGCGCCCCATTGGCGAAACTGCTTGATGTCATCGAGGGTGACGCTGTCGTAGCCGGTCAGGTATAGCAGGGCATACTGCAGCATGCAGCCGTGACCGGCAGACAAAACGAAGCGATCGCGGTTGAACCACTGAGGGTTCTTGGGGTTAAACCGCATGAATTGATCCCACAGGACAAAGGCCATGGGTGCAGCCCCCATTGGTAGCCCTGGGTGACCAGATTTAGCCTTTTCGACGGCATCAATTGCCAGAAATCGGATCGAGTTAACGCACAGTGCTTCCAAGGATTGGGTTGCGACAGCCATAGACTTAAAGTATTGAACGACGGTTAATGGACACCTAAAAGTTGCAGCTTTAGCCTGAGCCACCGCAGATCAGCAGGCCAGCTACGCCCATCATCCCACCGAGGTGCCCTGTGGACAACGGGCTGGTCTAGCGCTGGCAAACCCTACCAACAGTTACCTAGCTCAAGCCATCATGCAAAAAGCCGCAAACCTACTTCCGTAGGTCATTATACTTATTATTCTGTAGCCCTAGTTACGGTATTTCTGAAAAACCAGGGTGACGTTATGCCCCCCGAAGCCAAAAGAGTTGGACAGCGCCACGTTTACGGGCATCTCCCGCGCTTGGTGAGGCACATAGTCTAAATCACAGCCTTCATCAGGATTTTCAAGGTTGATCGTGGGTGGGACGCGATCATGGGCGATCGCCATCGCGGCAGCCACCCCTTCGATGCCACCAGAACCGCCCAAAAGATGGCCAGTCATAGATTTTGTAGAACTGACAGGGATTTTGTAGGCGATCTCTCCCAAAGCGGTCTTAATGGCCTGGGTTTCGGTGGGGTCATTTGCCCCGGTGCTGGTGCCGTGGGCGTTGACGTAGCTCACCTGGTCTGGGGTAATGCCTGCATCTTTCAGGGCAAATTGCATGCAGCGGGCGGCCCCTGCCCCTCCTGGGACCGGAGTGGTCATATGGTAAGCATCGCAGGTCATGCCATAGCCGACGATTTCGCCATAGATGCGGGCACCGCGGCTGAGGGCATGATCTAGAGATTCCAAAATCAAGATGCCGCTGCCTTCCCCCATCACAAAGCCATCGCGATCGCGATCAAACGGACGACTGGCAAGTTGCGGCGCATCGTTACGGGTCGACAGGGCGCGCGCCGAGGCAAATCCAGCCACAGCCAGGGGGGTGATCGCCGCTTCGGTCCCCCCACAAATCATCGCCTGGGCATAGCCCTGCTGAACTAGGCGAAAAGCATCGCCAATTGCATTTGAACCCGCCGCGCAAGCCGTCACTGGGGCAGAGTTCGGTCCTTTTGCACCCGTGTGAATTGCCGTTAGGCCAGCGGCCATGTTGGCAATCATCATCGGCACCATGAAGGGGCTACAGCGGCTCGGACCTCGATTCAGATAAACCGATTGCTGCTCCTCCATTACCCGGAGACCACCGATCCCAGTCCCAATCATGACGCCGACTTGCTCGGCGTTGAGCTCACTAATATCAAGCTGGGCATCGTTGAGCGCTTGCTGACTGGCAACCACGGCAAACTGAGCAAAACGATCCATGCGCTTGGCTTGCTTGCGATCGAGGTATTTGAGTGGATCAAAGCCTTTGACCTCACCGGCAATTTGAGCCGCGTGCTTGGCGGCATCGAACTGAGTGATTGGACCAATACCCGACTGGCCAGCCATGAGTCCTTGCCAGTAGGTCTCTAAGGTATCCCCGAGCGGCGTGATCGCTCCCAGCCCGGTAATTACAACGCGCTTTTTTTCCAACTCTGCCATAGCTCACCTAAACGCCCATGGGCCTCAACACACAAACACCTCCAGCCTTGAGGTGGAGGTGCTCAGAGAATGCGTCAGCTAGGCTGATTTCTCTTTGATAAAGTCAACGGCAGCCTGCACCGTGCCAATACCCTCAGCCGCTTCATCGGGAATCTCAATATCGAATTCCTCTTCTAAGGCCATGACCAACTCCACGGTATCTAAAGAGTCCGCACCGAGGTCATTCGCAAAGCTCGATTCTGGCTTGACGTCAGCCTCTTCTACGCTAAGTTGCTCAGCAACAATCTTTTTGACCTTGTCAAATACCTCTGCACTCATCTCTAAATCAACCCCTAAATTGGAAATATTTCAGACTAATGAACCAACACCCTGCCTAAAGGCTGCGGAAACGAGGCTTCCAAACAGCGGCTGCAATTTGCTTCCACCCAAAATGGATGGCTTTAGGCATTCATTGAGTTTATGGCATAACGAGGGCAGGGACTAGGTGGTCCTGATTGATGAGGGTGATGTCGTCATCAATATCTCGCTATATAAATATAGAGCTGGAGTAGCGCACCACAGGGATGTCGTTTTGACCCATGCATTTACCTGAGGAACCCGAATCATCGGCACAGATCAATATTGTGCCGATGATTGACGTAATTTTTGTGGTACTGATCTTTTTTATCTTGGCGAGTTTATTTTTGCAGCCCTCGTCAGAAGGGTTACCTGTGAATTTGCCGGAGGCCAGCACTACAGAAGGTCCTCTGCCCCACAATTTGACGGTGACGTTGAGGGCTGATGGCACCTTGACCTTAGGCACCCAACCGGTGACGTTATTGGATCTGCCGGAGGCTATCCAGGGGCGACGGGTGGGCAACCAACCCCTCTTAGTAGTGATTCAAGCCGATGAAGCGGTGTCCCATGGGCAAGTGGTGACTCTAATGGATACGTTGCGGCGGGTGGAGGGCATTCAACTGGGCATTGCCACGACTCAGCCGAGTGAGGCGCCTTAAGGGGGTCTAAGGAATTCAGAGCTGTTGATGGGAGCGGCACCAATCCGGTTGCGGTTTTAGTAACTGCGATCGCCCATCCCCGTCAGCACCTCTACAGTTGAAGTAATCCATGCCTTTAACGGAATTCTTCTGTGCGATCGCTCACCACCCTTTCCCTCGTTGCAGTGCTGGCTATGCCCCCTGCCATTGCCTCGGACCCGCCCCATCCTCTGGTCCAGCACGTTGACGCGGAGTTGCCCAGCCAAGTGCGCGATCGCCTACTGCAGTACATTCATCAAACCACCACCATCCCGATTGCGGATTTAGCGATCGTTGATTATCGCGCTGCAGATTGGTCTGATAGCTGTTTAGGGCTAGGAGAACCTACCGAAATCTGCGCCGCAGTAATCACCCCAGGATGGTCCTTCGTAGTGACCGATGGCGATCACACGTGGCAATACCGGGCCAATGGTAACGGCACCCACCTGCGGCAAGAAGCCGCCTATGCCCACGATGCGAACCGTTCTGATCCGCAGCGAGAGCCGTTTTTATCCTATCTGGCGCTGCATATTGAATCTGAATATGGCGTTGCCCCAGAGACCCTAAGCCTCGAAGCCATTGAACTCACCACCTTAGATGGCTGCCATGTAGGCTTTCCGAGCGACACACCTTGTGCTCGCCTAGGGGTGCGCACCGTACTTAGTGCCCCCAACTATGTCTGGGTCTACTACACCGATCTTGAGGTCAACACCTTTTGGCTGGATGCCGCTGCCAGCCAGATTCAACCGTCCACCCTAGCCCCGACCTTTATTCCCCCTGGGGAACTGCCGGTCCTGGCAAACCCTATCCCAGAGACCCTATTCAGCGTGATTATTGACCGGGCTGGGAGTCGCTATCAGCTATCGGTGTATAGCGATCGCTCCGTTGCAGGCTACCAATGGACACGTGATGATCGCTGGGCCGCAGTGGACCTGGGTTCGATTCCCTATCGCGACTTTTTCGAGTTGCGCGATCTCCTCACAGACGAACGATTTTTGAGTTTCCACGGGCTAAGTTACGGCGTATCGCCCGATGGCAACACCACCACCGACACTCTGGTGGGTGGTCCCGAAACCTGGATCGCCCAGTACGACCCCGCCCTTGTAGATCAGCTCCACCCGAAGCTGCAGCAGTTGATTGTCCTTTGGGATTCCTTAGGCCTTGAGCGTCGGTAACCGCTGGCAATCATTGCTGCAGCGGAATAATCACCTGAAATTCCGTCCCTTGCCCGACCTCTGAAAGGCATTTCAATTGGCCAGCATGTTTTTCTGTCACAATTTGGTGGCTAATTGAGAGCCCTAAGCCTGTGCCTTTACCAATGGGCTTGGTTGTAAAAAACGGGTCGAATAATCGAGCTTGAAATTGGGGCGGAATGCCAGGACCATTATCTCGAATACGGATGATCACCTGGTCATTATCCTGTTCAGTCAGGACCGTAATGGTGGGTTTCTCATCTTGTCGAGACCAGCCTTTTTTAGTAATTTCTTGCTCCAGTGCATCGATCGCATTACCGATTAAATTCATAAAGACCTGGTTAAGCTGACTGGGGTAACATTCTACAAACGGCAGCTGGGCATATTGCTTGACAAGCTCAATAGCTGGGCGATCAGGTTTTGCCTTCAAACGGTGCTGCAAGATCAGTAGCGTGCTATCGATGCCCTCATGAACATCGACATCTTTCTTCTCGGCCTCATCTAAACGAGAGAACGTGCGCAGGGACATGACAATTTGCTGGATGCGTCGACTCCCCATCTGGAAAGATTGCAGAATCTTTTCGAGGTCTTCGAGTAGGTAGTCAACCTCGATGTCTTCGGTATATTCGGCGATTTCTACCACCGGATTGGGATAGTGCTGCTGATAAAGATCAAGCAGCGTCGTGAGTTCACCAAAGTAGTTTTTGATATGGGGAATGTTGCCATGGATAAAGTTGACCGGATTATTAATTTCATGGGCAATGCCAGCCACCATTTGCCCTAAACCCGACATTTTCTCGGTTTGTACCAACTGGGCTTGTGTCTGCTTGAGATGGGCCAAGGTCTCTTGCAGTTGTTCCGCCTTTTCTTGGGTGATGGCGGCACTATCCTTGGCCTGGGTATAAAGTTCGGCCTGGTGAATCGCCACACCCACTTGTCCTGCTAGGGCTTGGAGGAGATCAATTTCGCTGTCTTTCCATTGACGGGGTTCAGAACATTGGTGGGCAATCAAGAGTCCCCAGAGATTCTTTTGAACCAAAATGGGTACTACGACACTGGCTTGAACTTGCAGATTATTCAAGTGCTGGCGGTGACTCGGCTCTAGATCAGCAGCGTCAATATTGGTGATGGCTCTAATCTGTCCATGGCCATAAGCTTCGGCATACTCCTGATAGAACTGATTCTGCTGCCCCATTTCCCCGAGGCCGGATTGCCAGGGCTCACCCATTGAGGCGACGGCAACATGCCCCTCCCAGAGATCACCAAAGCGATAGATCAAAACGCGATCGGCGTTGAAAATCTGGCGGACCTCATCCACTGTGGTTTGCTGAATGGTTTCGAGCGTCAGGGACTGGCGAATCTGAGCAGAGATTTGGTTGAGCAGTTCCTCCTGTTTGGCTAGCTTACGAAAGGTGGTTTCCGATTGCTTCAGCAGGTCCTCCGCAACTTTGCGTTCGGTAACGTCCTCAATCGTTCCTAGCAGACCAATCACATTGCCATTGGCATCATGGAGAGGCAGTTTACTGGTTTCGCGCCAACTCATGCGCCCGTCGGCTTGACGCTGGGACTGCTTAATGCGCAGCATCGGCGTATCGGTAGCCATAACACGGCGATCGCACTCGCGATACCAATCTTTTTGCTCTTGGGTCCAGGGCTAATCATCATCCGTTATGCCAACTACCTGGCTGAGATCGGCAATCCCAGCCATTTCAGCCCAGCGGCGATTACAGCCCTGATAGACCAAGTTAAGATCTTTCCAAAAGATGTACTGGGGAATGTTATCGAGCACCAGTTGCAGAAGCTCGGGCGTATGCTCAGCCGGATTGAGCTGAGTGGGCTGCTGTGTCGACTGGGGTATTGCGGCCCCTGCCCACTTGGGTGTCGGTTGCTCAGGCAAAGCAACGGGGATATCAGCCAGAGAAGCGGTCTCTAAATTGGGCATCTCGATACCCCGCAAAGCATCAGGAGCCTGTTCAGGATGTTCTGATCTTGCTGACTGGGCGGTAGATGCTTGAGAGGGAAGGGGGTGGCTAATGCTAATGACCTGGTCAATCTGCCCTTTAGAATCGGCCAAGGGTGTATAAGTTGACTCGTATAGGGCAATGCCGCTTTCGGTAGGAAGGGGATGAATGCGCCGCTCGACCTTACCCTGGGATAAAACCGTTGAAACTGCATCCTCTACCTGACACCAATACTTGCGCCAAGGCAAATCTTGAGCAGCGTCGCTAGCCAGAGCTGCATTGGTCTGCCCGAGTACCGTATCGGCTGTCTGACCCAGTTGGGCTAACAGCGCTGAACTAATCGCCGAATAACAGTGATCAGCTCCATAACAGGCTATCATTTCTGGGGAATATTCGATTAATTGCCGCAGGTGATGGGGCACATTTGGAGTAGAGAAAGAGTAAGCGGCAGTCATTAGATGTTCAATAGAATGCAGAACGGCTGAATCTCAACAACGCGACAGTGAACAGCACCGTAGCAAATCGCGGCAAAATCGCAACTGAGCATATCCGCCTATGTAGTGGCTCAACAGAGCTTACCTAGACACAGATATGCCGGACTTTAGACCTATTTCTGGTAACCATTGTGGCAGCTAGGGTAGACAGCTCTGATAGATGCATCCCCGGCACAGGGGTTTAAGGATGCTATGCGCATTAGTATTGTCCTACGCCCCATCAACGCAAACTTGTCCCGTATTATCGGTATCGATAGGAACAACAGCGAATCTGGTGTTTTTGGAGGGCATTCACCGATACAAAAGGTAGGATCGAAAACGGGAATAATTAATAAGGGTAAACCCCCAGCTCTGCTGGGGGACTCGTCAAGTTTGACAGTTCCGGGATTGTAAGAAAGAGTCTCTCGCACACGAACGATTGAGGTTCGTGCAAGGAGACTCAAAATGAAAGATGTTGGCAGTCTAAGCCATACGAAATGGGAGTGCAAATACCATGTGGTGTTCATCCCTAAATACCGCCGTAAGGCGCTTTACTATGAGCTGCGTCAGTATTTAGGCGATATATTCCGGCGCTTAGCATCGCAGCGAGAATGTCAGATTGAAGAAGGGCATTTGATGTCAGATCATGTCCATATGTTGCTATCGATCCCACCGAAATATTCAGTCTCTCAAGTAGTGGGGTTTATGAAGGGGAAAAGTGCGATTAGCATAGCCCGTAACTACTTGGGGCGTCGCCGCAATTTTTCTGGCCAGAGCTTTTGGGCAAGAGGCTACTACGTCTCGACAGTGGGTCATGATGAAGCGGTTGTACGAGAGTACATCCGCCATCAAGAGGGGGAAGATAAGCGCCTGGACCAACTAGAGCTGTTCCAGGAGTAGCGCCCCTTTTAGGGGCGAACAGTCTAATCCGCTTTGAGCGGTTCCCATATGCTAAAGCCTCCGGCTTTGCCGGAGGATACTTTTACT
>JBHJIP010000174.1:0-5071 GCA_050043365.1 Leptolyngbyaceae cyanobacterium
GGCGATCGTATGCGGCCCAATCAACGGTAAATCCCTGCTCATAAAGCTTTCCCAAGCTACCCAGCAGCCCCACCCAGTCAGACTGCTCCCGCTTTAGGGTGGGTAACCAGGTCAGGGATTCCGCCGTTAAAACCCGACGGCCCAAGCTGCACAAAATCGGGTGGGGACCCAGCTCCAAAAAACAGACGAGTCCTTGATCATGTAAGGCTTGCAGACTATCCGCAAACCGCACGGGTTCCCGCGCATGGCGGCACCAGTAATGGGCATCTAGGGTTTCCCCCACCGGTAATACCGCACCGGTCACGTTTAGGGCTAAGGGAATGCGGGCGGGCTGATGGGTCACTTGTTTTGCCACATGCTCAAATAGGGGCAAAATCGGCTCCATCTGCGGGGAATGAAAGGCGTGGGATACGTCTAAGTATTGGGTGCGAATGCCTTGGCTGTGGAACTGGTCTAAAACGGGTGTAAGGGCCTCTTTTAAACCGGCAATCACAGTACTTTGAGGGCCATTCAACGTGGCGATCTCCACCTGCCCGTCGCCACATTTCTGTAAGGTTTGCTGCACTGTTGCTTCGTCCGCCCATATCGCCACCATCGCCCCTCCGGCTGGCAGCGACTGCATTAACTTCCCCCGCTGGGCAATCAACCGGAGCCCGTCCTCTAGGCTCAAAATGCCAGCTACACAGGCCGCCACATACTCACCGACGCTATGGCCCAAAACCGCTGCGGGTTGGATGCCCCAATCCTGCCAGAGTGCGGCTAGGGCATATTCCAGAGCAAACAAAGCCGGTTGGGTATGGGCTGTTTGCTGCAGGCGATCGCCTGCCTCCCCAAACATGACCTCCAGCAGCGGCACATCCAAGTAGGCTGCAACCAACTCAGCGCAGCGGTCCAGGGCCTGGCGGAATACCGGTTGGGTTTCGTACAGCTCCCGTCCCATACCCGCATATTGGGAGCCCTGACCCGTAAACAGAAACACCACTTGGGGGCGATGGGTGGGGCGATCAGCGGGGGATGGGGCAGATTGTAAACCGATTTGCAGCTCAGCTACAGTGGCTGCCGAGATCGCCCGCCGATAGGGAAAATCCCCGCGTCGATTCAGACTGTGGCAAATATCGGCCAAATTGAGTTCAGAGGCTTGGGATAATTCGGTTTGGACCTGCTGGCATTGAGCCTCAAGGGCGTCGGCAGTTTTGGCGCTCAGAGCCAGGAGATGGCGAGGCCGATCCGTTGATGGGGGACTGTTCTGCAATACAGGTGCGCCCTGCAGCACCATATGAGCATTCGTGCCCCCAAAGGCAAAGGCGCTCACCCCGGCGATGGGGCGATCAATCGACCAGGGTTCACAGGCCTGCTGCACCTGCAGCGGCAGCGAGGCAAAGGGAATATGGGGATTCGGAGTCTGGAAATGCAGGCTGGGCACCAAGGTTCGGTGCTTGATGCACAGAGCCGTTTTGATCAAACTGGCGATGCCAGCGGCGGCCTCGGTATGGCCAATGTTGCTTTTAACCGACCCGATGCGTATTGGCGTCGATCGCCCCTGCAGCACCTGGCCTAGAGCCTTGGCCTCAATCGGGTCTCCCAAGAGCGTACCGGTGCCGTGGGCCTCAACATAGTCCACCTGATCCGGCACTAGCCCCGCCTGGGTCAAAGCTGCTTCAATGACCTGCTTCTGAGCCGCTGGGTTGGGGGCGGTGAGACCATTGGTACGGCCATCTTGGTTGACCGCACTGCCGCGAATCACGGCATAAACCGCATCTCCCTGGGCGATCGCCTGGGAGAGGGGTTTGAGCACCACTGCACCCGCCCCTTCAGAGCGGACGAAGCCATTGGCGGCCGCATCAAAGGCTTTGCAGCGACTGTCTGGCGATAGGGCCGTCAGTTTGCTAAACCCAATGGTGAGCTCGGGCCGCAAAATTAGGTTGACGCCCCCGGCGATCGCCAAGTCAGATTCACCGCTGCGGAGACTCTGACAGGCCAAATGCACCGACACCAGCGATGAAGAGCAAGCGGTATCAATGGCCAAGCTGGGGCCGCGCAAATTCAAAAGATAAGAGAGTCGATTGGCCACCATGGTGGAGGCCAAACCTGTGGTGGTGTAGGTGCCGACCGCTTCTGGCCCCGCCAATAGCCATTGGCCATAGTCGTTGGTCGAGATGCCCACAAATACCCCAGTCTTAGACCCACTTAAGGCTTTGGTTGAAATGCCGCCATCTTCTAAAGCCGCCCAGACCACCTCCAGAAACACCCGCTGCTGGGGGTCAATAAATTTGGCCTCTCGGGGGGCAATGCCAAAAAACTCAGGGTCAAATTGGTCAGTATGGTCTAAAAATCCCCCTTCTCGGCAATAGGTTTTGCCCGGTGTGGTCGGGTCCGCATCATAAAACGCCTCAGCAGACCAGCGGCTGGATGGAATTGGGGCGATCGCATCCTGGCCCTGCTGCAACAACTGCCAAAACGCGGCGCAGCTCTCAGCCCCTGGAAATCGGCACCCCATACCCACAATGGCAATGGGCTCGGGTAGGCCCTTCTTTTTGAGTAGCTGTAATTCTAGTTGTGCCCGCTGTTGGGGCGACAGCTTCGCAATCCGCCGTGCGAGATCATCCACAGGTCAACCTTTACCGTCTAGCGTCCTTGCTGGCCCAACAATTCCTGTAGCTCAGCCTCCGATAGGCCCTCTAGGTCATTCACTAAATCGGTGAGGTCTGTGGCATCAGGGCTTTCAGCTCTGACGGCCACAGCGGCCTCTTCATAGCCCAGTTGCCTTGCCAAATAAGCCGCGACTGCATCAATGGTGGGATATTCGTAGGCCAAGGTAGGAGAGAGGGGATGATCAATCGCTGTTTGCAGAGCCTCGGTCTGTTCCACAGCGGCCACCGAATCCAGGCCATATTCTGCAAAGGGGCGGGCGCTATCGATTTGGGTTGGGGGCAGTTGCAGGGATTTTGCTAACCAATCCACCAACCACTGTTTCAGTATCTCAGGAGACGGTCCTGACGGTAAGGGCGGCACAGAAGCAGCTTGAGAAGTTTGGGGGGTGGCTGCTGTTGTCCAGGCCAATGCGTCACTTAAATCAGCAACTGCTTGGGAAGATGCTTGCCAGGAATACACGGCCTCAAGCTGCTGGTCTAGATACCCAGCCCGACAGCGATACCGTTGAATCTTACCGCTGGAGGTTTTGGGCAGGTTACCGGTTTTAAGCAACTGAAGCCCATGCAGCTGTAAATCATGGTGCTCCGCCACAGCTCGACGGACCGCTGCAACCACAGCTTCGCCATCCAAATTGCGAATAAACCGCCGTTCTAGCTCACAGACCAAAACCAAACGTTCTTGCCCTTCGACCGTAATCGTAAAGGCAGCCGCCGCTCCGGGGCGCAACGCTTCGTGGGCCTTTTCAACGGTCTCTTCTATATCTTTGGGGTAGTAATTACGGCCCCTAATGATGATTAACTCTTTGAGGCGACCGGTGACGAACAGTTCTCCGGCTTGAAGGAATCCCAAATCACCCGTCCGCAGAAAAACCCTGCCAATATCAGCCAAGCTGGCTTGAAAGGTTTCAGCGGTTTGTTCCGGTCGCTGCCAGTATCCCTGGGCCAAGCTACCAGACTGGGACACCCAAATTTCTCCAACAGTGCGCTCAGGGCAAGGCTTTAGGGAGTGGGGGTCTACGATTTTGAGGATCTGATCGGCGGCGGTTTGGCCACAGCCGACAAGGGTGCGTTGATCGTCAGAATCTGGGGTTGAGATTGCCTGGTTGGCTTGCAGGGCGCGATCGCTGACTGTTTCCAACTGAGGCAATGCATTGCGTACGCAGCCCGTCACCATCAGCGTGGTTTCCGCCATGCCATAGCAGGGATAAAAGGCCTCTCGGCAAAACCCTTGGGGGGCAAAGGTTTCCGTAAAGCGATCTAGGGTCTCAGCGCGGACGGGTTCAGCCCCGCTGAAGGCCAAGGTCCAAGTACTGAGATCGAGGGCTTGCCGCTGCTCAGGGGTAATTTTCTGGACACAGAAATCGTAGGCAAAATTGGGACCCCCGCTGGTAGTGGCTCCATAGTCAGAAATCGCCTGGAGCCAACGAAAGGGCTTTTGCAAAAAGGCCACTGGGGGCATCAAGGCCATGGGAGCCCCTACATACATGGGCTGCAGTACCCCGCCAACCAGACCCATATCATGATAAGGCGGTAGCCAAGAGACGCCACTACTCTGGGGCGTATCCTCGAAAAAAGCATTAATACGGGCAGAGTTATGGATCAGGTTGCCATGGCTAATCATCACCCCTTTTGGCGTACCAGTTGAGCCTGAGGTGTACTGCAGCAGCGCTAAATGCTCTGGCGAGATATTCGGGGCTTGCCAGCGACTGGCCAGGGATAGGTCAACGTCATCCGTGGCTAACCAATGCAATTGCTTCAGTTCAGCATGTTCTGCAAACCGCTTTTCTAGACCCTGCAATACGGAGCTATGGGTCAAGGCCACTTGAGCCTGGGCATCTTGAATGACGCTTTGGAGGCGCTCTAAAGAGCGATTGGGGCGAGGAGGATAGGCGGGCACTGCAATTGCCCCAGCGCATAAACAACCAAAAAAAGCAGCAATGTAGTCCAGCCCAGGGGGGTAGAGCAGCAAAATCGGTTTGCCCTGGCATTGCAGCCCATTCAGCAATACCGCGCTCGCCTGAGCCGTTTTCTCCAGGTCAGCATAGGATAGGCGGGCCGTAATCGTCTCCCCATCGCCAAGAAACATGTAGGCTGCCTCCTGCACCGGCTGCTGTGCCCGCATGTGGAGCAAATCCACCAGGGTAAATACCTGTGCCAAACCTTGAGAAGACCCCTTATCCATAAATACCGTCCACTGCTTTTAACCTACCCAGGGCGACATCTTGTACCGCCGAGACAACACCTCAGGCCATATGACCTAGCGCATCATCTCGCACCCACCCAATCGGCCCCATGCTGGGGCAGCTTTGCTAGATATTACCCCTCCACCGTAATCGCCCTGCGTCTGCCCATTGACAGCCACCCCCCTCAATCGGCGCAAAAATCATGCCGCCACCAACTCTGCCCCGCACAACTGCCGC
>JBHJIP010000175.1:0-20285 GCA_050043365.1 Leptolyngbyaceae cyanobacterium
AGGTGGGCGATCGCGGCTATCTCTGTGGGGATGAGTTAGTAGTCCAAATCACCGATGTCCAGAAGGAGAGCGGCTTCTTTGTCCACTACGGTCAGGTGGAGCGGGGGACGCTGGCGGTGGGTCAGTCGGTGCAGGCCCGCATTGATCGCGCCCAGCGTCGCCGCGCTATGGCCAACCACACGGCGACCCATTTATTACAAGCCGCCCTCAAAGCGTTGGTAGATGACAGCATTTCTCAGGCGGGCTCCTTGGTGGATTTTGATCGCCTCCGGTTCGACTTCAACTGCCCCCGCGCCCTCACCCCAGAAGAGGTGCAGCAGGTGGAAGCCCAGGTGAATACTTGGATTGCCGAGAGCCACACCGCCGAGGTGGAGGTGATGCCCCTGCAGACGGCAAAGGCCAAAGGGGCCGTGGCCATGTTTGGGGAGAAGTACGGGGCTGAGGTCAGGGTGATCGACTTCCCTGGGGTATCCATGGAGTTGTGCGGCGGCACCCATGTCAGCAACACAGCCGAGATTGGCCTGTTCAAAATCATCTCTGAGGCGGGGGTGGCTGCGGGGGTGCGCCGCATTGAGGCGGTGGCCGGTCCAGCGGTGCTGGAGTACTTGAACGTGCGGGATGCGGTGGTGCGGGATCTGAGCGATCGCTTTAAGGCCAAACCCGAAGAACTGCCCGATCGCATCACCACCCTTCAAGGGGATTTAAAAGCAGCTCAAAAGGAGTTACAGGCCCTGAAATCCGAGCTGGCGGTGGCCAAGGCCGATCAGCTCCTCACTACGGCGGAAGCGGTGGGTGAGGTGAAGGTGCTGGTGGCCCAGTTGGAAGGGGTCGGGGTCGAAGCCCTGAAAACTGCCGCCGAACGGCTCTTACAACAGTTAGGCGAGGGGGCCGTGGTGCTGGGCTCGGTACCGGAGGCGGGCAAGGTGAGTTTGGTGGCGGCCTTTAGCTCCAAGGTCATGGCCCAAAAGCTGCAGGCGGGTAAATTTATTGGCGGCATTGCCAAGCTTTGTGGCGGTGGGGGCGGCGGCAGGCCGAATTTGGCCCAGGCAGGGGGACGGCAACCAGAGCAATTGCCAACGGCCCTAGCGCAAGCCAAGGCAACGCTGTTGGAAACCTTGTCGTGAGGCGGCCTACCGATGCTTTGTATTGACAGCCTGCTTGCCCTAGAGCCCTTTCAAGCTCTGCCCAAGGAGCGGCTGCAGTGGATCTGCGATCGCGCCCAAGCCTATCCCCTCCCCAAAGGGGAATTCCTAGTCAAAGAAGGGAACCAACCGAAAGGCTTCTTCATTCTGACTGAAGGTCGAATTAGCCTGACCCGTCTCAGTGAAGGGGTCGATATGCCGATCGGCAGTTCCGAAGCCCCCGCCTTTATGGGCGAAATTCAGGTACTCACCGAAGAGCCCGTGCCGGTTTCGGTGCGGGCCCTCAGTGATTGTCGCCTCTATCAACTCAGCTGCACCGATTTTCTAGAACTGCTGCACACCTGCCGCATCTTTGAGCGGGCTATCTTTCGAGAGGTGCAGAAACGGACTCGGGGTCTGGAGTCGTTTATTCGCAGCCGTGAAAAGATGGCTTCCCTCGGTACCCTGTCGGCAGGGCTGGCCCACGAACTCAATAACCCTGCCGCCGCCATCGTCCGCGCCCTCAAAGATGCATTGCCCGCCATGCGGAAGCTGGAAATGATGAACCTGATCTACGGTCAGCAACTGCCCGAGGCTGACTATACCGAGCAATGGCAGCAGACCCGAGAGCAGGGCTACGACACCTTGCAAGGGCAGCGGCCTGACCCGATGACCCTCAGCGATCGCGAAGATGCGCTGCTCGATTGGCTCGAAGACTTTGGTATTGACGATGCCTGGAAGCTGAGCGAACCCTTGGCGGCAGCGGGCATTGAGGCCAAGGCCCTGGCGCATCTTACCGATCCTTGGTTGGATCAGCCAAAGGAGCTGCGCGAAATGGGGATTCGCTGGCTGGCCCTCTCTTTTGAAGTGATGGAGATGATGCAGAGCGGCCTGCGGGGGGCGGAGCGGATTTCGGAACTGGTGAATTCCATGAAGTCTTACTCCCACATGGATGCGGGGGCACAGCAGCAGGTGGATATCCATGATGGCTTGGAAGATACCCTGCGGCTGTTTGCCTACAAGCTGAAGGGGGGCATCACGGTGGAGCGCCATTACGCTCGCGATCTACCCCAGATCTTGGCCTACGGCAGTGAGCTAAACCAGGTCTGGACGAATCTGATTGATAACGCGATCGCCGCCATGGCGGGCCAGGGCAAAATTATTTTGCGCACCTGTCGTGATGGCAACTATGTGCGCACCGAAATTGAGGATACGGGACCGGGCATCCCTGAGGAGATTCAGCTGCGCATCTACGAGCCGTTTTTTACCACTAAACCGATGGGCGAAGGGTCTGGTCTGGGGCTGGATGTGGCTCGGCGGATTGTAGAGAATCGCCATCAAGGGATGCTGTCGGTGGAGTCGGTGCCAGGGAAAACCTGTTTTACGGTCTGCATTCCGGTCTCGACTGAAATGAGGGCATCCGTCTGACTAAGGGGCCTCGCTGGGGGCTAAGACCCCATTTAGAAAAATATCCGTCAATCCTTCCGCCAACTCCTGCATGGCCCTCGGGGAACTGGCCTCATCTCCCAGGGTGGCTTGGCTAAATCCAGCGATCGCAAACATCCCCAAAAAGATGCGGGCCACGACCCTTGGGTTCATCGGGCGATACACCCCGCGATCCATGGCAGTTTGAAAAAAGGCCTCGGCCACGTCCGTCATTTTAGAAATCACCTCGCTCTGCACCTGTTCCCGGAGTTCGGGGTGGAATTGGGCTTCCATAAAGCAGACCCGCATCTTATCGCCGTTTTGAACCAGATTACCCATGCGGCGACGCATCACCTGGCCAATCGCCTTGTAGCTGGCCATTTCACTCAGCTCGGTCAGCAAATCCGTCAGGATCTCGACCCAGCCGTTGGTGGCCACCTGCACTAGAATTGCTTTCTTGCTGTCAAAATGCCGAAATAGCGTCCCTTCGGCGACGCCAGCCGCTTGGGCTAAATCGCGGGTGGTGGTGCCGCCATAGCCCCGGCGGGCAAACAGTCGTTCCGCAGCCTTTAAAATGCGAGCTTCCGTCTCATTGTCTTTCGTTACGGTAGGCGTGCGAAACCGAATAGCCATAAGTGCAGACTCACAAAAAGGTTAAGTATTTTGCCCTCAGTAAGGGCCATTGTGCATTGGATAAATTGTGATCGCGATTTTTCGTTCATATAACCTCATACTTGCTGGGGTAGTCACACTCATTACCTGAGGGTAGGCACAAGGCGCTGCTACGGTCGCCATACGGCATCGGCAACCCGGCTTACCTCCACCATTTCTTGACCATCGTGGATGCGTAAAATATCGGCCCCACCCGCGATCGCCGCACAGCAGGCAGCAGCGGTGCCCCAGACCCGCTGGGTGGGATCGGGCTGATCGAGAATCCAGCCAATGAAGCTTTTGCGGGAAGGCCCAATCAGGATCGGACAGTCCAGCCCTCGCAATGTTGGGATTTGCCTGAGGATCTCTAGGTTTTGCGGATAACTTTTGCCAAAGCCAATGCCCGGATCGACGATGATGCGATTGGCATTGACCCCCGCTGCGATCGCCGTTTGAATGTGGCGCTTTAGGGTGCTAATAATTTCCCCAATCAGATCTTCATAATCGGTTTGCTGCTGCATGGTGGCAGGGGTGCCCCGCAGATGCATCAAGACGATGGGGACCCCCAGATCTGCCACCGTGGACAACATCGCATCGTCAAAGGTGCCTCCCGAAATGTCATTCACCATGTCTGCCCCGGCCCGCACCGCAGCCCGCGCCACCTCGGCACGGGTCGTATCTACCGAGATAACGGTGGTTTGCAGGGCAGGGTCGGCACTCTGACGAATCGCTTCGACCACGGGCACCACCCGCCGTAACTCCGCTTCAATCGGGACCGGCTGGGAACCGGGGCGGGTCGATTGACCGCCAATATCGAGGATATCAACCCCCGCCTTGACCAAT
The DNA here is from genome assembly GCA_050043365.1 of Leptolyngbyaceae cyanobacterium. GTDB lineage: Bacteria > Cyanobacteriota > Cyanobacteriia > Phormidesmidales > Phormidesmidaceae > PCC-6406. The sequence goes on from JBHJIP010000175.1 coordinate 4,041, forward strand.
TTTTGAGCTTGGGCCAATCCGGTTTCGAGCTGGTTAAACAGCCCCCCATCGCTGAAGCTATCTGGGGTGACGTTCAAAACCCCCATCACATAGGTACGAATGCCCCAATTAAAGGCGCGATCACGCAGTATCCAGGGGTGGAGCTTGGCCATGTTGATCTCAGCAAGGGGAAACACTTCCCCAGCTTGCCACAGCGCTAACCGATTGCCGTGGCCCAATCCTTTGCCCAGTTCAGATGTTTGTGAACCTCATCCAGGGTGGCGGCTTCGCTATAGAGGCGGAGCACCGGCTCGGTTCCACTAAAACGAATCAGCAGCCAGCTATCGTCCTCTAGAGAGAATTTGTAACCGTCAATGGTCAGACAATGGGTCACCTGTTTGCCCGCCACGGTCTGGGGACAATCCGTTTCTAGGGCTTCGACCAGCTTGGCCCTAACGTTCATGTTGGCCAAGGGCAAATCAATTCGGTCGTAGGCGGAAATATAGCCCACGGTTTCCTGGAGTTGACGGTAGCGATCGCCCAGATCCAGACCGGATTTCACCACAGATTCCAGCACATACAGGGCTGATAGTAGGGCATCCCGTTCCGGAATGTGGTGACCGTAGCCGACGCCGCCGGACTCTTCACCGCCGATCAGAGCTTGGGATTCGAGCATGCGATCAGCGATGTATTTATAGCCAATTGCAGTTTCATGCAGGGTCAACCCATGCAGGGCTGCCACCTTGGGAATGATATTCGAGCCGCTAATGGTCTTGATTACCTCACCGGTCATCCCCTTTTCTGTCTTAAGGTGGTCAATCAAAATTGGAATCAAAATTTGGGAGCTAAGGAAGTTGCCCTGACCATCAACCGCAGCGATGCGATCGCTGTCCCCATCAAAAACCAGCCCCGCAATCAATCCCCCATCCACCTTCGGCTCGTAGGCTTTTACTGTGCTCAGCATGCGCCCCAGGTACTTGGGTAGGGGCTCAGGCGCGCCCCCTTCAAAGAGGGGATCCGCCTCACCATTGAGTTCGTTAATGGGCATGCCCAACAGGCGCTCTAGTCCCGTTGCAGCTGAGCCATGCATGACATCGGCAAATACGGTCAACTGCCCTGATTGGATCGCCTTTTGGAGGGCCGGTAAATCGACCAGGGCCTGGAGCCCAGCGCAGTAGCTGGCCCAGGGGTCAAAGGTAGTCAAGGTTCCGGCTTGGCCAGGTTGGGTGAACTGGGTATTGAGTTGAGCTTCGACCGCTTGGGTAAAGCTTGGCGGTACTGACCCCCCAAAGGCACTCTTAATTTTGAGCCCGTTGTAGGCGGCAGGGTTGTGGCTAGCGGTGATCACAATTGCCCCGAGAGCTCCCTGGGCTTTGGCGGCCCAACTAAAGGCTGGGGTAGGGGCAAAGCTCTCGGTCAAGGCCACATCGAACCCTGCTGTCGTAATTGCCTCGGCAGCAGCGCGGGCAAATTCTGGGGATAAGAAGCGGCGATCGTGACCAACGATGATGGTGTTGCTCCCAGTCACAGCGCCATAGGTCTGCCTCAGCACCTGGGCCGCCACTGCCGCCACCTGGGTAACCCGAGCAAAGGTAAAGTCGGCAGCGATCACACCGCGCCAACCATCGGTGCCAAATTTGATCGGCTTATCAATAAACGCAGAGAGGGCGATCGCCATAGGGGTATCCCGAGAGGTTTTACAGCACTGCATTCCCGAGTTTACCCACTCGCCTTGACGAATTCTATTTTTGGGTAAACGGTACGATAATTGCCCTGCTGGGGATTGGCTATCAACCGGTTTTCATGGCCTCCCAGCTCAATTAATCCACATGGGATCTATCTAGCTCGTGACCAGTGACGCGGGGCTTGCGGTCACGGCTATGCAAGGTTCACCCTGGCAAGGATTGACCTCAATGACGACGTGGGAGAGGTTGGCTATTTGACCGAGTAGCGTTTTGTAATAATCCGGTTTTTGTGGATAGTGGGTGACCAGCGCAACAGTGGCAGACAGATGATTTTGGCTCACACGCCACACATGCAAATCAACCACACGATTATCCGCATCAGTTTCAAGCGCGTTCACAATATCCCGCTTGATGTGCTTATCGATTGAGCCATCCAGCAAGATGGAGCTCGTGTCGCGCACTAAGCCATAAGCCCACTTCGTGATCACTCCGGCACCGACTAACCCCATGGCCGCATCGAGCCAGATCCACCCTAAGAACTTGCCTGCAAACAGGGCAATGATGGCTAAAACCGAGGTGAGTGCATCCGCTAAAACGTGAATATAGGCGGCCCTAAGATTTTGATCGCCATGGTGATGGTCGTGCTCTCCATGATGGTGATGATGGTGGCCATGATCATGTTCGTCTTGGAGTAACCAGGCACTGACCAAATTGACGACCAATCCCAGGCAGGCAACCCCAATCGCTTCGTTAAACTGAATGCCTTGGGGCTGGAAAAATCGCTCTATCGATTCAAACGCCATCACAAATGCAATCACCGCAAGGGCAACGGCACTGGCAAAGCCACCCAAGACACTTACTTTGCCGGTGCCAAAGGTGTACTGGGTATCCGTAGCGTGTTGGCGAGCATAGCGATAGGCAAACACAGTGATGCCGAATGCGGCGACGTGGGTGGCCATGTGCCAACCGTCTGCCAGCAGCGCCATTGAGCCAAAAGCAGTGCCCGCGATAATTTCAGCCACCATCGTGACTGCGGTCATGATCATCACAATTTGAGTGTTTCGCTCCGCCTGCTTCTGATCGACCGAGAAATCATGGGCGTGTTGCCACTGATCAAGCTTGTGAATATGCATAAGGCTCAGGAAGGTTGACGCGTACTGAAATCTATAATGACTCTTGCATCATATGAGTTCCTTCAGGCTACCTAACGCAATCACGTTCCGCAGCAGTTATGACACCCTTAATTTCAGTGGTTCAAAACGGACGGGCGTAGCCCAAGGCATCTTTGACTTTCGTCAGGGTCTTATTGGCGATCGCCTCAGCCTTCTCATTCCCCGCTTTGAGCACCGATTCTAGGTAGGTGCGATCGCTCGTCAATTCCAAGAATTTCTCGCGAATTGGGCCTAGGGCCGACACCATGGTCTCTGCTAGTAACGGCTTAAACTGCCCCCAACCCATCTCGGCACATTCCGCCGCCACCGCCTCCTGAGACTGCCCCGAAAGCAGCATGTAGAGGGTGAGTAGGTTATTGCATTCAGGCCGTTCTGGATCTCCAAAGGTGAGACCCCGCACTGGGTCCGTCTTGCAGCGCTTGATTTTCTTTTGAATCAGTTCAGGGGGATCGAGTAGATCAATGCGGCTGAGTTCTGAGGGATCCGACTTCGACATTTTCTTGGTGCCATCGGCGAGGCTCATCACCCTGGCCCCTGCCTTTTGAATCATTGGTTCCGGCACTTTCAGCACTGGACTCTCTTCAGAGCCGTACTGAAAATTCAGGCGGGTGACGATATCGCGGGTGAGTTCAATATGCTGCTTTTGGTCTTCGCCCACGGGTACTAGATCCGGCTCGTAAAGCAAGATGTCCGCCGCCTGCAGCACGGGGTAGGCAAACAAACCAATCGAGACATTCTCGCCTTGCTTGACCGCCTTCTCCTTGAACTGAATCATTCGCTCCAGCCAGTTGAGGGGCGTGATGCAGTTAAATAGCCAGGCCAACTCGCTGTGGGCCGACAGGTGCGACTGCACAAAAATCGTAGCCTTGGCCGGGTCGATGCCGCAGGCAATGTAAGTTGCCGCCACGTTCAACGTGTCTTCCGCCAGCTTGGCCGGATTGTGGGGCACGGTGATGGCGTGGAGGTCCGCCATAAACAGGAAGCTATCGTACTCCTCCTGGAGTTGCACCCAGTTGCGAATGGCCCCCAAATAGTTGCCCAAGTGCAGGTTGCCGGTGGGTTGAATGCCAGAGAGGATGCGCTGCTTGCCCATGGATGGGAAATGTATCGATATGTAACTTCACCCAAATTGTTTCACACCGAGGCTCGAAAGCATAGCCGTTGCTGCTCGGAGAATCTGGGTCTGTGGACCTTTTCAGCGACTCAGATTTGACCCAAAAACCATGCCGTAAATCCGTAACGTCAAAGCACTGATGTCGATTTTGCAGCAAGAATATTAGCTTCCATCATCCACAGCGCCTAGCCAGGGGTAAGCTGGCCTCCCATAATAGGTTTAGCAATATTAAGTTCTGGTCGTTCCATTCAAACCCCGCTATGGTTGATCCCACCGCACAGACTGCCCCTGCTTCACCAGAGCCAAAAGGCAGTAAAGCCCGTCAGCTTTTGGGCATGAAAGGAGCAGATTCTGGCGAGACCTCCATCTGGAAAATTCGCCTGCAGCTAATGAAGCCGATCACCTGGGTCCCATTGATTTGGGGCGTGGTTTGCGGGGCGGCGTCCTCTGGGCAGTTTGTCTGGTCAATTGAAACGGTGCTGGTCTCAGCCGCCTGCATGTTGCTGTCAGGGCCGCTGTTGACGGGCTACACCCAGACCCTGAATGACTTTTATGATCGCGAGATTGACGCCATTAATGAGCCCTATCGCCCCATCCCCTCAGGGGCGATTTCTATTCCTCAGGTTGTCGCTCAAATTTTGGTGCTGCTGGTTGCTGGTATTGGCGTGGCCTACGGTTTAGATCAGTGGGCAGGCCATGAGTTCCCAATCATTACTGCCTTAGCGCTAGGGGGCTCGTTCTTGTCCTATATCTATTCAGCGCCGCCGCTGAAATTGAAGCAAAATGGTTGGCTGGGGAACTATGCCCTCGGGGCCAGCTACATCGCCCTGCCTTGGTGGGCCGGTCATGCCCTGTTTGGTACCCTCAACTGGACGATTGTGGTGCTAACCCTGTTTTATAGCTTGGCTGGGTTGGGAATTGCGGTGGTGAACGACTTCAAAAGTGTTGAGGGCGATCGCCAGCTCGGCCTCAAATCTCTACCCGTTATGTTTGGGGTCTCTACAGCCGCCTGGATTTGCGTCTTGATGATTGACCTATTTCAAGGGGGAATTGCGGCTTACCTGCTGGCCATTCACCAGAACCTTTACGGGGTGTTGCTAATTCTGCTGATCATTCCGCAAATCACCTTCCAGGACATGTATTTCCTGCGCAACCCTCTGGAAAATGATGTTAAGTACCAAGCCAGTGCCCAACCGTTTTTGGTCTTGGGGATGTTGGTCGCAGCATTAGCCTTTGGGCACGCCACTATAGCCTAGGGGGAGATCAGACTGGTAGAATCGGCAAATCGCAATCAGGTTAAGATTTGCAACTGCGATAGTCTGGGTGGCATGACCGTTAGATACGCAACCGATAAAGAGTGGCCGCGATCATAAGGCGGTATGGGGGCATAAGGTGACGAGCGTCTTCTCAAAATTCAGAGGGTTGTGGGCGGCAGCGAGCAGTTCCCCTAGCCAAAAGTCTGGCGCTACTCTTGCCGTTGGCCGCTCAGGTCAGGCTACTCCTGAAGAAAAAAACACCCAGTCACAACGCCCTCGTCGCCCAAAGCGCCCCCTCTATTTTCGGCCCCTGTTTTGGCTGGTTTTGCTGGTGGGCTCTCTTAGTGCGGGTGGAGCCACCCGCTTTTATCGGATTTGGCTCACCACCAACGCCCAGCTACCCGATGTTTCTGAACTGCCGACCTATGAGCGAGGCGGCACAATCACGATCAGGGCGGACGATGGGGGAGTTTTACAAAAGATCGGCCCCGCCACCCGTGACAAACTGGCCTACGAAGACATTCCTCAGGACTTAATCCAAGCCTTCATTGCCTCTGAGGATCAGCGCTTTTATGAGCATGACGGGGTTGATTTCCCCGCGATTATCCGAGCGACTCGGGCCAACCTGCTGCAGGGGGATGTGGTCGAGGGGGCCAGCACCATCACCCAACAGTTGGCCCGAATTGTCTTTTTAGATCAAGAGCGGAGCTTCCAACGCAAAGCCCGCGAGGCGATCTTGGCGCTCAAGCTGCAGGAGACCTACGACAAGTCGGTTATTCTTGAGCGTTATTTAAACCTGGTTTATCTCGGTGCCGGGGCCTATGGCGTCGCTGATGCGGCTTGGATTTATTTTGGCAAGCCGGTTGCAGAGCTGACCCTATCAGAATCAGCCCTGATTGCGGGGATGGCCCCTGCCCCAAGTCTGTATTCCCCTCTGGTGGACCCAGAAGCGGCGCGTCGGCAGCGAAATATCGTCATTCGGCGGATGTTGGCCACTGGGGCGATTTCCCAAGCGGAAGCAGACCAGGCGATCGCCACAGAAGTCGCCACCACCCCCAAGCAGCCGAAATTTCTCTATAGCGAATTTCCTTACTTCACGATTTACATTCAGAAGCAACTGGGCGAGGTCTTGCCCCCAGAGGTGATCGAGGCGGGCGGACTGGTTGTTGAAACCACCTTAAATGTGGACTGGCAGCGCAAGGCTCAGGCCACGGTCCAGGAAGCGGTCGATACCCTAGGTCGCCGCCAACGCTTTAGCCAAGCCTCGTTGGTTGCGGTTGATCCCCGCACGGGTGAAATCAAGGCCATGATTGGGGGCACTGACTTTAATGAAAGTCAGTTTAACCGTGCCACCCAAGCCCAGCGACAGCCCGGTTCAACCTTTAAAGCCTTTGTTTACACCACTGCGGTCGCGGCGGGATTCTCCCCCTACAAATCCTATGCCGATGCGAAGTTTGTGGTAGATGGCTACGAGCCCAAGAATTACGGCGGGGGCTATAGCGGCAATGTTTCAATACAGCGGGCCTTGGTCTCTTCTGTCAATATTGTGGCGGTTAAAGTGCTGATTGATGTGGGCTTTGACCCAGTCATCAGTATGGCTCAGCGTATGGGCATCGAGTCACCGATGAAGCCTACTTACTCGCTGGCGCTGGGTGCTTCTGAGGTCAATCTTTTGGAGTTAACCAGTGCATACGGCACTTTGGCCGCAGAAGGGCAACATATCAAAGCCCATGGAATCCGACGCATTCTCAATAGTGCCGGAGAGGTTCTCTACGAAGCCGATACCACCGCTGAGCAAGCCGTGGATGCTGAAACCGCTGCGATCATGACCTGGATGCTGCGGGGAGTTGTATCTGGCGGCACAGGCAGTAACGCCTCGATTGGTCGCCCCGTGGCAGGTAAAACCGGAACTTCAGAGCGAAACCGCGACCTTTGGTTTATCGGCTATATTCCCCAGTTGGTCGTAGGGGTTTGGCTCGGAAATGACGACAGCAGTAATACCTGGGGAGCAAGTAGTTCTGCAGCGTACACTTGGCGGCAATTTGTCTCTCAACTGGTAGACGATTTGCCGGTCGAAGAATTTCCACCGTTACCCCAATTAGCCGGACGAGAAGGGTCTATTGAGGCTGAACCCTTTAAGCCCGGTCGAGTTACTGCGGGCTCGATCAACAATGACAATGACGACGAGGATAGCGATGTCACTGAAACGGTAAGCGAACCCGAAGTGGGTTCAGAAGAGGCCACTTCGACGAACAGTGGGAGCGCTTCAGATACAACGAGTGGTTCCTCAGGAAGCAGCGACTCGGCCTCCCAACCTGTTTCACCCCCTGCGAATGATGGCGGCAATCCACCGTCACCCGTGGAAGACCCTGCCGATGTTGGAGAACCTAAACCAGAAGCCCCTGCCCCCCCTGCCAAACCGGATTCTGAACCGGCACTGCCTGAACCGGTTACTCCCCCCTCTCAACCCCCGCCCCCCGCGCCCGTGGCCCCTGTGCCCGAACCCGTAGCGCCGGAACCTGCGGCAGAGTAGGTCGCCCTAATTTGGCTTTTTCTGTTTGAGTGTTTGACGTGACTTCAAGGAAGCAGTTTTGATCATGATAGGTACGATAGATTTTCTGGCGATCGCTGGCGAAGCTGGTTTTCCTTACTTCACCGCTGTTTATGTGGTTGGGTTCATCGCCGCTGTGGGCATTGGTTCCTTAGCCTGGTACAACTCCAAGCGTCCTCCAGGTTGGGAAGGGCAAGAACGTCCCGACTTTATCCCTAAGGTTAAGTCCCCTGATGAGGAGGGGGATGACAGTTAGAGGACTTTCTGAACAGCAAGGATGCCCGAGCCACGCCGTTTTTTACTGCAGATGGCTGCGGCCTTGACGCCATTGGGCGGCTTGACCCGACCAGCGAGAGACCTGTACCCCTCGATTCAAAATGTCGGTCTGCTCCCCGGTGGGGAGGGTAATGCTCTCTAGCAGTGAAACACTGCCGGAATGGAGGCCCACCAGGTAATATTCTCCATCCTCAAACTGGGCCAGAATCGGCCCCCCTGAGGCACCAGGATTGGTGTCGCAGTCATGGATCAGCGTATTCGCAAAGTCGCCCTCGGGCACCACCAGCAAAATGCTGCAGCGCTCACTCAGGCCAGCGGTTTCTCCCGGCTCCCCAAACACCACCATGGCTTCTGTGGGAAAGTCTCCGGCATAGCCGACAATGCTGATATTGCCCGTCATCTGATCCAACACGTCCTGATCTTCAAGATCGAGGGTGCGCCACCCCAGGTAGCCATATTCTTGGCCCAGGGGCTGATCTAGTCTAAGGACCGCCCAATCATCGGCGGATGCGCCGGTGTAGGGGCTATCACCATAGGCGATATCAATGACCTCAGCCTGCTGATCAGAACGACCCCGAATCAGGTTGGGACGGAACACAATGGTTTGGGTGGTGGGGCGATCGCTGTCTGGATCAATCACGCAGTGGGCATTGGTCAGCACCAGATCAACCCCTATCAGCGTGCCGGTACAAGAGCCTGTGGTTCGCCCTTGGGCATTCACCCAATCCACCCGACCGATAGCAGACCAGGGATAGCGGCGGCTAGTCACGGGAATGCGTCCGTCATCGTTGACAATGGCCCGTACCGATTCTCCCAGGGCTCGGTTAGAGGGCGACGCCCCCTCAGGGATATAGGACGATCCATCTAGGGCGGGTTCAAAGGGTATCGCGATTGGATCAGTAAACGGCAGGGCCTGGAGGGGTGAAGTGAAGGCCAGCCAAGTTGTCGCCATTAGGCTGGGCAGGGTCCAAATCCAAGCTTTCTGCATGGTAAGTGCTCCGTTTTCAAGAACTCCGAATAAATCCAGGGTGCCCGTCGGCCCTTGGCTAAGCAGACGCTGGTTAAGTCTTCAATCGGGATTGCACCGTTTCCTAACAGAATTTCTGTCGCATTCACCCTGCTCATTCAGCACCGTCCAGGGTAAACCGGTCAAACAGCACCACGTCGCTGTTGGGCTGGCGGGTATCGAAATAGTAACTGCGCACTTCCCCCAGCCCCGTATCCAAGATGCTGAAAGCAGTGATGTCATTGCTGGCGATATAGGGCAGCGGGTTGCCTTGCTCGTCTTGCAAGGGGGCGATCGTAGGCACCACCGGCTCCAATCCGTTTGGATCGCCCTGGGCAATGTAGTAATCGGCGTTGAACTTATCCAGACCTTCGGTGGGTTCTGAGGGCGGTAGCGGGCGCGGGCGATCGCCCCAAAAGGCCCCGTAGGTGTTGCCCACATTAGAGGTTTCTAAAAAGTGCATACCCGTCTGGCCCACAAAGCGATTCCACAGGTGGGAGTGGCCATAGAGCACCAGATCAACCCCGGCCTCCTCTAACAGCGGCACCAGGTCACGGATGAGGTGATCTTGAGGGAGCGGGTATTCGTATCGAACCGCCTTGAGGCTACCCTCTGGGGTGCGATCGTAGATGGGTACCGGGTCGGTAAAGGCTGGCACGATGTTGTCTCCTAGGCTGTGGGGGGGATGGTGCAGCATCACCACCTTGTACTTCGCCTGCTGAAAGGCCTCGCTGGCCAGCTCCTGGGCCAGCCATTGATATTGCAGGCTGCCCTGCTGAATCGGCTCAAAAATGTGCTGCCCGTGGCCCCAAGCCCCTGGGTTATTCAGATCGGCTTGGCGCTCCCGGTAGCGCCCTTGGGTCTTGGGGGTGACCTGAGGTTTTCGCCAGATATGGGTGACAAATAAAGACACCAGCCGCACATCTCCAAAGCTGGTGGCGTAGTAGCGAGAGGTTTGCTCAGGCCGCTCAGGGTTAGGGACGGTGCTCACCGGCAGGCTAAACAACTGCTCATAGGCATCACTGTTGTAGGAGTTATCGATAATCCACTGTCGCTTTTGTTCTGGGTCGCCCGTGGGGTTAAACAGCTCTCCGTAGGCTTGGTACAGCTTTAACGCCGCGCTGCGCGGGGCTGGATCATTGAACTGTTGGTTGAGCGGTTTTGTGGCAGAGACCCGACCCATGACTTCGTGATTGCCGATCGCCGGAAACAAGGGCGCATGTTGAATCAGTTCACCCCCCTGGTAATGGGTGGTGGTGTTGCCTTTAGTCAGGGCAAAGTCAGCCCGGCCTTGTAAGGCAGGGAAAAACGCGCCGCCGCGACTGTCGTCAAACCACTCAGAGGCGCGATCAGGCACATTGACCAAATCCCCAGCCACAAACACCGCATCCACTTGGCCCACGGTTTCGGCCACCTTTTGTAAATTGGTGGCGGTCATGGGCATGAGCTGATGGTCAGAGGTGAGCAAAATTTTGAGGGGCTGACCTTGAGGGGGCATTGCTGCCAGCGAAAAGGGACCACGGGTGAATACCGTGCCATCAGCTTGGGTGCTGCTAACGGTGTAGGGCAGCCGTTCCCCAGGGGTGAGTCCGGTGATTTCGGCTTCATGTCGCCAGATGGGACGCGAGGTAATGCCCTGATCAGATTCGAGCCCAACCCAGTTTGAGTCGCCATCCTCTTTTAAGCGATCGATGGAGCGGCTCGTGGCCATGACAACTTGAGCAGGCGCTCCGTATTCAACTTGGTGAGCCTCGCCAGGAAATTCGGTAAACCAGACCACGCGCACACTATCAGCGGTGGGTGCCTGCAAGAACGGATCGCTTAATAAACCAGCCATCGGTATCACGGGGCGCTGCTGGGACGGAGCCAGGGTGATAACCAGCCCCGCTGTGACAACCAAGATAAAACCCAACAGCAGTAGGGTGAAATCAGCACGTCGATTCATGGGTCAAATCGCACCTAGTGAAATGTTCCGATGAGCTGGAATAGATACTGTCTTTTCTTCATCAGCCTACCGGGTGCAAGCAAGTGGCTCCAGGGGTCAACGAAAGTCAACTAAGCTATCTAACCCGTGGGCTACGGTGGCCAATTGGGCTAGGATTGATCATCAAACGTTTCAAATTAGCAATTCTAGGATCGGGCTTTAGCCGTATCAAGCTTGCTCTGATCCACTTTTATATATCTGACCCGGTCTAAACGACTAACTCGATTTATAGCTCCCCATTGGCCATCTATTCCCTGCTAGACAAGTTATGGAGCGCAGAAGACGGTGCGATCGCAATCGCAAACGCTCAAAAAGACGAGCGATCTACTGCCCGGAACATGGCTGCTATCTCGACAGCGCCAGCCAAAAACATCGCCTCTATGCTGAATCCCCCCAGCATCTTAAGGAACGAGGCGTCGGTCGTCGTACCGCCCTGCTGCTATTTGCCACCGCTACAACGGTGCCCTTAGATGGGGAGTGGCTGGAATGCTTTTGGTGTGATCAATGCCAAGAGACGAACTGGTACCACGTGCGTAAAGTGGGCGATCGCGAGTACCAGCTCTCCCCAGCGCCCCGTGAGCTATGGCAGCAGGCTACAGGCGTAATCACAACGAATGGCAACCCTACGGTTAGCGCCTTTACCCGTCGCCATGCCCGAGCCACCAACTTTAATGGCATCAAGGACTTCAACTTCCTGCGATAAGGGATTTGAAATCGTGTTCTCTGGCGAATCTGTGTCTAAAATTGACGGTACTTTCAGGCGGCTTCATAGAATTCTTACTGAGATTCCCTAGCAGGACTATTCCACTGGGGTGAAACTCAGCTACCATTTGCCTTACGGCAGTTACGCTTTACGCTGTAGGGGTCGTTCACGCTGTAACTGAGTTTTGTCTTCATAAACACATTGCTCAGACCGCCTGTCAGCTTCTCTTCCATCGCTATCACTGTAGGAGTTCACTGTGGCATCACACAAAATCCTGGTTATCGACGACAGCCGCGTGATTCGGATGCGGGTGCGAGATATGCTTCCCCAGGGCAACTTTGAAGTGATTGAAGCTAAAGATGGGGTTGAGGGGATGGAGGCCATCCGCAACCAGCGCCCCAACTTAATCATGCTGGACTTCTTGCTGCCTCGCATGAGTGGCTGGGAAGTCTTTCAAGAGGTGCAAGGGAGCGCAGACTTTCAGAGTATTCCCCTCGTCCTCATGTCTGGCCGCAAGGAAGAGGTGACCGAGAAGATCTCAGAGCCCTTTGAGTTTTTTGAGTTTATTCAAAAGCCCTTTGAGCAAAAAGAGCTGATTGAGGCCATTTAGGGGGCGATGGTCAAGGCGCGCAAACCGCGACCCGTGGCCGCATCTGCCGCTGCCCCTGCTGCCGCCCCTGCCGCAGACGCGGGTGAAATCGCGGCCTTGAAGCAGAAGGTGACCCAGTTAGAAGCCGAGGTAGCTCAGCTCAAAGGCCAAACGGCCAAGATTCTGGCGTTTATCAAGCAAAAGCTGCGGTAGTCAACCTCGCCGCCTGCCCGCAGATGAATCGCGGGCTAATTGGGAAAGTCTACCGATCCGTAGACTCAGAGGCTAAAACGCTCGCCATAAAAGGTTATTGACCCACTTGAGTGGGTTTTTGCACTGCTGGCAAACTCACGTTAATCCAGCTCTCGCCGACCTTCTAGAGCGCGGGCCAGAGTAACTTCATCGGCGTATTCTAAATCGCCACCCATGGGTAGCCCAAAGGCAATGCGCGTCACTTTGGTAAAGGGTTTCAGCAGTTGGCCCACGTAAAGGGTGGTGGTGTCTCCTTCGATACTGGGGCTAATCGCCAGGATCACCTCTTGGGTCTTATCTTTGTTGACCCGGTGCACCAGCGGACCAATATTGAGCTGCTCGGGACCAATTCCTTCCATAGGAGAAATCAATCCGCCCAGTACGTGGTACTTACCGCGATATTCACGGGTTTTTTCGAGGGCGATCACATCGCGGGAATCGGCCACGACACAGAGGGTCTGATCATCGCGACTCGGGGAGCGACAAATGGAGCAGATGGGCTCAGCGGAGAGGTGAAAGCATACGGAGCAGTAGCCCACCTGAGACTTGGCATCGACCAGGGCCTGGGCCAAGGCTTGCACTTCGGTGTCAGGTCGCTTGAGCAGGTGTAGCGCCAGACGCTGTGCGGTTTTGGGGCCGACGCCAGGGAGTTTTTGGAGTTCTTCGATCAAGCGGGCCAGGGGCGGGGTGTAAATGGGGCACCTCCTATGGGCGCATCGGTGCAGAGGGGGCAAACAAAATAACGAAATTAGGCATAACGGATATGCCCTGAAGTTACGACTTAGCGGCTAAGACACGCAGACGATTACGGCCTCGCTCTTGGGCTTGGGTCAGGGCAGTTTCTGCCGTAGTGAGGAGGGTGGCGGCATCCACAGGGCTAGCCGTACTGGAGATCGCCCCCCCGACGCTGACCTCTAGGGTAAGGTCAGGAATTGGCGGCGGAGTCTCTAAAATCGCTGCCTGCAGGGTCTCACCATATTGCCGCGTGCTCTTTTCGTCTAGCCCTTCTGCCGTGGCGAGGTACAGCCCCTGTCCGTCGCTATAGAGCCAAGTGCGGTCTGTGGCGCTCTGTTGAAGCGTATTGGTCAACCCTTGCCAGAGCTTTTGACGATCAACGCCGTCTATCACGTCACATTGCGCCTTGACCATGAGCAGACTGAGCCAGAGCGGTTGCTCCCCGGCAGCTTGGTTCAGGGCCGCTAATTGCCGGGTTAGGGCTTGTTGGAGAATGCTGCTGTGGAGTAGGCCCGTAGTCGTTTCCTTCAGGTCTAAGGCACTGAGGAGTGCTTGATAACGCTGATGTACGGCCTGCACGCGCTGGGCTTCGCTGGTGACCTGCTGCTCTGTCTCTTGCAAAAGACCGGTGAGGGTATCGGTCTGCTTTTGAAAGCGGCTGACCCGCCATCCCCGCCGAATCACGGCCGGAATAGAGACCAAAAGACCGACAATCACGCCGATCGCTAAGGTCAACAGCAACACCAGCGCCAAAGAATGGCGATACTGCCATCCCAATAGATTGATGGTGACTAAGTTGGTGTTTTGTAGAGCAAATAAGATCGCCAGAAAGGCGATCGCCAGTCCAGAAACAATGTACAGGCGCATAGGGTAAGCCAGAGCAGCGGAATCACATCCATTTATCCTACCTGCCTCCGCTAGAGTTCACGGGAGCGGAGAGAATCGCTAGGCTAGAGAAGTGACCCGCCCCTTTTAACCGTTGCCATACTCTATGAAAAACCTGTGGAATCTTTGCCTGTCTCTCTGTTTGGCGGGGCTGATCAGCGTGACGCTATTGGACCCAGGGGCGATCGCGTCTGAAACGACGGACACCCTGACCCAAACCGAAATTCAGACCGTGGCGGAATTGCGCGAAAAAGCGCTGATTACCAGCCAAGAGGGGGACTTAGCCGCAGCGGACCGCTACTGGAGTAAACTCCTAGACCTGCTGCCCCAAGAGGCGGCGATTTGGAGTAATCGCGGGTTAATTCGCACCAGCCAAGAACGTTACGACGAGGCCCTAGCGGACTATACCGAAGCCATTACCCTAGCCCCAACCATTCCTGATCCGTACCTCAATCGCGGGGCTGTGTATGAGGTCTTACAGGATTGGGATGCGGCCATTGCAGACTACGATCAGGTGCTAGAGATCGATCCTCAAGAGGCAGGGGCCTATAACAATCGCGGTAATGCCAAAGGGGGATTGGGAGACTGGCAGGGGGCGATCGCCGATTATCAGCAAGCCGCTAATTTGGATGCCAACTTTGCCCTGGCTCGGGTGAATACTGCCCTGGCGCTCTATCAAACCGGTGAGCAAGCTGCAGCCATAAAGTCCTTGCGCGGTACGGTGCGCAAGTACCCGAACTTCCCTGATGCCCGCGCTGCCTTGACAGGCATGCTCTGGCAGACAGGGCAGCAGGGCGAAGCGGAGAGTCATTGGGTTGCGGTTTTAGGGCTTGATACCCGCTATCGCAAATTGGACTGGGTGCGACAGGTGCGCCGTTGGCCCCCAGCCGTTGCCGATGCCTTAGCGCAATTTTTGGCGGTTGAGGGCTAGGCTCTGTGCTTGAGCTATTGCTGGTGGCCAGTTTGGGGTTTCTGGGTAGCTTTGGCCATTGTGTGGGCATGTGTGGTCCGATTGCCATGGCGCTCTCCTTGGCCAATGCCCGCCAAGAACAGGCTTCGCGCAGCCGCCAAATTGCTTTTCATGGGCTCCTCAATCTGGGGCGGCTGCTCAGTTATGCCCTCGTAGGTGCGGCCATTGGCGGGCTGGGCTCAGTGTTGGTGGCAGGAGGGCAAATGGCAGGGGTGGGTAGCCTGCTGCGCCGGGTGATTGTGCTGCTCACCGGCAGTCTGCTGATTGGCTTAGGACTCCGACAAGTGGCCCCTGGCTGGCTCCCCAAGATGCCGTTTGTGCATCCGCTGCAGGGGCAACTCCACGATCGCCTCAACCGGACCATGACTCAGGTGTCCCAGAGCGTCCATTGGTGGACGCCGGTAGCACTGGGGCTGGCCTGGGGGTTGATTCCCTGCGGGTTTCTCTACGCGGCGCAACTCAAGGCGGCTGAGGCTACTACCCCAGAAGGGGGGGCCTTGGTGATGGTGGCGTTCGGCCTAGGGACTACGCCAATGATGCTGGGGCTCGGGGTATCGAGCGCCTGGTTTAGCCGCGATCGCACCAGCCAACTCTTTAAAATGGGGGGCTGGATTACGCTGCTGATTGGGATTTTGACCCTGATGCGCACCGGCGACCTGATGGTCGATTACGCCGGTCATCTCTCGCTCTTAGGGTTAGGGCTGGCCCTAATTGCCCGCCCGATTAGCAAGCTCTGGGTGCAGCCGCTGAAATATCGTCGCGGCCTGGGGGTGGGGAGTTTTGTACTGGCGATCGCCCATACGGTTCATATGCTGGAGCATAGCTGGGGGTGGAATCCAGCGGTGATCGGGTTTATGGTGCCGCAGCACCGCTGGGGCATGGTGGCGGGCATTAGTGCACTACTGCTCATGGCTCCCCTGGCATTCACTAGCACCGATCGCGCCCAAAAGCATCTCGGACCCAACTGGCGCAGGCTACACCTGCTAAGCGTACCGGCATTACTGCTCGGCGGTAGCCACTGCATTTTGGCTGGATCCAGGTATCTGGGTAGCCTGAGGCGATCCGGCTGGCCCTTGATTTACACCGTG
>JBHJIP010000176.1:0-15049 GCA_050043365.1 Leptolyngbyaceae cyanobacterium
CAGTAAAAGTCCACCTAAGGCCTATGCTTCTCAACGAAAACGGCTTGCTTTAGAGCAGCGCATAGAGTTCAACAAGGTGATCAGATTCTCATGGTGAGACTGACTAAGATGCTGAAAAGTTTTCTGCACCACTAAGCCGTCTGCCTCGAAACCTAACCGTACAGGAGTGGCGACGCTATATTGGGGATGAGCCTTATCAGAGAACCTGCGATAACCTGCCTCATCCAGATGATCACGAACCTGCTGTCGCAAACGGTTATCAGCAGATCGACCCCATGGCAGCGGTGGGAACGCTCAGCGAGGTCATCACTGCTCAAACCTTCTTCGACCAGGCCACAACCCTCAGCCTTGTCAATTAGCACCCTTTCCTTAAAGCAGAAATCCAGGCTCCAACGGCCAACCATCAAGTTGGTTTAATTGACCCTTGATTTCGACAGCATCAGGCTTGTGTTGATTGCGATCTAAAAGCCCTGTGCAACCTAGCCGACAAACTCGCCCCCTTTAGGGCAACTCAGCGGTGCGAGTCAGTCCCAAGCCTTTTTACAGCAGCTGATTCACCGCAGCCCCCCCTAACCCACCCGATTTTGGATTACGGATTTTGGATTTGCGATTCCCAGAAATGCAGTCTCACAACTCATAAATCTCACTGCGATGCCCGACCCGATCCACCGTAATCACCCGAATCGCATCTTCAAATTCGTAGATTACCCGATAGTCACCCACCCTCAACTTGTAGAAACCCGCTAAATTTGCCGATAAAGGTAATGGTTGAACGTTCTCAAAGTTTTCAGCTAACCAATCGATCTTGGTGACAATGCGCTTACGAATATTCGGGTTGAAACGTTTCAAATCCTTGACCGCTTCAGGCTCATACTCAACGGTGTAGCTCATCCTCAATCCAAGCCCAGTTCAGCCATCACTTGCTCAGAAGAGAGGGCTTGCGTTGCCGACTGCCGCCGTTCCCGCATCGCTAATAACTGTTCCTGCAAACCAGGCTTCAGCACTTTCCCCTGATCTGGATCCGCTAACAAGTCTGCCAAAACCGCCTCGACGGTTTCCCGAATCAGTAACCTGAATTCCTCCACCGTCAAGTCTTTGACCTGCATGATTGCCTCCATAAGCATCTAAAAAACATTGCAGCTCCATCGCTATAACCAAGCCACATTCAAAACCAAGCCCAGTAAAACCAGCTCGTCGGTGCTGCTAACGCCTTAGATGCAGCATATCGCTAGGATAACCCCGCATTGACAGTTGCCAATGGGGCTGATTGCTGGGGTGATTGCAGCCGAGACGTCTCCACAGGAGCATGACCAGAAGATCTTACTTAGGAGATTTCCAGGTAAGAATTTACCTTGGTAGGGGTAGGTCTTGTGCGTACCCTCCGCCAATTGCCCCTGAACCCACCGATTTCTTGATTCGTGCCCTCCGGCAGGTTATCGAGGGCACCCACAAGAGGTGCCCCTACATCGGTTATGGCAAGGCGAAACGCACCCTAGCCAGGTATTTTCTTTTCAAGAAATGCCCTTAGGTCGAAATTGCCGGGGCCAGACCCACTAAATCATCCAACTCCGCGTAGTCGGGCAGCGTTGTATCAATCTGTTGGCCACGCCGCAACACCACTCGATCGCTCTGAGGCCGAGCCAGCAATTCATTAAAGGTGCGGGCCTTAAATAGAACGAGATCAGCAGGCTGACCTAGAGCAATCGCTCCAGGCTGCGACAAGCCCATGAGTTTGGCGGGCGTCGCCGTAATCGCTTGTGCCCAGTTGCCAATCGGGCGATCGAGCTGACCAATCCGCACCGCTTGGGTAAACACCTCCAGCCCATCGTGGTCCCCATAGGCATAGAACGGGTCGCGGCAGTTATCGCTGGCGATCGCCACCGGAATGCCCGCCTGCTGCAGCTCATGGAGAACGGTAACGCCGCGATATCGGGGCATGCGCTGGGGTTGCCGATCTTGCAGATACAGGTTGCACATGGGCAGGCTGACAATGCCCAACTCGGCCCGCTTGGTCCAAGCCAGCATGTCCTGTAAAACCTCGGGTGGCTGGACCGACAGGGCACAACAATGACCACAAACCACACGGCCTTGGAAGTCATGGCGCATACGCGCCTGAGCCACCTGGCGCAGGACTTGATCATCAGGATTCAGACTCTCATCCACATGGAAATCGAGGTCTAGCCCCCGCTCTGCAGCTAGGGTAAAGACGCGATCCAACTGCTGTTCGAGAGCTGGATTGGGGTAAGCCACGCCCCCCAATACACCGCCAATTTCAGCCACTTGATCAGCCAAGGTAACCCCGTCCGGGGTCAAGAAATAATCTAGGCTGACCAGACAGACGCTCTGTAAGGTGATGCGATTGCCCCATTCCTTTTGCAGGGTTTGGATCACGTCTAATGCTAGAGCTGCTAAAGGACCCGCCGCATCAAAATGGGTGCGGACCGCACGGGTGCCATGGGCATAGCTGCAGCGCAGCCCAAAGTCCATGCGTCGATAGAGATCTTCGCGGTGCCAATGCGGTGAATCTTGATTGACCGCCGCTAAGGCTTGGTGAAAGGTGCCGTCCGGGTTTGGGGTGCGGTTCCAGATTTGTCCTTTGTCTAGATGGGTGTGGCTATCGACAAAGCAGGGCCAGACCATCCCCTGGGCCAAGTTCACTTGGGGGGCATCGGCGGGGGCAGTGCCCACTGGGGCGATCGCTTCAATCTGCCCAGCCTTAATCGCCACATCCGCCGCAATTAAATTCTCTGAAAATGGAGCCGCAGCCAGGGCTGGAAGCGTTGTTCGATACGGGACAGTGGGATCCACTAAAGCCAGAGGCAGGCGGGCATTTGTTAGCCAAAATGAATGTCCTGGGAGCGCTTGGCTCCAGGTGGGAGATGAGATGACCATATTGCGTTTCGATGAACAGGAACACGTATCCTTCAGTGAACCTTACTCTTCCCTAGGTAAAGCACTCTCATGCCAATGGTTGAGCAGGCGATCGCTCAATAGGGTTAGCCCCACAAAAATCATTACCCCCAGAGCCGTGGTCATAATCAGCGCGGCAAACATGCGGGGAATTTGCAGGTTATAGCTGGCCATCAAGATTTGATAGGCGATGCCTGCACGGGAGCCACCGGTCCCAGCTACAAATTCAGCCACCACAGCCCCAATCAGGGCGAGTCCCCCACTGATGCGCAAGCCGCCCAGAAAATAGGGCAGGGCACTGGGCAACTGCAATTGCCAGAGGATCTGCCAGCGGGACGCCCCATAGAGCTTAAACAGATTTCTGAGATTGGGGTCAGCGCTGTTTAGCCCCAGGGTGGTGTTCGACAAGATCGGGAAAAAGGCCACAATCCAAGCGCACACCACCAGAGCAGCGAGGGTGTTGCTTTTGAGCCAAATGATGATTAGGGGGGCGATCGCCACAATCGGCGTCGTCTGCAAAATCACCGCATAGGGAAAGAAGCTGCGCTCAATCCATTTGCTCTGGGTAAAGAGCACCGCGATGAGCACCCCAGATATGGTTGCAGCCCCAAAGGCCAGCACCGTGATTTTGAGCGTGATTAGCAATGACGGAAACAGCGTCGGCCAGTCTTGAATCAGGGTCTGCCCCACCAGCAGTGGACCCGGCAGTAAATAGGGGGGCAGGGCCAATAGCCGCACCAGCAGTTCCCAACCCGCCAACATCACCATGCCTACGATCACAGGGGCAATCACTTCTGCCGAAGACAACAGCGCCAGCCCTTGGGTTCGGGGCGGCAGTGGCTGCTGTGTTGAGGCAGCTTTAGGGTGGGGAGACTGAACAGTCATTAAAAACAGGCGTTATCTGCTCTAGGAACAGGCCCCATTTTGGGCTGTACCTGTCAGGATAAACGTAGTCAGCATCGTTCTCATCATCTATGCCGCCTCTGATTGAACTGAACGGCGTTTGTAAGGTCTACGGGCTCAGCAATACCGAAGTCCGCGCCCTCTGGGATGTAGACCTCACCATTGAAGCCGGTGAATACTGCGCCATCATGGGGCCTTCAGGCTCTGGGAAATCCACCGCCATGAACGTGATTGGCTGTCTGGATCGCCCCACTACCGGCACCTATTGTCTGGATGGTGAGGCAGTGGCCCGTCTCGATGATGATGCCCTGACCCACATTCGCAATCGCAAAATCGGCTTTGTCTTTCAGCAGTTTCATCTGCTGCCCCAGCTCACGGCCCTTGATAACGTGATGTTGCCGATGGTTTATGGGGGCATTGCTACGGCAGAGCGCCGCGATCGCGCCACCGCTGCCCTAGAGCGGGTGGGACTGAGCGATCGCATGGTCAACAAACCGGCTCAACTCTCGGGGGGGCAGCAGCAGCGGGTGGCCATTGCCCGAGCGATCGTCAATCAACCCCTGTTAGTACTGGCCGATGAACCCACCGGTGCCCTCGACTCCCAAACCACCCGAGATGTGTTGGCCCTCTTTCAAGACTTGAACGCCAGCGGCATTACCGTGGTCATGGTCACCCACGAACCCGATGTAGCCCGCACCACCCAGCGAATTATCTGGTTTCGAGATGGGGAGATCGTCAATGATCACCTCTCCCCCCAAGACATCGGCCATCTCACCATGGCAGCCTGACTGCCACTACGCCAGCTTGCAGCAGGTTTCGCCACTGCGCTCAATCCAACCGTAAATCATCCCCGAGGTGGAATGACCCACGGCACAGCGGCCTTCGCGATCGATGACGATCACGCCGCCCAGACCATTCACCTTTTCGATTAAATATTCAATGCCCGCGGTTGCTGCTTCTTGGGCCGTCATCTGCTTGAAATACACAAAGTCAGCGATCATCTTGCTCAACACGGTGCGCTGGAACTGCTCTCCATAGCCGGTGGCAGAGACGGCACAGGTTTGGTTATCGGCAAATACCCCAGCGCCGATGATCGGGCTGTCGCCGACTCGACCCCAGCGCTTGTTGACGATGCCGCCCGTGGAGGTGGCCGCTGCGAGATGCCCCTGCTTGTCCCGTGCGACCGCGCCGATCGTGCCTAATTTGCGTTGGGGTTCGGCATCTTCGTGATCTAGCATCATGCCCCCCACCTTTTGGGCTTCTCGCCATTGGCGCACCCGCGACTCCACCACAAAGTAATCGTCGGCCATGGCCGGGACATTGCAGAGTTTGGCAAACTCTTTGGCCCCCTTGCCAATCAGCATCACATGCTCGCTCTGGTCAAGGACGCAGCGGGCTAACGTAATCGGATTTTTAATCGAGGTGACGGCGGCGACAGCGCCAGCAGCTAGGTCTTGGCCATCCATGATCGCCGCATCCATTTCTACCTCGCCATACTCGTTGAGTACGGAGCCGCGCCCAGCGTTGTACAAGGGGTCATCTTCTAGGCGAGCGGCACAATATTCGACCGCATCAAGGGCGCTCCCCCCTTTTTCGAGCAGTTGCCGCCCCTCTGCCAAAATGGTTTCGAGGCTGCTCATAAAGCCTGCCTCGGTTCCTTCTCGCCTAATGTGCTCCAGTGCTCCCGCCCCACCATGGATCATCAGGGAGAAGTGTTCGGTCATAGCATGTAACTGCGTTAAGGAAATCTGCAAGAAGCAGATCTCCGAGCCTATCACACTTACAATAATTTCGATCTAAAAACGGTCAATCTGACGACAGAATTAGCCTGCCATGTTAGCTACTTATCCTCAGCTTTCGGAAAAAGAGATGCTGTCCTTTGCGATCGCCGAAGCAGAAAGCCTTAAAATTCGCACTGACTTGATGCTAGAGGTGCAGCGCTACATTCAGTATCAGGGTTGGAACGCCGAAGAAGCGGCTATGGCGCTACGGCAAACATTGCCGCAGATGCAAAATTTGCTGAATGGTGAAATCAGTCGGTTTACCGCAGAGCAGTTGATTCAGCTCCTGTGCCGCTTGGGGCGTCACGTTCAGGTCATGGTGACCGACTAGCGCACTATCCAAGCAATTAGCAAACTGACTGCCAATAGGCCCAGCCAGGGCAAGAGTTGGCCGTAACGTCGTTGAGAAGATTTTGCTCTCAGCGACGTTTCTGGTTGTTGAGCATCGACCGACTGATAGAGCGTGCAGGTCTGTGCCGCGGGTCGCTGAGGAAATGTACAGGAGTCGTCCAGATTGTAAGTGCAAGTTGCGCAAAGGCTATCGCCTGCTGCGGCCCGATGTAGGGGAATGCCGGGATGGCCAAAAGCTTTCAGCATAAGGCCACAGTGCCCACAGCGAACGGCTTGGGCATCAACAGCTTGGTGACAGCGAGGGCAATGGGGCATACCCGATACCGGTGATGGGCGTTGCCCGTATCCTAGCTTGGGCTTGTGGACCCTACAGGAAAGCGACGAATTTGGAATTCTCGACTAGCAATCATTTGGTAAGGCCGGTCAAAAGCAGCATCAAAGCGCTGCTCAATCTCAGTTAATTCTGCTTCAGGAATTGCCTTCCACACCTCTCGACTCTGCCAGTGAATCACCAAAACGACCCGCTCTAAATCTTGAGGATCAATCCAGGTTTCTTTGCTGATAAAGCCTGGATATTGCTGTAAGGCTGATGTCCAAATTTGATCATCGAGCTGTACATAGCGCTCGCGCTCTTCCACCGGCACCTGAAACTCCAACCATTCAATCACCACGAGTTTATGTTCCTTATGCTTGGGTTCGGTTCTCGGGCTAGGGAGCCCCCTCCATTGTTTGCCAAAATGGGGCGGTAAAGCCCTGGAATTCAACCCATTGCTCGGAGGCAATATGGATACGACTAGCCTGCTCCGTCAGATTCTTATGCTTGGTATTGGTACAACCTCTCTAGTGGCGGAGCGGCTGCGCCAAGTCACCGATGAGTGGGTCCGTGATGGTCAATTTAATTCTGAGCAGGCCACCAAGCTAGTAGATGAGGTGATGGCCCAGTTTTCGAACGAATCTGGTGCCCTAGAGGAGCAAATGCAGCGACAGCTCCGGAATGTGCTCCAAGACCTAGGGGTTCCCCGCCAAAACGAAATGGACGAACTGCGGGGACGTATCGATCGCCTAGAGCGCCAAGTTCGTGAGCTGGAAAATAAACAGTGGCGTTAGGTGGGTGCTCAGAAAATCTGAATGGGAGCTGGCCCAGATCGACTGCTATTTTCGCTGACCCATCATAAATGCCCTTAGCCCGGTAGGATAAGCATTGACTAGCATCTGATGGTGCTTGATTCTTTTGCTCTGTAGCGCTGTTGGAGGATTTTCCCTTGCGCGACATTTTGATCAGTTTTGCTGTATTAGTGGCGTTTTGCCTGGTGCTGGTGGTGTCCCAAATGGTGGGTGGCAATGCCCCAGCGATCGCAACGCCTGTGGTCGAGTCTGAGATAAACCTGCCAGGGACCCCGCTGGCGCAGTCTGCAGCTGACTTACTGCTTGAAGAAACCGTTGAGGAACCGTCTGAAATGGCCGAAGAAGAGACATTTATTACCACCGATTCAGGTTTGGAGTACTTGGAGGTGGTTGAGGGCACCGGGGCGATGCCCCAGCGGGGCCAGCAGGTGACCGTTCATTACACCGGCACCTTAGAAGACGGCACCCAGTTTGATAGCTCTCGGGGGCGCGGTCCCTTTACCTTCACCATTGGTGTGGGCCAAGTGATCAAGGGCTGGGACGAAGGGGTTGCCACCATGCGGGTTGGCGGTCAGCGACGCTTACGGATTCCGCCTGACTTGGGTTACGGGGCTCGGGGGGCTGGGCGAGTGATTCCGCCCAATGCCACGCTGATTTTTGACGTTGAGCTACTCCGCATTGGCTCAATGTGATTTGGGTCATCTGCTCTATCCACCTGAGTAAATAAAACAACTCATTTATGTCCAGGGCGAAGAGTTCATAGCCCTGGACATTTTTAGTTTTTTGTCCAGAATTGGATTCATGTTGCGGCGTTTGGGTGAGGGAGACGATGAGAACAGTAACTTATTACGTGGCCTGCAGCGTTGATGGTTTTATTGCCCAGGGGGATGGTTCCCACGATGGGTTTGCCCAAGATCCGGGTTACTACGCCGAGCTGTTTGACCAGTTCCCAGAAACGGCCCCCACCCACCTACGAGAACCCATGGGCATCACCGCTGAGAACCGGTGGTTTGACACGGTGCTAATGGGGCGCAAGACCTACGAAATCGGCCAAAAAGAGGGCATCGCCAGCCCGTACACCCACCTGCGACAGTACCTGTTTTCGCGCAGCCTCAAGGAGAGTCCAGATGCCAACGTACAGTTGGTCAGTGACAACGCTATCGAACAGGTAAAGCAACTCAAGGCGGAACCGGGCCAAGGGATTTGGCTCTGCGGCGGCGGTGATTTAGCCGCCACGCTCTTTACTGCGCAACTGGTTGACCAGCTAATTCTGAAGGTGAACCCCTTTTTAATGGGCACCGGTATTCCGCTCTTTTCTGGCGTGATTCAGCAAACGCCGTTAGAACTCACCCAGAGCCAGATTTATCCCAACGGCGTTGCAATGCTTCACTATGCGGCTAAGTGCTGACGCACCGCCAAAGCAATATGGTCGGTCCAGTGATCCACCAAGGTCGCTTGTTCAGCCTCGACCATGACCCGAATCAGGGGCTCAGTGCCGGAGGGACGGACTAAAACCCGACCCAAATCCCCCATGGCAGCTTCAGCCTTCTCAATTGCTACCTGCACCGGCGTGCAATCTTGCCAATGCTTGCGGCGATCGCGATCCTCCACCCGCACATTCTCCAACCGCTGGGGGTAGGTCTGGAAGCTTTGATCTACAAGTGCCGCCAATGAACCGCCGCACTGCTTCACCAGTTTGGCTAAATGGAGCGCGGTTAAGATGCCGTCGCCGGTCATACTGTAGTGGTGACAGAGAATATGGCCAGACTGCTCACCGCCGAGCATAGCGCCGCGCCGCACCATCTCAGCATGAACATGCTGATCGCCCACCTTGGTGCGCACCAGGGTGCCCCCCTGCTTTTGCCAGGCCCGCTCAAAGCCCAGATTCGCCATCACGGTCGAAATAATCGTGTCCTGCGGTAAGCGCCCCGCATCCCGGAGGCGCTTGCCCCAGAAGTAGAGAATGTAGTCACCATCGACCACCCGACCCTGGGCATCCACCGCCAACACCCGGTCGGCATCGCCATCAAAGGCAAAACCAATATCGGCATTGTGGGCTTGAATGGCCACTTGTACTGCTCCGAGGTGGGTCGAGCCACAGTTGACGTTGATGCGATCGCCATCGGGTAAACCATGCAGGCTAATAATTTCTGCATTTGTACCGTCAAAGGCGCGATCTGCAATGCCAGCAGCAGCGCCCCAGGCCATATCCAGCACAACTTTCAACCCGCTCAAATCGAGGCTGGGCTGCAGCGGCTCATGGAGAAAATCGAGGTAGCGCTCAATCAGCTCGGGACGGGGATAGTACTGGCCCCAGGCTGGAGATTCAATATTGCTTGGGGTGCCCTGAGCGCCGTTACGCAGGGCTTGCTCAATTTGCTGCTGAATTTGGGCCGACAGCTTGGTGCCATCAGGGCCAAAGAACTTAATGCCGTTGTCACATGGGGGATTGTGGCTGGCAGAAATCATAATGCCGCCCATGGCCCCCACCTGTTGAGAGAGGTACGCCACCGCTGCAGTGGGGCAAAGGCCCAGATTCCACACCTCGATGCCTGCGGAGGTGAGGCCAGAGGCCAAGGCCGTGGCCAGCATATGTCCAGAGCTGCGGGAATCTTGCCCGACCAGGACGGGGCCTTCTTTGAGGGTGCTTTGCTTTAAGACCTGGCCAGCCCAGTAGCCCACCTGCATGCCCAGGGGCGCAGTGAGTAAGTCACCGGCTCGACCACGGATGCCATCGGTGCCAAATAATGGGGTGTTAGGGAGGCTGAGTGGCGTCCAACCCAGGCCGTGGGGAGCACCAAGGGTAAAACCGTCGGAAATATCAGTCCGGGCAAAAGAACGTACCATTGATTTACAACTCCTCACATCCTCACCATCTCCAGAGGAGAATAGCATCTCGTCTCCAAAATCTCCGCTCGGGTGAACCAGTTACCGGATAGAACACCCGATTTGTCATGTTGTGGAAAGCTTGCCATGTCGGATACAGAGCCTGTTGAAGCGATCCCTGATACGTTTTGGGACGGAATCAATCAATTTAACCAGGGTGAGTTCTATGCCTGCCACGACACCCTAGAGGCGATTTGGATGGTGGCGGATGCGGCAGAGAAGCCTTTTTACCAGGGGATATTGCAAATTGCGGTGGGACTTTATCACCTCAGCAATCACAACTGGCGCGGCGCGGCGATTTTGCTGGGAGAGGGCAGTCGTCGCCTAGAGCCCTATGAGCCCAGCTATCACCAGCTAAATCTCACCACTTTTTTGGATGACACTGCGGATTGGTTAGAAACGATTCAAAAGTTGGGGCCGGATCATGTGGAAGCGATCGCCACATACCTCACAGATTCACCCTCACCTGACATCGCGCCGTTGTTAGAGCAGCCTTTATCAATACCCCAGATTAAAAAAGTGTAATGCAGTGCTTCCCAGAGCAGTTTTGTTCTGGGGGCAGGGGAGCCGGAGGGGCGGGGGAGCTAGAAGCTGGAATGGTTTATGAGACTTTCACAGCACTACTCGCCTCGGCCAGCCTATCCAGGGCAGACTGTAGACCAGTTTTCGACTCGATCGCGGGCTTCGATAAAGCCGGTAATTTCGCCCCGGTAAGTAACCAACTGCGCCCGATCCAAAGAATTGGGCGGCACGAGGGTAATCAACTCATCCACCGAAGCGGCGGCGCAGGCCCAATCCCCGATGGCTACGGCTTCTGCCAAAGTGGCTTGCAGATCCAGGGCACGCTGGCGGCGGGCAGCGCGCAGTCGATCATCAGCAATGTAAGCTTCCATATTGGCGATCGCGGCCAGGGCATAGCGGTCTCCGGGTCGAGCCGCCAAGGCCCTGCGGAAGTTGATCAGGGCGGTATGCCAGTCGCGAGCTTCGGCAGCGGTATAGCCCATCAGCATGGCTTCGGTGTAGTCATAGCCCTCAATTTGGGGCGAAGGCGCTTGGGGTGATGGGCTGCCAGGATTGCTGGTGCCACCTGTATTGCTGGGGGGAACGACTGGGCTCTGATCAGGGAAAGGAACGATGGGGGCTGATGGTTCAACCGTAGTTGTGAACCCACAGTAGTCACTGGCAGCGTTGAGAATATCCAATTCCTGATCAGCCAGGGTGTTAAATTGCTCGGCTGCGATATCAGATTGGGTTTCAAGGTTGGCTAAGTTTTGAGGAAGCTCTGCTTCTGTTTCTGTCGCTGCGACCGCTGTGACTGCTGCCTGTTCCACATTTAGGGCATTAATCAAACCCGATAAAACCGCCACGTAATCGGTGCGATAGCCCTCTAGACCTGGGTCGCTCAAAGCAGCGCCCTGGAATTCAAGGCGTAATTCATTGATATTGTTCAGCAGTTCGTCAACAGCAATGCTGTACTGCTCTGCGGCGGCTTGAACCTCCACCAGAGTTGCACCCTGGGAGACAGCGTTCACAAACGTATCGAAAGGGTTGCTTTCAAGAGTTGAAAATGCCAGTAGGTTTTGCTCAGCCGTGGCCACTAGATAATTACACTCTTCTGTGAAAGAGCCCGATTGAGCTTGGGTAGGACTGGTGAACACCAACCCCAAACTCAAGGCTGAGAAAACCGAGGTCAAGACCCCTTGCTGCAATCTTCGGGACCATTGGGCAACAGGCATTTCTAGTACAGCTCCACTCGTTAGCGCTAGGGCGCAATGCCCAAAGGATATCGAATCCGTTGAAGAATGCGGCACACTGGTACTGCGGACCATAATTTGGGCAGGGATCACAGGTATGGGGTGGAGACAGCGGCTCCGGTGGCGATTTGGATTGATGACTTGTGGCTTGTCGGCCCTATTGCTGGGACTTGTCAATATGGGTCAGGCTCAAGCTCAGAATTCAACCCTAGCCGTAGAATGTGATGCCTTGGCCGAGACCATTAATCAAAATTTGACGTTTATGACCGCTTTTGAGACCGAGATTCTCGCTTTTTCTCAAAGTGCGTCTCAAGCCGAAACCTTGGACGATATTACTGCTGCTGCTGACCAGTACATCACCGCTGTGGATGGTGTGGTGGCCAACCTGGATGGTTTGGTGCTTGAACTCGGTGATGTTTCGATTTTGGATGCGGATTTAGCCAACTATCGCGATGCTTACGCCATCGTAGTGGCTGGGTTTGCTGATGCCTTAGAAACTGCAGGTGATGCCATGGAGATCGTCGCCAACACCGAATCCGAAGCAGAATTACCGGGCAATATCGAGGCATTGCAGAGTGGTACCTTCGATGCTTTGGAGCAAGTCCAGGGGCTCACGAGCCAGGAGGCTGAGGTGATTGCCGGGGTAAATGCCCACTGCGGCTATACCCCTTAAATAGGCCAAGTTCACCTGATTTTTGCTACCTCAGGTAAAGCGCCAGGCATACAGGAGATTGACGAAATGACTTATGGACGATGGCCTCAGTACTTACGAAAAGGAACCATAGCGCTAGGTGCGTTTATTCTGACTTCAGGTTTAAATGCAGACAAGTTGGCCCAGGCTCAAACACCAGTTCGAGTGAAAGAATGTGAGATTGTTGCAGAGGCCATTGATCGAAAAATTGAATTGACAGATGTGCTTTTAAAGAAAGCTTTTGATTCCTTAGGATCGTTTTTTTCGCAGTTTTCAACATTAGATCTTGATGCATTGAATCATACTGATATTGATGCGTTTGCTCTTTCCCTAGATCAGTATTTAGCAGCCATAGATGAATTTATTATCGATTTAGACAAATTGTCAGTTGACTTGAGCGAGATATCTCTAACTGATTTCAGTCTCAGCAATTATCGTGACAACTATGTCATTCTGCTGTCTGATTTAGCAGATGTCATGGGTATATATCGAGATGGATTTTCGCTCCTCGATTCAACTGAGTTGGGGACAGCTTCGGTCGATCTAGTACTCGATTTTCAGAGGCAAATCTTCAGTACGATTGAACGATTTCAGACACTGACTTCTGAGGAATTTGAGCTGGTTGGGGCAATCAATGCCCATTGTGTTTATACCCCTTGAAATCAACTACGGAATATACCTTCTACCAAGAAGCAAGGGCGTTTTTGAGTTTAGCGCTGCCCCTGGCCAGTGCCCAAGTGGCTCAAGCCCTGACGGGGTTTGTCGATACGGTGATGATGGGCTGGCTCGGCCAACTGCCTTTGGCGGCAGGGGGGCTGGCGGCAATGGTGTTCTCGTCCTTTGTGCTGACAGGGACCAGTGCCCTAGCTAGCGTCAGTGCCCTAGCGGCTGAAGCCTACGGCGCTGGACGACCCCGCTACGTGGGTAAGATAGCCCGCCAGGGCCTCTGGGTGGCGCTATTCATGGCCCTGATATCGGTGCCGATTATGGGCCATCTGCAGGGTGGCCTTAATGCCTTGGGACAAGACCCAATGGTGATTCCTCTGGCCCATAGCTACCTGGTGGTGGTGCGGTGGGGGCTGTTGCCCGCGCTGGGGTTTGTGGTGCTGCGGGGGACAATCTCGGCGATTTCGAGTACACGACCAATCATGGTGATTGTGCTGGCCGCCACCGTACTAAATGGCATCGGCAACTATGTGTTGGCCTTTGGCAAATTAGGCTTCCCGGCAATGGGCTTGGCGGGGCTGGGACTAGCCAGCGCGATCGCCCACTGGACCATGTTTCTCTCACTGCTGGCTTACCTGCTCTGGCCCCAGACCCAAAAGTTCCGGGCCTACGACTTTTGTCAGGGCTGGTACCGCCTCGACTTGCAGCCCTTGAAGCGCATTGTGCAAGTCGGCTGGCCGATTGGGCTAGCCACCTTTTGGGAGCATGGTTTGTTTACGGTCATGACCTTCTGGATGGGGATCCTGGGCACCGCCGTGCTGGCCGCTAATCAGATCGCCCTACAAACCGTGGTTGTGGTGTTTATGGTGCCCCTCGCGTTTTCTCAGGGTGCGACGATTCGGGTGGGGCAATGGCTCGGGCAGCGAAACTGGCCGCAAATCAAGCAGGCGGCGACGGTGAGTATCGGGCTGACGACCCTATTTATGGCGATCGCCGCTCTAGCCCTAATTGTCTATCCCCAAGCGCTGGTGGGCCTGTACTTAGACCTTAACGATCCGGCCAATGCAGAAACTATCCGTTTCAGCTGCACTTTGCTCAGGGTGGCAGGCTGCGGGCAGATTGTGGATGGCTTCCAGCGGGTGATGAACGGTGTTTTACAAGGGTTGCAAGACACCCGTATTCCGATGATTTTGGGGATTGCCGCTTATTGGGGGGCCGGGTGCACCACCGGCTATTGGCTCGGGTTTCACACTGCCTTAGGGGGTATTGGGGTTTGGATTGGGTCCTATGTGGGCTTAACCGTGGCTTCGATTTTGTTCGGGGCCCGCTTTTATGGTCATCTGCAGCGCAAACACCCCCTAAATTCACCGCGCTAAGCTGGAAATAGCTTTGATTTCTGGGGGTTAATCATGGCCACCCTGCAACGCCGTCGCTCCGACAATCTGGCTGGCGATCTTTATGTGGATAGTAGCTGCATCGACTGTGATACCTGCCGCTGGATGGCTCCTGAGACCTTTAGCCGCATTGGTGATCAGTCTGCGGTCCATCATCAACCGGCCCCTTTCCCCCGAACGGCAGTTGGCGCTCCAGGCTTTGTTAGCTTGCCCTACGGCGTCGATTGGGACGGTAACGCCGCCAGCCGATATTAAGGCGGCTCAAGCCAGCTTTCCCCTGCCGATTACCGCTGATGTGTATCACTGTGGCTACCACTCAGAACAGTCTTTTGGGGCTGCCAGCTACTTGATTCAACGCCCAGACGGCAACGTGCTGGTAGATTCCCCTCGATTTACGCCGCCCCTAGTCAAGCGCTTAGAAGCCTTGGGTGGCGTGCGATACCTTTACCTCACCCATCGTGATGATGTGGCAGACCATCAAAAATTCAACGACCATCTTAGCTCCGATCGCATCTTGCACCAAGTCGATATCTCCAGCGTCACCCAAGGGGTGGAAATCATATTCTTGTTTTTAGAGGGGTACCACCT
>JBHJIP010000177.1:0-21431 GCA_050043365.1 Leptolyngbyaceae cyanobacterium
GCTGTGCGAATCATGATTTCGGCCCCCTTATAAGCACATTCCCGTGCCATTTCAGGGAACATACCGTCGTGACAGATGATCAGGGCAATTTTGCTGCCATTGGGGCCGTCGCAGACGGGGATGCCGATATTGCCCGGTTCCCAGGGTTCGACCGGCACCCAGGGGTGGAGCTTGCGATAGTACAGCTTCAGCTCTCCCTGATCATCAATGATCAAGCCGCTGTTGTAGGGATTGCCATTGGGGTTGTACTCCATGATGGAGAAGCAGCCCCAGATTTGGTTGTTGATGCAGGCTTGACGAAACGCATCGACCTCAGGGCCATCTAAGCGACACATAATCGCCGGATTCGTATCCATGGACAGACCGTGGAGCGAGTATTCAGGAAACACGACCAAGTCCATGGTGGGCATGTTGCGGCGGGCTTTACCCACCATTTCAACAATGCGCTGGGTTTGGGTGGCCAGATCATCTGGTGTCACCACGTTGGGTAGCTGCAATTGCACCATGCCCAGCACAACGCCGTTTGGGGTTTTGTTGAGGCCACCTAATCCGCTCATAGCCACGTCCTTGCTTGAAATACAGGTACGGCTAGTCTCTGATCAGTAGGGCTCTGGTTTTGTGGCGATCGCTGCCAATCGGCACAAAAGTTACATGACTCGGGTCAGCATTAGGGGGTTAGAGTCTGCTCGTCCAATAAATTGAGTCAGCTTTCCGGATAATGATGTAGTTCTAATGAAGCTGCCACCATCTCCGAAAAGATACGGATATGATTGAGTTAAGCCTGGTTTAGTAAGCTATGGCATTGGGGTTTCCATCACCATGAGTACTATGGATTCTTACGAGTCTTGGTCCAGTGCATCTGTCGCTGATTTACAACGGCAGCTATACGAGCACTTACAGCACTGCCGCCAGCAAGAATCGACCGAATCGGTGCTCAACCGATTCCAACAATTATTTATCCAGGGTAAGGGCTATAGCGACCCAGCCCCTTGGGAGGCTCTGGTCGAGCTGATCAATCTTTCCCAGGCTGAGCGGGAGTTTAAGTACACCCTCAACCGTTGTACCTATACCCTCGTCAACCCCTGGTACACCCAACCCCGAGATCACTGGGCGATTCCTGCCCTGGTGGCCCTCTTTGACGAGATTCCCCAAACTTCGACCAACTGCTTTGTTACCCACCGCATCCGCACCCTCACTCAGGGCTTTACAGAGACAGAGCAATTTGCGGCCCTCAGGCGCTTGGCAGCTTTGTTTGAGCCGGAGGCGACCACAGGAGACACCCTAGAGGCGATCGCCAATCAATCTGTTGCCAAACAACTGCGCCATTATCCGTTTTTGTATGACAGCAGTCTCCTCACCAAAGACAGCGACCAGCACCAAAAGCAGCATGTTGGTGAGCTGCGGCACCAGGCCGAAGCCGCTTTTGGGGTGAAGCTGGCTCGTTACTGGGCTCAAGGTCAAACGGTCAAAGGGCGATCTGCAGCCTCTAACCCAACTCGATTGTCCCAAGCAGAGCTGGATGACGCCTTACAGCACTACACCGGCAAGGTAGAGGGCAACCGCAGCCACCGCGATGTCGCCAAGATGTTTCAAACCTATAGCCGCACTGTACGGTCTTTCCGAGAATTTAAGGAAGAACTGCTGGAATATTTGTTGGCACCGCTGGCTGGGGCCGAGCCTCGGTATCGCAACAACGTGTTTAGCCGATCTCTACGTCAGTATCTCAGGGAAACCTTAGCCGATTTTGACAGCCAGATCCCAACGGAGTTCATGATTATCACGGTTTGCCAAAAGCTGCTGAACTTCCTAGTGGTGCAGGGGCGGCAGCAACCCGTCTTCCGTCGATTCCGGCAGTTGGTCCAAGACGTTGGGCCGTCCTTGGCGATGGGGCTGTTGCTACGGGTTGTTTTGTTCTGTGCCAACGTCAAACCTTGGCTCGAAAATCGCATGGCCGTCCTGTTCAACCACCATGAACAGTACCGTTGCAAAGACGCGACTTGGCTGATTACTGCATTGGAGCACGTCAACTTAGCTCTAGTGACGAACTTTGGCAAAGTCGGCTATTCCTTCTAGGGCGCGTCATCAACGCTGGGTGACCGTCTTGCTGGGTAAGCATTACCGCTCAGTTGCAAGTTGCTCAAGCCTTTCGCGCTGTGCCCTGCGGCCTATTGAGCTTTGGCCAGAAAGCCTCCGGCACGCTTGCGCTAAGCCTTTATCCACAGGCTTATCTGGCGTCGCCAATGCCGCAAGCTTTGCGACATTGGCTATAAAACTCGTTTTCAGCGTTCATTCAGCTTCCGTTTTTACCCTGTGGCAAGCGAACGACCTTGTAAAATGTGTGGCTACTTCTAACAAGGGTATTGGAGGCCTGGTCGGTCCCTATACCGTCCAGTTTTAAAAAGGGTTACAGCTCCCAACGAGAGATATTGCAACCAGCTCAGCCATGCTGAGTTTCACCTTTCCTTCACAACGTCCTGAGGTCATCGAAAGGGTTCGATAGACTGAACGAAGTGGTCTGACAACCTGAGTTGTCCCACACACCTCAGCGTAGGGAACAGTCAGGCAACCAACGTTCTGAAATGATGTCGCCTCGATCTAAATCCAAGTTTTGGAGGCTATCCATTGCCACTGAACTCCAAGGGGGGGTCGTGGCCTTGGTTTTGCTGAGCTTGCTGGGCCTGGGAGGCAGCCTGATTTACTCTAGCTTTCGCACTAATATCCGCCACGTACAACAAATTCAGAAGGGTCGCTCCCAGATCATGGCAACCCGCGTCAATACTCGCCTAGAAGGGCTACTCAGCCAACTCGACTATGTTGCGAAAGTACCTGACGTGTTGACGCTCCCGACAGCCACTCAAGAGTTATTGCTGCAGGGCATCTTGAATAGTGACCAGACCTATGAAGCTATCGCGATCTTCACGCCTGATGGGCAACAGATCCGAGCCATCAACGCCTATCGCAACCATGCCCGCCTCAGCATCGTTGAGCAATCAGACCAGCGGGTTCTGACCTTTGTGGAGCCCGGGCAGTCGCTTCCAGAGCAGTGGCTGCAGGCACCGGCCTTTACTCGGGCGATCTCTCAACGGAAAAGTTTTGTTTTTCCAGCCGAAGTGCATGCTGGGAAGTATCTGGCCACCACTCTCGCGGTCCCGATTATTGATAACCAAGGACAAGTGATCGGCATCGTAGTGGCCACTGTTGACCTGGGGTTTTTGGATAGCATGCTCGCCCAACCTAAGCTGGGCGAGACCGGGTATGCCTACATCATTGACCATCGAAAGTGGGTGATTGCCAATCGGCTGGGTCGCGCCGATCACCCGCAATTAAAAAACCTGGCCAGCCGTCCATTTATCCATCAATTGATTAATGCAGAAGTTGATGCAGTCACCACCTATCAGGGCTTACAAAAGACGGATGTGCTCGGGGTGGCTACTCTGATTCCCGTTGCCGACTGGTATGTGGTCGTTGAGATTTCAACCCAGGAAGCCTATGGACTGATTTACCAGCTCGTTCGACAAATGTCTGTGGGGTTGGGTTTGGCGATCGCTCTAACTTTAGGGGTTGTGTTGATTTTCTCTCGCCAAATCACCCTACCGCTCAAGGCCCTCACCACAGCAGCCCGCGAAATTCAAAGCGGGAAGCGCCATGTTTATGTGAACGTAACTTCAAGTAATGAAATGGGTGTGCTGGCCGATGCGTTTAATCAGATGGCGGAAAAATTGCGCCTCTCTTTTCAGGCCCTAGAAGAGAGCAATCAAGTCCTGGAAAAGCGCGTTACGGAACGCACTGCCAAACTGATGGTCGCTAAAGAAGAGGCAGAAGCGGCAAACCGTGCCAAGAGCGAGTTCCTGGCCAACATGAGCCATGAACTCAGGACGCCGCTGAATGGCATTTTGGGCTATACCCAAATCTTACAAACCTCTCAGCAACTGCCGCCAGAAAGCCACCGACAGATTCTCACCATCCATGACTGCGGGGAGCATCTGCTGACATTGATCAACGATGTTTTAGACATTGCCAAAATTGAAGCGCAGCGGTTAGAGCTGGACTCCACAGAGCTGCTACTGATTCCTTTCCTCGACACGATCGTGAATATCTGCCGAGTGCGGGCGGAGCAAAAGGGAGTCACTTTTACATATCAGCCCGATCCGGTCTTGCCAGTCGGCATTTTGGTGGATGGCAAGCGGCTCAAGCAAATTTTGCTGAATGTGCTGGGCAACGCTATTAAGTTTACGGACCAGGGCGGAGTCACATTTACAGTCGCGGCCATGGCAACTGCGCCACCCAAGGTTACCTTGCACTTCGAGGTCGAAGATACGGGCATTGGGATTGCTCCAGAACAGCTAGAGCGGATCTTTTTGCCCTTTGAACAGGTGGGCAGTCGCGATCGCATGGCCGAAGGGACCGGTCTGGGTTTAGCCATTAGCCAAAATATCGTGTCAATGATGGGGGGAACCCTAAAGGTTGAGAGTCACCTAGGGGAAGGCAGTCGGTTTAACTTAGAGATAACCGTTCCTCAAACCCAAGCACCGGAACCGTCTCTATTGCCTACAGAGCCAACGCCTGACCATGCAAAATCGGTTGTACAAGGCTTTAAGGGTCGCCGACGCCGCATATTGGTGGTTGATGATCACCCTGATAACCGGGCTGTTTTGGTCAATCTGCTGGAGCCCTTGGGGTTTGACCTCGCTGAAGCGGCCAACGGTAAGGCTGGACTTCTGCGAGCCGAACTGTTTGAGCCGGATGTAATCATTACGGATCTGGTCATGCCCGGTATGGATGGGCTAGAGCTGATCCGCCAGCTTCGCCAGATACCGACCCTCAGTCAAGTCGCCATTATTGCGGCTTCGGCCAGTGTCTCCCAGGGCAGCCAAGAGGACAGCCTCAAGGCGGGTGCTCAAGCTTTTGTCCCCAAACCGATTCAGGTCAAGTCTTTGCTAAACCTGCTACAGCAGCATCTAGAACTGACTTGGACCTATAGCTAAGAGGCTGTTTGAAAAGTTCTCTGGATCTCGTTTTGCGATATGGATTACCCAAACAGGCAACGGTATCAAGGCTTCAACCAGACTACGAGTGGGCTCCAGTATCATTCAAGACTGGCTTCCCCCCTTTTCAAACAACCTCTAAGGAGATTTCCGAATTTTCTCACTTGCCTCGGAAGACAGCTCCAGAAACCTCCTCAATGTTGAGGCTCAGCTCTCTACTATTTAATGAGCCGAATTGTCAGTGGATAGCGATAGCTTTCTCCCTGACTTGCCTTGACACCTGCAACAATAATCAGGACTAAAGTTGCAATCCCAAGAATAATCAGCAGCGGAATACCAATCAGCACGAATGAGAGAACAATGCCGATGACCGCGTAAATGGTCACAGATATTTGGAAGTTCAGAGACTCTTTGCCATTTTCATCAACAAAAGCACTGTCATTGCGCTTGATGAGCCAAAACACGAGTGGCCCAATAATGTTGCCAAAGGGAATGATGTATCCGGATAATGCACTCAGGTGACACAGCATTCCAAAAGTGCAAGCTTCAGAATCTTTGCTCATAATTCACTCTCATACTTAGGGATAAAAAGCATAGATACTTGAGTCTAGAGTTTTGCAATTCTAACTCATAGTCATCTACAGATCAGTCATCAAGATAAGGAACCCTATTTCCAGAATAAACTCTATATCACCAGGGTTCCAAAAGTCGTAGCTAGACGGGTTTGATTAAAGTTGTCCCTCGTCATATTTAAACTCAAGTTGGATGCCACCCACAGCGCCCGCAGCTAAATTGTAGATGAGCGCCCCGATAATTCCCGCAATAAAACCAGTGATGCCATAGAAAATAGGGAGAAATATGATGGCAGCGATCGCCCCACCAATGCCAATCCCAATCTCCTCAGCAGCAGCTCCAATGACAATAATGAATAGAGCAAAAAAGATTGACATAATCAAAGCAAAGAATGCCAAGATGATGCCTTGGATTTTGCCTGCGCTGAGCAAATCTAAGTTCTTAATTGTCACTTTACGAGTTGACATATCAATACCTCTGAAAAGCCACTTTTAAACAGCTTCAGATTTTATCGGACCCCCTTGCCACCCTTTGGAAAATTAATCATTCTTACCAAACCTCAGCTCCCATTTGGCTAGGCTGCACTCCCTAATAGAAATAAACCCAGCATGGTGATGCTATTCCAGGCGCTGTGCAGCACCATTGGGGCAACCAGGTTGCGCGATCGCGTATAAACCGCCCCCAGCACCATACCCAAAACCATCAGGGGCAAGACTTCTGACAAGCTGAGGTGAGCCGCAGCAAAAATAAAACTACTCAGGGAGATCGCCCCCCAAACGGGTAAATAACGGGTCAGGGAAGGGAGCAGAAACCCCCGAAATAGCAACTCCTCAAACAGGGGGGCCGCAACCGCAGCGGTAAAGAAAAACAACCCCAGCGTGATCGGGTCTTGGGCCTCTAATACGGTCTGCAACAGCGGGTTGCTGCCCCCCTGGCCCTGCCAAATTTGTTGATTCACAAAGGACACCGCCAACATCAACGGTAGGGCAACGAAATAACCGCCAACGCCCCACAGCCAGCTCTTGCTGCGCAGCTTGAAGGTAAACCAATCGGCTGATAAAGGCCGGAAAGGACGGATTGAAATAGCGAGTACCGCGATCGCCCCTGCAGCCATCAGCACGTAGTACAGCAAAGCGTACAGCGCCTGGCCGCGACTGCCGAACCCATTCAAGACACCGCCCAGGGGGCTAATCAAAAGCGGAACAATAAATTGTCCCAAAAACAAAAATCCGGCCACCAAAACTTGCCAAATGGTTTCACCGGTCCAAGGGGTTTCCCAGCGTTGACCGCCCTGGGCCAAGAGAGACGCGCTCCCCTGTTGAAACCGCTGCCACAGCAACCCCAACAGCAAGGCAATCCCCAGAACACAACCGATAACCGGCACAACCCCGATTAAGGCCAGGGTGGCCAGGGTGGTCTCAGCCCGCTGCTGCTCAGCCAGATAGAGCTGGTCAAGGGCATTGGCCTGATCGGTTTGGGTATAGAGCTGAGTAAGGGCACGATTGCGAAACCAGCCGTTCAGCGTTTCGCTCAGGAGAGGTTCGCTAGCGGCATTGGCCGATTCGCCTTGCCATAAATTGCTGAGATTCTGGGCTGTAGCCCAAAGCGCACTGCCCTGAGAATGGCGCGATTGTACCTGTTGCCAAGCTGCGATCGCGGCTTCAGTTTCCCCTTGCTCGGCCTGCAAGATACCGAGGCGTAGGTCCAGTAAATCAAGCAGTTCAGCCTGCTGCGCGTAAGCGGCTTGCACGCGGCGATCAGAAGCAACCGTTTGATCCCCACTATCAGCCAGCTCCAGGGTTTTGGTCGCGGTTTCCCGTACCGTCACGTAAGCCTCTTGAGCCTTACTGAGGGGCTGCTCACCCAAAAGATTTTGCCTGAGCAGCGCCACCTGCTCAGGCGCAAAATCGCCCCCCTCCCATTCCGTGGCTTGCAATAGCAAATCCGTTTGATACAGCTCTAAGCGACTGGCCACTTGGGGTTCGCTCCAACTGCTGAGTAGGGCCTGCCCCATAATCACGCTGACCAGCAGGGTCATGATGATCAGCATTAAGCGCCGCCAGGGCGTCGGCAAGAAGGGAGCCTTTTCTTCGAGGTTCATGCAAGGGAGGAAAAATTTGCGCTTTTACACGCTATCAAGAACTGTCCCCCACTGCTTGCTTCCACTGTTCGGGAGTATTGCAGTTGAAGAGCTGTTCTGGGGGTGCATCGGGAATGGCTTGCACCGGTAGCGCCGCCAATCCTGCTTGAAAGGAACGGTGCCCTTGGTGGAGCGCGAGGGTTAATGGGGCTAAGCAAGTGCAGCGATAAAAGCCGCAGAGGGGCTCCCATCCCTTGGGTCCCTCAGGTAAATAGGCCAAGGTCTTGGCATCTAGGATTGCGAGTTGACTGGCCCAATGTTGGAGGGTGGGGCCAGCCAGGTTGGGCAGGTCGCAAGCCAGCAGCAATATCCAATCGGTGTGGAGCTGGGGCAGGGCCTGGACAAAGGCAGCGAGCGGACCGGGGGGCTGACCGTCGGGTGGAGGCTCACGGATAAATTGGGCGCTGGATGGCAGCAGGGGTCGATAGCGCTCGGGCCAGGGAGTCATGATGACGATGGCATCACTGCAGTGACGGGCAACACTGTAGAGATGGTGAATTAGGGGGCGATCGCCCAGTGTCAGCAACGCCTTGTCACGGCCCATGCGAAGACTGCGCCCCCCCGCCAGAATCAGGGTCGATAGGGTCGGCGCATTCACGGGCTGGACCATGGGAAAAGTGGAATAGCTTAAGTTTTCTCGTTAGATGGGGCTTAGCTTGTAACGGGTGCTGGGAGGATTGCCAATTTAGAAATATAGTATGGGAAATTCATTGGGTCTTCGGCTCACTGTTTACGGGTAAGGTATCCCGTTCAAATGATGTTAGGAGTTCACCACCATGCGGCAGGTCAACTTTGTCGTCATCTTTGTCATTAGCCTCGCGCTGGTTCTATTTGGAATTGAGAATACCGACCCTGCACCGATTCACATTGTTAAGGGCATCGATATTGAGGCCCCCCTTTGTGTCGAGCTGATTGTATCCATGGGGGTCGGTGCCGTACTGGCCTGGGTCTTTAGTGTATGGGTACAGGTCCAAGGCCATATGTCTGTGGGTAAACAGGTCGAACAACGGGAAATTCGCATCCAAGAGCTAGAGCAAGATGTGGAGCGATATCGGGTCGAGCTGGAGCAAAAGCCCCTCCTGCCTGCCTCCCAACCCGATGGGGGCGATGAAGCCTATGTCAGCTAAACCAAGTGGCAGGGGTTGATGGCGGTTTCTTTAGCCCAAAATGCGATCGCATTTCTGATTGACTTGGCCGAGCAGGGCGAACTAGACCCCTGGGATGTCAAAGTCATTGACGTGATCGATCGCTTTTTGAATACATTGCGCACCGATCCGGGGAGTTTGCCTGGCACTGGACGATCGCCTTACGAAACCAGCCTGTCAGAATCGGGGCAAGCCTTTTTATATGCCTCGATGCTGGTGCTGCTCAAAGCCGATACGCTGATTCGTAGCGAAGATACGGAAACTGAAGAATTAGAGGTCGAGGGCTTTTTTGAGGCAGATGAGTTTGCCGAAATGCCCCTGCCCCGCAACCTAGAGCACCATCTGCACCGACGGGCGATCGCCCCCCCGCCAGAGCGACGTCAGGTCACCCTGCAAGAGCTGATTGAGCAACTGGAAACCATCGCCACGGTGATGGACGAGCAGCCGCCGCGCATTCGGGCGCGGCGGGCAAGGCCCCAGCCCAAGCGTCAGGCAGTACGCGCCATCACCCAACTGGCCCACCAGGAGAACCTATCGGAAATTGCCGCCGCCCTAGAAGCCTTTATCGACCAATATTGGGACGATATCGAAGCGGAACTGAACTGGCTCGATTTTGAAGAACTGCTGCGGCAGTGGCCCAGCTATCGCCCTGAGAACCTCAACCAAGATCACGAGTTTGAGACGCCAGAAGCCGCCCTCAAACATGAGCGCGTCGGGGTGTTTTGGGGGCTGCTCTATCTGTCTGCCCAGTCGAAAGTAGAGCTTTCTCAACAAGAGTTTTATCAGGACTTACACGTTCGGAATCTGAAGCAAGAACAGTCTAACGAAGCAGATTTAGGCATTTCTGCCGCGATTCTCCCAGATTAACGACTGATTTCAGACCCGAGCTTGTGGTCTCACACTTTTGGGTCGGGCACCCTTGGGTTGCACAAGGGAGCCTGCCGGGTATCTCAACACGATGCAATCCTATCGAGTCGTTTTTTCGCTAACCGTTAGCGCTATTCTGGGGCGTGGACTTTAAGCCCAATGCCCCAACCTTGTAACCCTGCTCTAAACCCCATTTGAGATCAGCAAAAGAGGACAGATACCCTATGAAAGCCATGATTTTGGCCGCCGGTAAGGGAACTCGGGTTCGCCCCATTACTTACACCATTCCCAAGCCGATGATCCCCATCTTGCAAAAACCCGTCATGGAGTTTTTGCTAGAACTGCTTCGCCATCATGGATTTAACCAAGTCATGGTGAATGTCAGTCACTTGGCTAATGAAATCGAAGGGTATTTTCGAGATGGCCAACGGTTTGGCGTGGAACTGGCGTATTCCTTTGAGGGCCGCATCGTAGACGGCAAGCTGGTGGGGGAAGCCCAGGGCTCAGCCGGGGGAATGCGCAAAATTCAGGACTTTTATCCCTTCTTTGATGACACCTTTGTGGTGCTCTGTGGCGATGCCTTAATTGACTTAGACCTGACCGAGGCGTTGCGTCAGCACAAAGAAAAAGGGGCGATCGCCACCATCGTGATGAAATCGGTCCCCCTCAAGCAGGTGCCCAGCTATGGGGTGGTGGTGACAGATGACGAGGGCCGGATCAAATCCTTCCAAGAAAAACCTAAGGTCGAAGAGGCCTTGAGCACAGATATCAATACTGGTATCTATATCTTCGAACCCGAGATCTTTAAATACATCCCCTCCGGTGCCGAGTTTGATATTGGGGGCGATTTGTTCCCCAAATTGGTCGCTGACAATGCCCCGTTCTACGGCATTCGCATGGACTTTGAGTGGGTGGACATCGGCAAGGTGCCCGACTATTGGCAAGCCATTCAGGATGTTTTGACCGGTCAAGTCAAGCTCGTAGATATTCCGGGCCACGAGGTGAAACCGGGGGTCTATGTGGGTATGAATGTCCGGGCCAATTGGGACCGCATCAATGTGGAAGGCCCGGTTTATATTGGCGGCATGGCGCACATTGAAGACGGTGCCACCATTGTTGGCCCCAGCATGATTGGCCCTAACTGCTGTATTTGCAGCAATGCCATTGTCGATCGCAGCGTCATCTTTGAATATTCCCGCATTGGTCCTGGGGTGCGGTTGGTAGACAAACTGGTCTTCGGTCGCTATTGCGTCGATAAAACCGGTGCATCGATTGACATGCAAGCGGCCGCCCTAGACTGGCTGATTACCGATATCCGTCAGGCTGACCCCGCCAAACCCCCGATTGAGCAACACGAGCTGGCTGAGCTGCTCAACAGTCAAGAGTCTCGCTAGGGGGCTGTTGAAGTGCCTTGTTCGGAACCCAGCGCCGCCAATGACTACCTGGCAGGCCATATCCAACTGCTGCGGGACAGCTATCGCCATTATCTGGGCCTGGACTTGGTTGATGGTTCGCTCAGCCCCGTGGCTGCGGCCCGTCAGATTTACGAGGCTCCGTATGTGGTGGTGTCTCACAATGCAGCAGTTGACCCGGTGTTTACCTATGGCAATCAAACCGCTTTGCAGCTGTTTGAGATGACCTGGTCGGAGTTTACGCAGTTGCCGTCACGGCAATCGGCTGAGCCGCCCAATCGAGAAGCCCGCGATCGCCTCTTGGCCGCAGTCACCAGCCAAGGGTTTATTTCTGACTATGCGGGCATTCGCATCTCTAAAGGGGGACGACGGTTTTGGATTCGCAACGTGACGGTCTGGAATCTTCGGGATGCCGAGGGGCAGTATGCGGGCCAAGCCGCAGTCTACAGTGACTGGACCGATGTTTAACCCCATCCGTCCTCCCCTTTGTAAGGGGAGGGGCCGGAGGCAGAGGGGCAACGATCTGTAACGGCAGTTTAGAGAACTCGTGCTACACCATCGCCACATTAAAGTGGTCGGGCACAGTGCTGGGAATCGGCGGTGCGTCTGGCTCATCGCCCAGGCAAATGCCCATGGCCCGTGCCGTTTTCACCAGAGTGCCGTGGGGGTCAACGGCTTGATAATGGGCGATCGCGCTCTCAATCGGGACGCTCACCACCTGGCGATGCTGCCAACTGACCATGCGATCGCAGCGATTCTCAGCAATCAAGTCCACCGCTGCCACCCCAAAGGCCGTGGCAATCAGCCGGTCAAGGGGGGAGGGCATACCGCCGCGCTGTACGTGACCGAGTACCGTTACCCGCGTTTCAGCCCCGGTATTAGCAGAAATATGATCGGCTAGGTATTGGCCCACCCCTCCCAAACGGCATTGGCTGAGGGCATGGGTTCGCGTCACTTGCTCACCACTTTCTGTACAAACCGCTTCAGCGACGACAACGATCGCAAAGTTGCGCCCCTTCGCCTTCAGGGCCTGAATCGAATTGCAAATGGTGTCGATGGAGTAATTGATTTCAGGAATCACGATCACGTCTGCGCCCCCGGCAATGCCAGCGCTGATGGCAATGTGGCCCGCATCGCGCCCCATCACCTCTAAAATCATCACGCGGGAGTGGCTGGCCGCGGTGAAATGCAGGCGGTCTAGGGCTTCGGTGGCAATATTGACGGCACTGTCAAAGCCAATGGAGCGCTCGGTGCTGCCCAAGTCGTTATCAATGGTTTTGGGGATGGCCACCAGTTTGATGCCCCCTTGCTGGGCAATGCGGCGCAGAATCGCCAAGCTGCCGTCGCCGCCAATGCCGATCAGGGCATCCAGCCCGAGCTGATGATAGGCATTGATGATTTCTTCGGTGCGATCGCCCACCGTGCCGTCAGGCATCGGGAAGGCAAAGGGGTTGCCTTTGTTGGTAGTGCCGAGAATGGTACCGCCGTGGGTCAAGATGGCATCGGTATCAGCCATGTGCAGTTGCTTCACAGCAGGGGGCTGCTGCAAGAGCCCCTGGGTGGAACGCATAATC
The DNA here is from genome assembly GCA_050043365.1 of Leptolyngbyaceae cyanobacterium. Lineage (GTDB taxonomy): Bacteria > Cyanobacteriota > Cyanobacteriia > Phormidesmidales > Phormidesmidaceae > PCC-6406. The sequence continues at coordinate 12,697 of JBHJIP010000177.1, forward strand.
CCAAATACATCCCAGTCATAGGTGCCGATCGCCCGATGTTCCACGGCCCGAATCGCGGCGTGCAGGCCGGAGCAGTCCCCACCACTGGTCAATATTCCGATGCGCTTCCTTTCACCCATTGCAGTAGCCTCAGTTTCACAACCCTGACTATCGGGTGAATCATCCTTTTCAGAGAATTACCGCAAACTTTTCTTCAGAATCTGTCCCTATTTTTGCCCAGGTTGTTACCAATTCTTCAAGGTAGCTAAATAGCACTCTCGTCGTCAAAGTTAAGCACACCTACGGCGACTAAACTTTTGTAGCGAAAATTTGCGGCTTATCACAACAAGATCTGAAAGTTTCCTCGTTGTTCGTCAGTTCTTTAGCTGATCTAAAGAGTGGTCTAGTTTCAAATTGCCCTTTTTACCATGGGGTTACTCGATTCCCTGTCCATGGCATAGAGACGAGTAAAACCAGGATTTAATCCTGCCCTGCTCCTCTCAGCCTGGATCCTGAATCATCTTAATCTCTGCCTCATTTGGCCTAGTTGATGCAGGGATAAGCTCGTCAATTACTTACCGATTAAGCTAGGAGGTCTCAGTGACCGAAAGCTATCAACCGTCCCTAGAAACCAGCCTCGATCGCGACTGTATGACCCTGTCGCGTCACGTGCTGCAGCAGCTCCATAGTTTTGGCCCCGAAGCCCAAGACTTGAGCGCCCTGATGAACCGCATTGCCCTAGCAGGCAAGCTGATTGCCCGTCGCCTCTCCCGCTCAGGACTGGTGGAAGATGCCCTGGGGTTTACGGGGCGCACCAACGTGCAGGGAGAAGAAGTCAAAAAGATGGACGTGTTTGCCAACGACGTGTTCATCTCCGTGTTTAAGCAAAGTGGTCTCGTCTGTCGCCTCGCTTCAGAGGAAATGGACAAGCCCTACTACATCCCTGAGAACTGCCCCATTGGTCGCTATACCCTGCTGTATGACCCCATTGATGGCTCCTCCAATGTAGACATCAACCTGAACGTCGGGTCGATTTTTGCGATTCGTCGCCAAACCGGGGATGACCTCGATCAGTCCGCAGCAGATTTGCTGCAGGTGGGGCGTGAGAACCAGCTTGCCGCAGGCTACATCCTCTATGGTCCAACCACGGTGCTGGTGTATTCCATTGGCCATGGGGTTCATGCCTTTACCCTGGACCCCAGCTTGGGCGAGTTTATCTTGGCCGCAGAGAACATCCGCCTGCCCGACCATGGCCCCAACTACAGCGTCAACGAGGGCAACTTTTGGCAATGGGAAGAATCCCTGCGAGATTTCATTCGTTATGTCCATCGTCATGAGGGCTACTCCCTCCGCTATAGCGGTGCCCTGGTGGGGGATTTCCACCGCATCCTGATGCAGGGCGGCGTGTTTCTCTATCCCGGCACCATCAAGAAACCCAACGGCAAGCTGCGGCTGCTCTATGAAACTGCCCCCTTGGCGTTCTTGATCGAGCAAGCGGGCGGCAAAGCCACCACGGGAGCCGAAGCCATTCTAGATGTGGTGCCCACTGAGCTACACCAACGCACCCCCCTCGTCATCGGCAGCAGCGAGGACGTGGCCCTGGTGGAATCGTTTATTCAGGAGCGCATCCGTGAGCGGGAAGTGCTGCAAGCGTCCCAAGCATGAGTCAGATCAGGAGCGAGACTTCGCCCCAAGCTGTTTTTGAGTTTTTTAAGGAGACTCCCTATGACAACGACTGCTGACAGCCCAATTCTGCATTTAAAAGACTATGGCCAGAGTGTCTGGATGGATAACCTCAGTCGGGATATCCTTCAGTCGGGTGAACTGGCCAGCCTGATTGAGAGCCGCGATGTCCATGGCATCACCTCCAACCCCGCTATTTTTGAAAAGGCGATCGCCGGTAACGCCATTTACGACGCCGATATTGAGGCCGGGATCCGCGCCGGTCAATCCGTCGATGCCATTTATGAGTCCCTGGTGTTTGAAGACATTCGCAATGCCTGTGACGTGCTGATGCCGATCTACAACGCCAGCAGCGGGGTGGATGGCTACGTCAGCCTGGAAGTCCCCCCCAATCTGGCCCGCGATACGGAAAGCACCCTGCGGGAAGCCCGTCGCTATTACGCAGCCATCCAGCGCCCCAACCTGATGATCAAGATCCCCGGCACTCCCGAGGGCTTACCGGCGGTGGAAGCGGCCATCAGCGAGGGGATCAATGTGAATGTCACCCTGTTGTTCTCGGTGCAAAGCTATATCGACACCGCTTGGGCCTACATTCGCGGCCTCGAAGCCAGAGCCGCAGCCGGTCAAGATGTGCGCAACTTGGCGTCGGTGGCCAGCTTCTTTTTGAGTCGCATTGACTCTAAAGTCGATGCCCAGTTGGATGCTCTGATCGCTAACACCGACGATAGCGATCGCCAAGCTCAGCTCACTGCGGCTAAAGGCAAAGTGGCGATCTCCAATGCCAAGATTGCCTATCAGGAATATAAGACGATTATTGAGAGCGATCGCTGGAAAGCCCTAGAAGCGAAAGGTGCCCGAGTGCAGCGATTGCTGTGGGCTAGCACCAGCACCAAAAACCCCAGCTACAGCGACGTCATGTATGTGGATGAGTTGATCGGCCCTGATACCGTCAACACCCTACCTCCCAACACGATCGAAGCTTGTGCCGACCATTGCGATGTTGCCAGCCGCATTGAAACCGATGTGGAAGCGGCCCAAGCCCTGATCGCGTCCCTGTCTTCCCTGGGGATCAACCTCAATCAGGTCATGGATGAATTGCTGGAAGAGGGAATTGACAAGTTCATCAAGCCCTTTGACCAGTTGATGGATGCGTTGGTCACCAAAGTGAAGCACCTGAGCCCTGCGTAGAAACAGGTTCCCCTTGGGATCTATACCGTTAAGCAGAACTCTGCCAAAGGCTTTTACAGCAGCTTTTTTGGCCTTGAGCTAAGGGACAAAACCTCACCGCCTGCGGCACCTCTCCTTGGTAAGGAGAGGTTTATCAAAGCTTCTGATTCCTCTCCTTGGCAAGGAGAGGCTAGGTGAGGTTCTTCAGACCTTGCGCCATTCTCGGGCAGGCACAAGACCTGCCCCTACCCATTTCTTGCCCCTCGGGCAGACACAAGACCTGCCCCTACACCACAACCCCATTCCCCCTATGGTTAGCCTGCTCGAAAATCCCCTGCGCGTTGGCCTGCAACAAGACCGGATTCCAGATCCGCAGATTTTGGTGATCTTTGGAGCCTCTGGCGAGCTCACCCATCGCAAACTGGTCCCCGCCCTTTACCAGATGAAGCGAGAGCGCCGCCTGCCCCCCGAACTCACTATTGTCGGTGTGGCCCGCCGAGACTGGAGCCACGACTACTTCCGTCAGCACCTCAAAGAAGGGGTCGAAGAATTTGGCGGCGGCCTCGGTAATGAAGCCGTCTGGAATGACTTTGCCCGAGGCCTTTACTATTGCCCCGGCAACCTAGACCAGCCCGAGAGCTATCACAAGCTCAAGGCCTTTCTGGCTGAACTGGATGAAACGCGGGGGACTCGGGGAAACCGGGTCTTTTACTTGTCCGTAGCGCCCCGTTTCTTTGGAGAAGCCACCGAGCAGCTTGGCGCTGCCGGGATGTTGGCAGATCCCGACAAGCAACGGCTGATCATTGAGAAACCCTTTGGTAAGGACCTGGCCACGGCCCGTACCCTCAACCGAGTGGTGCAGCAGGTTTGCAAAGAAGAGCAGATCTACCGCATCGACCATTACTTGGGCAAAGAAACCGTCCAAAATCTGATGGTGGTCCGGTTTGCGAATGCCATCTTTGAGCCCCTCTGGAATCGGCAGTTTGTCGACCATGTGCAAATCACCGTGGCTGAAACCGTGGGTTTAGAGGGGCGTGCGGGGTATTACGAGACTGCCGGGGCGCTGCGCGACATGGTGCAAAACCATCTGATGCAGTTGTTTTGCCTCACCGCCATGGAGGCCCCTAACTCCCTAGATGCGGACAGCATTCGCAGTGAAAAGGTGAAGGTGCTGCAAGCCACCCACCTAGCTGACCTAGAGGATTTGTCTCAATCGGCAGTGCGGGGGCAGTACAGGCCGGGTTGGATGAAAGGGGAATCGGTCCCGGGCTATCGGGCTGAAGAAGGGGCCAGTGATGTTTCGACCACGCCCACCTACGCGGCCCTAAAGCTGATGGTGGATAACTGGCGTTGGAAGGGGGTGCCCTTTTACATGCGTACCGGAAAACGGATGCCGAAGAAGATCTCCGAGATCTCCATCCACTTTAAAGAAGTGCCGTTCATGATGTTTCAGTCAGCGGCCCAGCAGCTTAACCACAATGTCTTGGCCCTGCGCATCCAGCCCAATGAGGGCATCTCAATGCGCTTCGAGGTCAAAACCCCCGGCAACTCCCTGCGGACCCGTTCCGTTGATATGGACTTCCGCTACGATGCCGCCTTTGGCAAGGCCAATACCGATGCCTATGCCCGCTTACTGGTGGACTGCATGTTAGGCGACCAAACCCTATTCACCCGAGGAGACGAAGTGGAAGCCTCTTGGCGTTTACTCACGCCGCTTCTGGAAGTGTGGGATGCCCCCGCTGCACCAGAGGTGATTCCGCTGTATGAAGCGGGGACTTGGGGACCGGTAGAAGCGGAACTGCTGCTCAACTGCGATCGCCGCCGTTGGCGCAGGCTCTAGGCGCTCTGTCAGCGCTTAATGACACGCCTTAGGAAAATCCTTAAGCTCAGCTGAATCTCGGTGCATTTCGATAGCATAGATGGCGATGGTCTGCACTGGCCCCATCGTGCCTTAGCTCCTCACAGCGGTAAAACCCATGACCATGACCCCCGTCGTGGCGCTCCAGCGCCCCAAAGATATCTCGCTTGATGACATAGAAGCGGAACTGCGCGACATTTGGCGCAGCCAAAGCACGGGTAGCGCAGCGCCGGTTGCCACCCGTGCCAGCACCTTTAGCATCGTGGTCTACGAGCCCGAAGAGTTTCAGCAATTACTGGCGGCCCTGAGCTTCTATAAGGGGGCGATCGATGGCGTTCATGGCCCCGATACCCGCGAAGCCGTCCGCCAAGCCCAAATGGCCTATGGTCTGCGGGTGACCGGTCGGGTTGGCGAACATACTCTGGCCCGTTTGCGCGAAGAATATGCACTGCTGCCAGATTCTCAAAAGCAAATCAGCAACCCGGATTTACGGGGCTTTAACTTGAGTGAGGCGATCGCGGCCCACAACCCCTGTCGGGTCATTACCCTCTGCCCGACCCTGGGGGAAGACGAAGGGGTCACGGCTCAGGTCTCAGCTTACTGCCCGGTACAAAAGCGCAACACCAGCAACATGGTGTGCTCGGAATACATCGTGTTGAAGGGGACGAAGGCTGCTCTGGAGCGGTCTGCTGACGTGGTTGCAAATCTAATGATTGGCGACTTGCCTAAGTTTGTTTGGTGGAAGGCCACCCCCAACCCCGAACAGACCCTATTCCAGCAGCTCTCAGAAACGACTAACTGCATCATTGTGGATTCCAGCTATTTCAGCGAGGTGGAGTCGGAACTGGTGAAGATGCAGCACATCACTGCGGATGGACAATACATTGACGATCTAAACTGGCACCGCCTCTCCCCCTGGCAAGAACTCACCGCCGAAGCCTTTGACCCCCCCGAGCGGCGGGAAGCCCTGGTGGATGTGGACCGAATCAGCATTGACCATGAGCGGGGCAATGCGGCCCAAGCCCTGATGTTTTTAGGGTGGTTTGCCAGTCGTCTGGGCTGGACGCCTAACCGCTATGTGGAAGAGGGCGGCGACTACGATATCCGCAAGGTCTATTTTGAAGGGCCGAATGGTCGAGAAATCGAAGCGGAGATGGCGGCGACGCCGGTAGCGGATGTGGGTGAAGTCATCGGGGATTTGATTGGCCTACGGCTAAATTCCACCAATCTCTGCGCGGACTGCTGCACGATTCTCTGTTCAGAGACGACGGGCTGCATGCGCATGGAGGCGGGTGGCAGTGCCCAGGCTTGCCGGGTGGAGCAGGTGAGTGCGCTGTCTGATCAGCGGGCTGATTTGATTTTGGGGCAACAGCTTCAGCGTTGGGGTGAGGATGTGCTGTATCAGGACAGTCTTGCTATGGCGGATCAAATTCTGGAGCTACGATCTGGGCACGAGAGCCAAGACTAAGTTAGCCTTGTCAGCTTTGCGCTCAAAAGCCCAAATCCTTGAGGCATTACGTCAAAGGGATTTGGGCTTTTGAAGCTAACTTTTATTGCTACAACATAGCTATGTTGCTCCAATATTTTATCTGGGCTCAGTTTTGCCAGGAAGAATTCTCGGGCGTACTAGAAAATTTATATTAACAACTTCATTATTGAATACTTCAGAAAATAGCTGAGAAACCTGTTTCTTAAGTTCTTCACGATTTCAGGCCCGCCGCCATGGTTTTTTAGACATGGTTCGAACAGCTGATATATCCAAACCAAATTAAATTCATATACTAGGTGCATACCGTGTTGGCGTCTTTATTAAGTCTTTTATGCAGACATGAATCAATCTAAATCTTTGGTTGATCTAGCGTGGAGGCACTTTGACTTATCACAGTATGAGCGCTGTTTCCTCTCAGGAATTTCGGACTACAAAGATATAAGTATTAGCAATAACAATAATGTCAATCAAAAGCTTTTAAAGGAGAGTGTAGACTCAAAAACAATTCCGAAGATCTCAGCTGATCTGCTGTCTTGGTTATGTACAAACAGCGATGCGACTGCTTATATAAATAGATGGGGTGTTCGCGTTTTTGACACCCAAATTGAGGGATTACTGAATCTTCAGTTTGCAAAAATTCCATTCCCTCTAGTCTTTCGCCGATGTCTATTTACCAAAGCGATTCGACTGGAGCATGCATCTGTCTCTTATCTGGATCTCTCTGGAACTTGCCTGAAGGGAAGCAAAATCATTGACTTAGATGGAGAATCGATAACCTCTGCATTAGAAGCTATTCGTCTTAAAGTCGAGCATCATATCCTCTTGGGTAATGGCTTTAAGGCAAATGGCGTAGTCAATTTTCTCGGGGCAAATATCAGCGGCCAACTTAATTGCAGAGGCGGCTACTTTAGCAACCCCAATGGAGATGCACTGTATGCTCAGGAAGCCGAGATTGGCAACTCTGTTATTTTAAAAGACTTAAAAGCAGAGGGAACCGTTTCACTGGCAGGAGCTAAGATTGCGGGGCAACTCAATTGTAGTGGTGGCCATTTTATTAATCCTAATGGCGATGCCCTAAATGCTCAAGGAACTATTATTGACGGACCTGTTTTTTTGAGAAATCACTTTAAGGCAGAAGGGACAGTCTTGCTGGCAGGCAGTAAAATTGGCAGTCAAATTGATTGTGAGCAGGCTTCCTTTATTAAGCCGAATGGATATGCGCTAATTTTTCAAGAAGCTGAAATTAATGAATCTGTATTCCTCAGAAATTGTTTCAATGCAGAAGGAATAGTTTCATTGGTGGGGAGCAAAATTGGTGGTCGACTTGATTGTAGCAACGGTTCATTTATAAATCCTGATGGCTGTTCCCTAATTATTCATAGGGCTGAAATTATTCAAGACTTCTTGATGACTAATAGGGGCACAGCAAATGGAACCGTTTTTCTGGTAGGAGCCAGAATAGGCGGGCAGCTTAATTTCAATAAAAGTTCCTTTGTCAAACTCAATGGCTATGCTCTAAACGCTCAAGAAGCTGAGATCAGTGAGTCCGTTTGTCTGGGTAATGGCTTTGAGGCCAAAGGGGCAGTCTGGCTGTCAGGAACAAAGATTGGTGGGCAGCTTGTCTGCACAAAGGGGGCCTTCATAAACCCCAGAGAATGTGCATTAAATGCTCAGAGAGCTGAAATTGGTCAAGATGTTTTACTAACCAATGAATTCAAATCCGAGGGGAAGGTTGTACTAGTAGGTGCCCGAATTGGTGGTCAACTCGATTGCAGTAAAGGCTTTTTCGCCAAACCTGATGGCCATGCCTTAAATGCTCAGGAAGCTGAGATTGGTGAATCTGTTTTCTTGAAGGATGGCTGTAAAGCAGAGGGAACAATCTCACTCGTGGGAGCTATAGTTGGTGGGCAACTTGTTTGCAGTCAAAGCTCTTTCATCAAGCCTGATGGCAATTCCCTGAATGCCCAAGGAGCTGAGATTGGTGACGCTGTTTTTTTGTGCAATGGCTTTAAATCAGAGGGAAGGGTTCTGCTAGTTGGAGCTAAAATTGGCGGGCAGCTAGATTGCAGTCAAGGTTCCTTTATCAAACCTAATGGTTATGCTTTAAATGCTCAAGGGATTGAAATTGACCATGATGCTCTTTTGAATAATGATTTTAAATCTGAAGGAATGGTCTCGTTAGTGGGAGCTAGAATTGGCGGTTTTCTCAATTGTGTTAGAGGTTCTTTTGTCAAGCCTGATGATAAAGCTTTAAAGGCTCGAGGTGCTGAAATTGGCCAAGACGTATTACTTAATGGCTGTCATGTAGAGGGAAAAATTGATTTTTCTCAGGCAAAAATTCAAAATAAATTGTCTGTTGGCAAACGGTCTTCTGACCTTATCTCTTTTGATTTCTCGTTTGCTTCAGTTCGTGTTCTAGATGCTTAGTGGTGCAGAAAAGTCCTGCAACCCCTTTGAATAGGTGAGTCTCATTTGAGACAGAGGTTTTTGAAAGAGGCACTCCATGAGAAGCTCAAGTTCCCCAACTTAGAACTAAGCTCATGGAGCATCCTCCTCTCC
>JBHJIP010000178.1:0-48822 GCA_050043365.1 Leptolyngbyaceae cyanobacterium
CCCAGTAAAAGTCCACCTAAGGCCTATGCTTCTCAACGAAAACGGCTTGCTTTAGAGCAGCGCATAGAGTTCAACAAGGTGATCAGATTCTCATGGTGAGACTGACTAAGATGCTGAAAAGTTTTCTGCACCACTAAGGTACGGAACTTGGCTTCGCTGCCCTTTAATAAATCTTCCGCTGCTTTGCGATCTCTAATGTCTTGAACGAGCGCCATAGAATAGGTGGCTTGACCATGGGGCGGTTGCACTAAATACACCGTCGTTTCGGCCCATAAAATGCTGCCGTCTTTGCGCAAATAGCGCTTTTCTAGGGTGAAATGGTCGATCTGTTCAGAGAAGAGGCGCTGCATGGCCTGTTTAGAGGCAGATCTATCGTCTGGATGGATGAGTTCAGCCACTGTCATGGTGCATAGCTCGGCCTGGGTGTAGCCGGTCATTTCACAGAAGTGGGTATTGACCAAGCGGATCTTTCCAGTTTGCAGATCAGTTTCGGCAAAGCCGACAGCCGCTTGCTCAAAAGCTGCCGCCAAGCGTGCCTCACTGAGGCGCAGGTCCGCTTCCATACGTTTGCGATCAGTGACGTCCCGCGAGACCCCTACAGTCCAGGCAATATTGCCAGCTTCATTGCAAAGCGCAGATTTAATGGTGCTGAACTCCCTGATTTCTCCATCGTGGCGCGTCACGGGTTCTTCGATCTCAAGGGTTTGCCCAGACTCAAAAACATAGGCGTCATCACGGACGTATTGCTGGGTATAGTCTGGGTCATTAAAAGACGCATCAATTAGGTTGCGCAGTTCGGCATTGCTCATGCCGTAATAGTCTCGAAATGCTTGATTTGCCCACACAATCCGGGATTTTTCGCGTTTAACCAGCACCATATCGGTGATGGAGTCGAGGATTTGTTGATATTGGGTTTCACTCTCACGCTTTGCCTGTTCTGCTTGCTGGCGTTCGATATCTAAGCGTTGGCGATCGCTGACATCAATGGTGATGCCGTCCCAGACAATTGCTCCATCGGAGTGATGCTCTGGGCGAGCAATCACCTGTACCCACTTGAGAATGCCACTGGGGGTGACAATGCGATGTTCACTTTGAAAACCCTCTAAAGATTGGACAGAAGTCGGAATGGCGTGCTGTAAACCGTTGCGGTCATCGGGATGAACGAGCTGGAATGCCTCTAGAAATCGGTCGGGAGATAGCTCGTAAATAGCGTGACTGCCTTCGGAGACATAGGGGAACGTGTGAGTGCCATCGGCCTCTAGGCGGTACTGAAAAATTACCCCTGGCAAATTGGCGGCTAGGCGCTGCAACTGTGCTTTGCTGGCCATGAGTTCCTGGGTACGAGCCTCAACCCGCTGCTCCAGGGTTTCATTCAGGTGCTGGAGGGCAACCTTAGCCTGCTTTTGCTCGGTGATATCTCGAAAGATGCAAATAAAGGTACCGCCTTCCGTCAAGTTCAGGGTTAAGGCTTGAATAAAGCTGCTGCCATCTTTCCGCTGGGCGACCAATTCTCCTTGCCACGAGCCCTGCTCCATCACCCATGGCATGATCTCCTGCTCAATCCTTGTGCGCTCATCTGCGCCATAAAGGATCTGCCAGCTTTGGCCGAGGAGCTCATCGGCGGTGTCATATCCGAACAGGTGGACATGGGCGGAATTGACGTAGATAAACCCAGCGTCGGTGAGAATGCCAATGCCGTCAGCGGTTTCTTCCATTGCAATCGTTTGTTGCGTGGATTGCGCTTCGGCGGCAACGCGATCGGTAACATCGGTAAAGGTGCCGAGCACACCCACCACAGCACCCTGATCGTCATAGAGGGGCATTTTGTTCGTCTTTAGCCAGCGCTGACTGCCATCGGCTTGCTGTTGGGGTTCCACAATTCCGATCTCAGCCGTGTCAGACTCCATGATGCGGCGATCGCACTCGCGCAAACCGTCTGCTTCTTTGGGTTTCCAGGGCAGGTCATAATCGGTTTTGCCAATAATCTGAGCGGGGCTCGCCAACCCTACTGCCCTAGCAAAATCCTGATTGCAGCCTAGATAAACAGATTGTCGATCTTTCCAAAAGGCCGCTTCAGGCATGTGGTTTAATACCAGCCGCGCAAACTGTTCTGCCTGAGAGGATTGCTCTAGCTGCTCCTGAGAATCGCGAATCGCCTGGTTAGCCTCTTGGAGCGCCTGCTGGACCGAAGCAAGCTGGCGTTTCAACTGCTGATTTTCGCTTTCTAGGTCACAAATCCGTTGCTGATCAGGAATACGTTCGTGATCCATAACCGTGCTGAATGGGGCTCAGGCGAAACGATAAAACGGATCGCGATAGGTTTAGATTGCCCGATTTAAGGGCGATCGCATATTCCTTAAATTAAGGGTTTTCCCATGGTTGAGGCCCGATCTCAATCAATTGGGCAGGCCATAATGAAACCCTGTGGCTTAAACCTTGACCCATGCTTCCCTGCATTCGCCCCGACCTAGCCGAATTCGCCGCCTATAGTGCCCACTCTGCAGACAGCCTCGATGTAGAACCTGAGAGCGTTGATATTCTCGACACCAACGAATGCGCCCACGACCTGCCCGCATCCCTCAAAGATAAGCTTGGCTTTGCCTACCAGCAGGAAATTGCCTCTAACCGCTACCCTGACGGTGGCCATGGGGTGCTCAAGGATGCGATCGCCCGCTACGTCAACGAGTCCGCCCATCTCACCGCAATCACCCCCGCAAATATCTCCGTTGGCAATGGCTCCGACGAGCTGATTCGCTCCTTGCTGATTGCCACTTGTGTGGGGCGACCAGGGGCGATTTTAGTGGCAGAGCCCACCTTCTCTATGTACGGCATCCTGGCCGATACCCTGGGCATTCCGGTGGTGCGGGTGCCTCGCGACGAAGCCACCTTTGCAGTCAATATAGAGGTGGCCCAAGCGGCGATCGCTACCAGTGAACAACCGGTACGGGTGGTGTTTATGGTGCACCCCAACTCCCCCACCGCTAATGCCCTCACCGACACGGAGCTGACCTGGCTACAGCAACTCCCCACCGACACGCTGGTGGTGATTGACGAAGCCTATTTTGAGTTCAGTCAGCAGACCACCGTTGCCAATCTGCTCACTAAACCCAACTGGGTTGTCACCCGCACCTTCTCCAAAGCCTTTCGCCTCGCGGCCCATCGAGTGGGCTACAGTATTGCCTCCCCCGAGATCACCCAAGTCCTGGAAAAAGTACGCTTGCCCTACAACCTGCCCAGCCTTTCCTATCGCGCCGCTCAAATTTCCCTGGCCCACTACCCGGACCTGATGGCGGTGGTGGATGAGGTGAAAGCAGAGCGCGATCGCCTCTACGCTGCCATGACCCAGCTACCCAACTTGCGGGTATGGCCTAGCGACGCCAACTTTTTCTATAGTCGCCCCACGGACCGTGAACCGGCAAATCTCTTCCAAGCGCTGCGTCGTCTCGGCACAAATGTGCGCCATACAGGCGGTGGGTTGCGCATCACCATCGGCACTCCCGAGGAAAATCAACGCACCCTCGACCATCTGCAACAGGTGCTGGGCGAGTAGGCGACGTTCACGCTCTCAAACGTTGTGGCTTTTTAGGGCTGCTGCTGGGCTACCAGGTTTCTAAACCGGGTGAACTGGGGCTCAAACAGCAGCTTGATCGTACCGGTGGGGCCATTGCGGTGTTTGTTGATGATGATTTCGGTGATGCCGCGATCGGGGGTATCAGGGTCATAATATTCCTCCCGGTAAAGCATCATGATTAAATCTGCATCCTGTTCTATACTGCCACTTTCACGAAGATCACTCATCATGGGGCGCTTGTTAGTGCGGGACTCAACCCCCCGGCTGAGCTGGGAGAGGGAGATGATCGGTACGTTGAGTTCGCGGGCCAAACCTTTGAGCGATCGCGTGATTTTTGACAATTCCTGCACCCGGTTGTCGCTGCTGCCCTCCATCAGCTGCAGGTAGTCAATCAGGATTAATCCCAGAGCTCCCCCTTGCTCCGCCTGCAGCCGTCGCGCTTTCGAGCGCATCTCAGCCACTGAGATATTGGGCGTATCGTCAATGAAAATCGGGTATTGGGAGAGGGTGCTAATCGCCTGCCCCAGCATTTCCCATTCATGTTGGGCGATGCGTCCGGTGCGGAGGCGACTGGTTTCCATGGCCACTTCCCCCGACAGCAGACGATAGACCAACTGCTGCTTCGACATCTCCAGGCTAAACACCGCTACCGGTAGCTTTTGCACCTGGGCGATATTGCGGGCCACTTGGATCGTGAAGGCCGTCTTGCCCATCGACGGCCTGCCCGCCACGATGATTAGGTCCGATCGCTGGAATCCCTGGGTCATGGCATCTAGGTCATAGAACCCACAGGGAATCCCCGGCAGAATCATGCCGAGGGATCGCTGCTCAATATCCGAGAAGGTGTCGATCAGGATATCTGCCGTAGAGGTTAGGGCCTGCTGGGGGCGATCCTGGGTAATGGCAAACAGTCGCTGCTCCGCTTGGTCTAGGCTCTGCTCTAGGGGCGCACTGGTCTCAAACCCCAGTTGCGAGATCTCACCGCCAATGTGAATCAGCCGCCGCCGCATGAACTTGTCCATGACCAGGGTGGCGTACTGGTCAATGTTGGCGGCGCTGAGGGTGCGATCCACCAGTTGAGCGAGGCGGCTTTGGCCCCCCATTTTTTCGAGCAGATCCCGATCCTTCAGCCAAGCGGTGACTGACATCAGGTCCGTGGGCTGACCCTTAGCGTTCAAATCTATCGACGCCTGGTAAATCAGCTTGTGGGCACTGATGTAAAACGCGTCTGGATTCAGCACCTCCATCACCCGACCAATCGCCTCAGGATCTAGCAGAATCCCGCCGAGGATAGCCTCTTCGGCTTCTACATTTTGGGGGGGGAGGCGATCGCTATAGGGTAGAAAGTCGAGGTTCTGAACCATGGAAAAACCCGGCTGAGTAAGCTGTCACTACCGTAACGGATCGGGCCAGGGGAATCGAGCAGCGGCGATGCACCTTTGCATACAACAAAACAGGCTGGAAGCCATAGATAAAGTGCTTCCCAGCCTGTTTCAATTGATGTTCGGGCGTTTATGGGGCCTTACTCGGCAGCAACCCGCAAGTTAACGGTGGCAGTCACCTCAGCATGAAGCTTAACGGTCGCCTTGTACTCACCCAATTTGTTGATATCGGGAACAGTGATTTCGCGCCGATCCACTTCTTTACTGGTGTTGGCTTGGATGATATCGGCCACATCCGCAGAGGTGACGGTACCAAAGATGGCATCGTTTTCACCCACGGGCTTCTTGATGGTGAACAAGCCAATGGTTTCTAAGGCAGTTTTCATGGTCTCAGCATCGGCCTTGAGCTGCGCCAACCGCTGCCGCTCTGCTTCCCGACGACGCTCTACCTGCTTGAGTACCCCAGGGGTGGTGCGAACTGCCATTCCCCGAGGGAATAAAAAGTTGCGGGCATAGCCAGGGGCCACTTCCACCAGATCCCCTGAGCTACCCAGCTTACGAATGTCTTCTTGTAATACGACTTGAATGCGCTTTCCCATAATTTCTCTCGAACGCCCGGTCTAACATCCTATCGGAGGGAGATGGGCGATCGCAAGCCTCTGTTGCGCCTTACCGATGGCACAATAGCCCAATAACAACTGAGTACAGTGATGAACAAGGTTCTGCTGACATTGATTCCGGCGGTGTGGGTGGTAGCGATGGCGATCGTTTCGGTCCAAAATGCTACCCCTGTGAGCCTTAAGTTTCTCAGTTTTGAATCGGTGGAGCTGCCTTTTGGGGTGGTGCTCAGCTTTTGTATCGCGATCGGGATGGGCATTGGGGCGATCGTCATGGCGGTGTGGCCCCACCGTCCACCGTCATCACCCCGGTGAGTCCGCTTGAGGATAAGCCGACTGTTGCTGCCGACTTGAGGGTGATCAAGCTGAAGCAAGCTTGGGTCAAGCGGGTAGCGCGGCAGGGTGGTCACAGCTTATTGGCAATGCCGGACCGATCTGGTCGGTGGTTGAAGTGTGGCTGGTTTTTGGGACAGCAGGTGGCTGAAATATGCCGATTGGTAGGATAGATACACTTGGCCAGTCTTAAGTCGCTATGGGTTCATCGCTAATGGTGCAAACGCCAACACAACCCATCACCTTAGAAACGTTCCTGCAGTTGCCAGAAACGAAGCCTGCTAGCGAATACATCAATGGCCAGATTATTCAGAAACCCATGCCTCAGGGTAAACACAGCCGCATTCAACAAAAGCTACTTACGGTGATTAATGAGGTGGTCGAGACGGAGAGCATTGCCCTAGCATTGCCCGAATTGCGCTGCACTTTTTCGGGGCGCTCGATCATCCCGGATGTAGCAGTGTTCTGCTGGGAGCGTTTGCCTGTGGATGAAAACGGCACCCTTGCCAATGCCTTTGATGCTCAACCAGACTGGACGATTGAAATTCTGAGTCCAGAGCAATCTTCCACACGGGTGACCAGCAACATCCTCCACTGTTTGGCTAGCGGTTGCCAATTGGGTTGGCTGATTGATCCAGGGGAAGCGTTGGTGCAGGTTTATGCGCCCGACAAGGCTTTGGTGTCTTTGGAAAACCCGGACGCTATTTTACCTGTGCCTGAGTTTGCGGCAGGTTTGAAGCTGACGGTTGGTCAGGTGTTTGGGTGGTTGAAGTTAAGGGTAAAAGCATAATCTTGCCGATCAGTGGTGGTGGGTTCGGCATCATGTTGTCAATTATCAGAAGTCGGAAGTCGGAAGTCGGAAATTGGGGGCTGACCCCCAAACCCCCTGATATGGGGGCCTAACTCCCCCAAACCCCCCGAAAAGGGAATTCAGGTTGGGGATGAATGGGAACGGTAAGACGTAGGGGTTGGGCAAGGCATATGGTTGGTCAGACAACCTCAGGCGCGCCATGGGAAGCGCAATTGCGGCACAGGGTAATCGGCAATCTCTTTGTAAGGGTGGGTAGTTATAGACAGCTGATTCAAGAACTGTTCCCATGATGTCTTTGCCCCGCCGCTTTGCAGACCTGGTTGAGATTGCAGGGATTTTAAGCATTACAGCCTGTTTGATGGTGCCGAGTGCAGGTGCGACGGACCGCAATCATCAGCATCTATCGCTTGAAACTCTGCAGCAGACTGAATATCGCTTGGAGATTCCAGATCGGGGACCGGTCGCTATCACCCCCTTGAGCTGGGAGGCTTTGACGGCGGCGACGGATGCCAACAATTGGGCGGTGGTTTATGGCCAGGTGGTGCTTTTAGACAAATCGGCAGATGCCGAAGATGACCCCGCGCTGGGGGTGATTTATCGGGATCTGAATGGGGATCAACTTGAGGACGCCTTGGTGCCTTTGTGGGCGATTCCTGAAAGTGACGCAGATTTTGAGGGCTACACCATGGCATTGGCGACGGTGCTGAACCAAGCGGGTGAGCCGGTGCATGTGTCGACAGAGTGGGTGGGTTTTCTCTGGGAGGTGACCCAAGTAGAGGAACAGATCGTTGCCCATGTCGGGGGGCGATCGGAGGATGGTTCTCAAGAGCAGGTGTTGACCTATGACTGGACGGCGGATGGTTTGGAGCCGGTGAGTCAAGAGCCGTTTAGTTTGGCGGTGCCGTTCCCAGAGGGGCGCGATCGCTATTTCGTCTCAGACCTGGATCGCTGGGAAGGGGTGCGGTCTACGGCAGCGCCTTTAGCGGCCTTGCAGGATCGTTTCTCAGCCCAGGTGGGGACGCCAATCCCTGGGACGGATTGGACGGTGATCAGTGAGACTGAGGAGCAGATCGTCCTAGGACTCACGCAGACGCAACTGCAGGATGACTCGGTGAGTGCGATTCGTTATCGGTTTGAGTATAGGGCGGATGGATCGGGTTGGCGGTTGGATTGGGTGGGGCAGCAGTTTTCTTGTGTATGGGGGCGAGGGCGACAGTCTTGGCATAACCAGTTGTGTTCATGACAGTTTGAGCTTTGTGACTGCAATGTCGGCGTGAGTATTCAGGTATCTAGTATCCATAAGACTTAAGAACTCCAGCAACAACAGAATCATTCCTATCGCAACCCTTATACTGAGAAACCCTTGACTAATAAGGGCTTGAACAGTTTTGGTTATATCGCTGCATGAAACTGGCTGAGATCCTTAGAGACTCTAACTACAGGCTGTCACAGTTCCGGCAGGGCGAAATTGACGGGTTAGAACAATCAATATTCCTCAAGGAGACTAAGAAGGGCGAAACCCCCTATGTCGTCTGCTTGGTGAGGAAGAAAGACATTCAACTCAAGTCAGAAGAAACGGTGCGGCAGCTTTACTTAAAAGTGCTGACAGATCGCTACTGGATACAGCAGCAGCTTGCTGCCTTGGGGGTGACGTTGGAGTGAACTTTGAGATTTTGGGAGATATCGCCAATATTGAAGTCATCGCCGTTGGTAGCTCCATCCGCGAAGTCGAACGGCTCCGTAAGGCTTACGGTTCAGGCCGTTGGCGAAAACTCAAAGGCATTGCCACCATTAACCTTGATGACGGTTCAACCTGTCGGGCCGAACTGCACTGGTACGAAGCCCACGGCATCGGCAAAAAAGAGTTCAAAATCAAACGTTTTCTGGAGTAAACCGATGAAATATGTCGTTTGCGTCAACAACCAAGACTATCCTGCTTCCTTAGAGGTCCGAAAGCTCTATCCAGTGCTGGAAGACGAACAGGCTGGCCAACGCCAAATGCTGCGCATTGTTGATGAATCTGGTGAAGACTACCTCTATCCCTCTAAATGTTTCGCCGAAATTGAGTTGCCTGAAAACTTGCAGCGGGTATTTGCAACTGCCAGTTAGGCACAAGGTTAAAGTGACAAGCTGCCCTTAGCCCTGGGCTGGCTTAGTCTGCAACATCAGCATCAGAAAATCAATCCCCGAATAGCGATGAGGCGCGATCTCGCCTCACGATGCTTCTGAAAGTGAGGGGTTCTGTCGCAGAGCCTTTATCGACAAACATTAAAAATTCGGAGGTCAATCTGAATCCTGCTCTAAAATGCCAACCAGCGTCTTGACCAAAACAGCAACATCATCCGGCACCTGGTAGCCGCCGATATCTTGGGTGATTTTTTGGGTGGCGCGATCGAGCTTTCCAAACACCCAAAGATTGCCCATGGTCACCGCTCCGTAAATCGTGTTCGGGGCAACCTCATCCATGGCCAGGGCAATCATTTCCACTGCCAATTGGGTAAAGCCCCGCGTCAGATCGTCTCGCTTGGCCTCGACCACTACAATTTGCTGGCGCGAGCGGATCAAATAGTCTAAGTTGCCCTGCAGCCAATCATTCACCTTGAGAGGGTATTCAAATCGCAGTACCTGGTGGGCCAGGGTTGCTACCCTGGTCAGCACCGGAGCGACCAGCACCTCCCGCTTAGCACTCTCGCTGGTGAGTTGCACATAGGGTAAGGTCTCTTCAATTTGGGCTTTTAATTCATCCAAACCCAGAATGGGCTGCTGTGACTGGGGCAATGTCAGCCGGGCTTTGCCATAGTCGTAGCCAAACTCCGCCAAGATCTCATCCGTATCCTGGGGCAGTTCAAAGTAAGACCGAAAGGTGTAACTCAACCCTTCCTGCAAAATCTTTGTCATCAAATTACGCTTCCAGCAGGCCTATGAAGGCTTTCATCTCGATTATGGTAGTCTCCATTATCATCAAACTGTGGACTCTCGGGTTGATCCAGCAGCAATGAGCCAAACCGTCGAACCAGTGCGATGGACCGTGCGAGACTTAGAAATGCTGCCCTGTTCGCCGCTTTTTTGTTTAAGCCGTATAAATTTTGCTCAGCCCTAACTTGGCGAGCCCCTTGCGATAGGCGATCGAGGTTTGGTCTGCCTGAATGTGGGATTCGGCCCGCAAGTCCAGCGGCAGATCCTCTGGGTATTGAGCTTCCACCACTTCCTTGTCTTCATTGAAAATCTGGTAATTAAATTCGTAGACCGGCTCTAACGGCTGGTCTTGATCGAAGTTACGACAAATCGGGCAAAACACTCGGGTCTTGCGGGCTGAGACGGGCGAGGCTGCATTCATGATGCACAGCCGACCCGCTTCGGGGAAATGTACCCTGAGCAGCGCTGTAAAGGGCAAAAACACCTCAAACACCCTGAGCCATTCAAAATCTGCCGGAGCCCGATCTTGCAGCCCTTTCGGGAAGTTGCTGACGGTGCTGCGGTATTCTGCCCGTAACCCGTGGGGCAGCGGC
Organism: Leptolyngbyaceae cyanobacterium; assembly: GCA_050043365.1. GTDB lineage: Bacteria > Cyanobacteriota > Cyanobacteriia > Phormidesmidales > Phormidesmidaceae > PCC-6406. The sequence goes on from JBHJIP010000178.1 coordinate 10,224, forward strand.
TTCACATCATAGCGGGGTACGACGGGGTTGTTGCGATCGCCAAAAGACTCACTATGGACCCAGGCAAAGTGGGCCACATCCAGAAAGCCCTCCATCTGCCGCCCTGATGCCGCGTTCAGGTCCACAGTATCGGGCAGGATCTGCTGATAGTCGGCATCGGCCCATTCTGGAAAGTTCGTCACCTCGGCGCTGTCGCCTCGTAGGGTTGTCCAAACTAGGCCGTAGGCTTCCTTCACTGGGTAGGTGGTGAGGCAGAGCTTGGCCGGAATGCTGGCGGTGGGGTCAGCGGGGATCAGGGTGCATTGCCCGTCGGCCCCGTAGTGAAAGCCGTGGTACTTGCAGATTAGCTGGTCTTTCTCCACCATGCCCATGCTCAGGGGCACCCCCCGATGAAAGCAGAGGTCATTCGCAACCGATAGGCCTGCGCTGGTTCGCCAGATCACCAGGCGCTGGTCCAGTAACGTGGCGGCAACAGGTTGGTCTGTCACCTCGCGGCTAAAGGCGATGGGATACCAACAGGGTGCCAGCGCATCCCAGTCTGTGGCTGAAAAGGTGCAGTTGCGCGGGTAGTGGCTTTTGGGTCGGTTGGGCGATGTCGTTACCATGGCCATATCCTGTGGAGGAGATGCCCACAGTCTAAAACGTGTCATCCCTAACGGGTCAAAGCCTTAGTGAACAAGTCCTGATATGAGCTAAGGAGACCCCTGATGCATTTCAATATCAGCCTCAGCGCTGTGGACAATGGCTCGCAGCTGATCGAGCATTTTTGCGTTAGCAGAGTGCCATAGCTGCCGTTGGTGCGCTTCTAAGAGGCGCTCAGCCATATCCCTCAACGCCCAAGGATTATGCTGCTGAATAAACGCTTGGACGGTTTCATCGAGCAAATAGGCCGTTGCCACCCCTGCGTACATGGAGTCGGCAACGCAATCTGTGGTGGCATCATAGGCAAACAAATAATCAACGGTTGCGGCCATTTCAAAAGCGCCTTTGTAGCCATGGCGCATGACGCCAGCAATCCATTTCGGGTTAATCACACGGGAGCGATAGACCCGACTTATTTCTTCCCGCAGCGATCGCACTTTGGGCTTTTCGGTAATGGCGTGGTCGCCAAAGTAGGTTTGGGGTCGCTGCCCGGTGACGGCTTTAACCGCTGCGGTCAGCCCCCCTTGAAACTGGTAATAGTCATCGGAATCGAGCAGATCATGCTCTCGATTGTCCTGATTTTGCAGAACCACTTGCATGTGGGCTAAGCGACTGGCAAAGGCCTCAGGGGCTGAGCGCCCCATCTGGTGGCGACCATAGGCATAGCTGCTCCAGTTGATGTATGCCTGGGCTAGGTCCCTGTCATCCGCCCAGTTTTGAGCCTCAATCAATCCCTGCAGGCCCGCACCGTAGGCCCCTGGCTTAGAGCCAAAGATGCGGCTGCGCGATCGCAGCTGAGCCTGTTCAGGGGTGAGACCTTGCTGCTGCCAATGGTTACTTTCAGTACGGCTACGGGCGGCCAGCGGATTGTCTTGGGCAGGTTCCTCTAGCGCGGCGATCGCATCCACGGCTTGATCAAACAGGTCAATCAAATTGGGAAAGGCATCTCGAAAAAAGCCTGAAATCCGGAGGGTGACATCCACGCGGGGGCGACCCAAGGCCGAAATCGGCAGAATTTCAAAATCACCCACTCGCCGAGAAGGGCCATCCCACACCGGGCGGACCCCCAGCAGCGCCAGGGCCTCTGCCAGATCATCGCCCCCCGTGCGCATGGTGGCCGTCCCCCATACCGAGAGCCCGATGGCTTGGGGGTATTCCCCATGGTCTTGGGTGTAGCGCTCGACTAAAGCCTCAGCCGCTCGCCGCCCCACATCCCAGGCACTCTCAGTGGGAATAGCGCGAATATCAACGGCATAAAAGTTGCGGCCTGTGGGTAAGACATCGGGGCGGTTGCGGGTCGGAGCCCCCGCCGGACCGCTGGGCACATAGCGCCCTTCTAACCCTCGCATCAGTTGGGCAATTTCCTGGTGAGTGGCCCGCAATGCCGGAAGTAGGGTTGTCGCAATCCAGGTAAGTTCGGGCTGCACGGCAGCATCAGGATTGACCGGTACAGATTCGCCTTTTATCAACGCATCCACCCAGTTAGCTATATGGTGTTCGAGGGCTTCGACCCCATCACCGACAGTGCGCCAAGCCGAGGGATCCACTGGGGTGGAGATCGACTCTGGTGCGACAAATAAGGCCCCTAAATCAGCCGTGAGCGGATCTATCCCCAACTGCCAATCCAGGGCCAGGGCTCGGGTCAGACCCTGACGATCGCCACTGGGATGCCGGGCGATCGCGATTACTAAATCTCGCAGTTGTGACCCGGCTGGGCATTGCCCCAGAATATGCAGCCCATCTCGAATTTGGGCCTCCTTCAGTTCACACAGGTACCCATCAAGCCGGGGCAACAGTTGGGCAAAGGCGGACGCCTGAGAGGTTCCCTCTAATATCCGTTCAGACCCTGCAGGCTCAGCGGCTGTCATCCCTAAATCAGCCAGCAAAGCGGTTTGGGTCAGCACAGTCAAGATGCGATCGCGAATCAACGGCAGGCGCGTCGGGTCTAAGCTCTGGGCCTCGTAATATTCATCCACCAGCCCTTCGAGGTGCTGCAAGGGGCCATAGAGTTCGGCTCGGGTTAAAGGCGGGGTGAGGTGATCGATGATCACCGCCTGGGCGCGGCGTTTGGCCTGAGCCCCCTCCCCTGGGTCATTCACGATAAAAGGATAGAAATGGGGCAGCGGACCGAGGGCAATTTCGGGATAGCAGGTTGCCGAAAGCCCAATCCCTTTACCCGGCAGCCATTCAAGGTTGCCGTGCTTGCCCACATGGACAATGGCATCGGCCTTAAAGTCACGGCGCAACCAATGGTAAAACGCCAAATAATCGTGGGTCGGTTCTAAATCAGGGGCGTGATAGTTCAGCGATGGATCCTGGTCGTACCCTCGGCTGGGTTGAATGCCGATAAAGATGTGGCCTAGCTGCACACCGGCAATGGCAAAGCGAGGGGCTGCTTGAGTCGAGTCTGTTGCGGATGCGGGGCTCCCCCAACGGTTGCGAATCCCCGCCTGGACCGCGATGGGGAGCCCCTCGAAATAGGCTTGATAGGCCGTTAGAGATAAGGCTTGCTGGACGGGACGCGCCTGTTGCGACTCAGGGTCATTGGTCACCCCCGCCGTCAGCAGCGCTATCAAGGCCGCGCTGTCTTCGGGACTATTGCCAACTTTGTACCCTGCAGCCTGGAGCCCCTGCAAAATCTCCACACAACTCTGGGGGGTATCGAGGCCGACGCCATTGGCAAGGCGACCGTCACGGTTGGGGTAGTTGGCCAATATCAGCGCAATCCGGCGCTCTGACGGTGGCTGGCGGCGCAATCGACACCAGCTAGCGGCCAAGTCAGCGACAAAATCGACGCGATCGCCTAGGGGTTCGTAACCGACCACGGCAGTCTCTAGGGCATCACTGCGATGCTGGGTGGTTTTAAAGGAGACGGCTCGACTGATAATCCGGCCATCCACCTCTGGTAAAGCTACGTTCATGGCAATATCCCGAGGGCCTAGCCCCATGGGATGGTTTTCCCAAGCCTCAACCGTGCTGCCGCTCAAAATCACCTGAATGACCGGTACATCCAAGGTGGTCCATAAGTCCAGTTTGGGGGTCGCTGTCGAGAGTTGGGCCACCGCAAAGCTGGTGGTGTTGAGCACCAGATCAATCCCAGCCCCCTCGCTAGGATTCAATAGCGCCACCAATTCCGCCTGAATCTCAGGATCTTGCAACGAGGACACATAAATCGGCACGGGGGTCAGGTCTCGCTTTATCAAAGACCGGCACAGGGCCTCAATGGGGGCGGTGTTGGCCGCTAAATAATGGGCGCGGTAAAACAGCAGCCCCACCCGCCCCACCGAAGTCACCGGTACTTGCAGGCTGGGATGCGCATATCGGCCAATCCGAGGGACCGGCTGAGGCGCAGGGGGATGAAATGGGGTCTTGAGGCAGCGATCGCAGAGGTATTGCAGCCCATGGCGCAGATTCTCTACCCCACCTTCTGTGAGGTAACGCCACAGCTGATTGGCCACGCCGAGCCCAACGGTAGAGTGGCTGATCAGGTCCGGATCGGGGCGATCGTCCCCGGGTAAAACGATGAGGGCGGCTCCCGTCTCAGCGGCGATCGCCGCTGTCACCTCAAGCCCATAGGACCAATACCCGCGCCCGCCCAACAGCCGCAGCACAATGACTTGGGCGTGGCATAGTACCTGTTCACCATAGGTATCGATCGTCAGCTGCTGCTGAAGCTGAAGCAAATTCACTACACGCACGGCAGGCAATCCTGCCGGGGGGTGCGCCATCACGTGAGCCAAACACTGAATGTCTGTATCCGCAGCGGTTAGAAAAATAATTGGAGCGGGGGTTTGCTCAATAAAAATGACCCCCTCAGTATCAGGAGTCCATCCTCCCGGCGTGGTGGCCAACCGATGCATCGTCGAATCAGAAGCTAAGACAGGGCAAATCTGAAAGAACTCTAGTGTAAGTCCTGGCAAGCTTTTCTGGCCGGTTAGTATGAGTCCGAGGCGCAGAGCAGTGCCCCGTTAAGCAGCCGCATCTGACCTGCGTCAAGACTATGGCTGCGGCTGAAGCCCGACCTTTTAGCTTGCCAAGGCCAGCTATCCCCCCGCTAGGGGCACTGGGGCAGCGCTCTTTGTCTAGCGTCCCGTCGTCCCTCAGCACCCAGTCGGTGACTGGTCTTCTAGGAAAGGTATGGCTCAATCCCAAGCGCTATTGCTCAATCAAGTCATCACCAAAATCCGTCAAAGCCTAGATCTCCAAGATATTCTGGCGACCACAGTGGCAGAAGTGAGGCGTTTCTTAGCAACCGATCGCCTGCTGATCTATCAATTTGCAGACCCCGCTCCATATGCCAACGCTCAGCAACAGGCTGATTTAGGCACTGGACCCAGCCCTAATGTCTCTGGCTACATCACTTATGAGTCCATAGGCTCAGACCAGTGGACTTCTGTTTTGGGCTTTAACGAAACCCACTGTTTTGACCGCGATACCGACCATTGGCGCAAGTATCTCAAGGGTGAGCCGATTGCGATCGAGAATGTGAGTGCCGCTTACGCCAACACACCTTGCTTAAAGCGGTTGTTACAGCAGGCAGCGGTAAAGGCCCAAATCATTGCTCCTATCGTGATCCATGGGACGGTATGGGGCCTGCTGATTGCCCACCAATGCGATCTCCCGCGCCAGTGGCAGTCCCAAGAACTGCTCTTCCTCCGTCACATTGCCGAGCACCTAGGCGTCGCCATTCAGCAGGCCCAGCTTTACGAGCAGCTACAGGTACAGACCAACTCCCTCGAAAGCTGCGTTGTGGATCGAACCCAAGAGCTCCGCGATGCGCTGGTATCGGCCCAAATGGCCAACCAAGCCAAAAGCGAGTTTTTGGCCACCATGAGCCATGAGCTACGGACCCCCCTCACCTGCATCATTGGTATGTCTGCCACCCTCTTACGATGGTCTTTTGGCGACCTGAATGAGCGGCAACGGGCCTATCTCAACACGATCCACACCAGTGGTGAACGGCTGCTAACGGTGATCAATGACATCTTAGAAGTGACCAAGATTGAAGCCGGACGGACCGTCTTAGAAATTAGTGAAGTCTCTCTCAGCACCCTGATTCGTCAAAGCCTAGAGCCCTTTCGGAGCATTGCCCGAGATCGCGCCATCGAACTCACCTCAGATACCACACTCCTTGCTGACACCGATAGGTTCTACGGAGATTTGCGCCGCATTAAGCAAATTTTGAGCAATCTCCTCAGCAACGCCCTGAAATTTACTGCCTCCGGCGGCAAGGTCATTCTCAGAGTGCGGTGTGAGCACGGAGTCGTCATTTTTCAGATCGAAGATACCGGCATTGGGATTGCTGATGCCCAAAAGCCACTCCTGTTTGAAAAATTTCAGCAGCTAGAAAACAGTCGCCAACGGCGCTACCAAGGCACTGGCTTAGGTTTAGCGCTAACCAAGCAATTAGTCGAACTCCACGGCGGCAGCATTAGCGTTAACTCTCGCTTAGGGGTCGGCTCAGTTTTCACTGTTCGGCTTCCAGCCCAACGCCCCAACCCCAAAACAACCGCTCCAGATATCGGTACAACCACCCCGCCAGAACCCATCGTTGGCCGCATTGTCTTGGTCGAAGATCGAGAAGATATGGCCGGTCTCACCTGTGATTTGTTGACCGCTGCTGATTATCAGGTGATTTGGGTGATTGAAGGGTCACGGGTGGTCGAGCAGGTTGCCCTGCTACAACCCGCAGTGGTAATTATCAATCTGGGTCTAAATGGCGTAGATGGACACCATGTAATTGAGGCATTGAGAACGTCTTTGGTTACCCACACCGTTAAAATCCTAGCCCTTGCGTCTGACAAAACCGGTTATGACACCGCCCAAAACGTTGATGCAGTGCTGCCCCATCCCTGGCATCCTGAAGCCCTCCTAGAGCAGATCAATGTGCTCACAGCCACCTCTGTTATGTCGGCAGGGTAGTCTTACCATGCACTCTGCAGCATCAACGCCTACCCTCTGGAATACTGTCGGCATGATCCAACTGATGGGAGCTGGGCTATCCTAAATGAGCTTTTGGGTTGAATCGGTGCAGCCCCTTCGGTTTAGTGATTTTTCCGCTTAGACGCTTTATCCTCACGCTATGAAACGCTTGCTAAGGCAGTCTTTTCGCCGTATTGAAAATAGCACCCGCGATCGCCGTATGGGTATGCGCTCCCCTTGGCTCCCCTTGGCAGTGATTGTGGGTGGCGCAGTTGCCGTCTGGGGCGTGAGTGATTTGTTCTCACGGGCGGTGGTTCGGGCCGTCGAGCCAGAGAGTCAGGTTGTCGCTGTCGGCAACACCCTTTGGAGCCAAGCGTCTTTCCCGGTTGAAAATTTTCAAGCCTACACCTCCCCCTTTGGCTATCGCCAAGATCCCTACAATGGCGGCCAGCGCTTTCACTACGGCTTAGACATGGCTGCGCCGTCCGGCAGCTACATCCGTAACTGGTGGGAAGGCCAAATTGTTGAAGTCTCGGATGATAGTGCCTGCGGCACCTCCGTCGTCTTGCAGTCTGGGAATTGGCTACATATCTATTGCCACATGCATGGCTTTGTTACCAGCGACAGCAGTGGTCGCTATCTCGTAGATAGTGACGGAGGCATTCGCCTGCAGGAAGGCCAGATTGTCCCAACGGGGGCACGCATTGGCCGAGTCGGCATGACAGGGCGAACGACCGGTCCTCACCTCCACTGGGGGCTGAAGTATGACGGCAACTGGGTAGACCCGGCCCTCGTCCTACAGGCCATGTACAACAGCCAGCAGACGGCTTTGAACCCGGACAACTAGTCATAATCCCGGCCCCATCACTTCAAGTTCAGCAGTCCCGACTCCTTGAGCTTGGGGTTGAAGCGCAATTCCATTTGTACACCTCGCGCCTTTAAGGTGTCGAGGATTTCTGCTTCGACGCGGCGAGCAATCTTTTTGAGATATTTCCCCTGGGCTGCCTCCTCAAGTGCCTCATACTCCGACTGCTCCTCAGGGGTCATGGTGGCTTTAGCATCAATGGCTGCCGTCCAAGCCGCCTCATTCTCATTGCCCGAGGGCAGGCCGCCATTTTCGTCAATCCAGGCCGTGCGTATCCCCTCTAGCAGGGTACGACTAGGACGATCGATGGTTTCGAGTTTGTAGCTGTGGCAGACACCGGGCTGACGTACCAAGTGCTGCTTTAAACTCACGTAAACATCGCGGGAATAGCCCACAAACTGCAGGGTCTGTTCAGCATCAAAGATGCCGTAGATGCCCACCTTGCCCTGACAATCCGTTGGAATTTGGCCTGTAGCATCCAGATATGGAATAAACGGCAACGTCGATAGGGCTGGAATATCTGCAGTCATCACATCACCTTTGAATGGCACCCTACAGCATGACACCCTATAGCCCAGGGGTTTGGGGTTCGCCGAGAACAGCACGGCTCATTTCGAGTAAGGGACAGATGATAGCGGCTTCTTCCGTTGAAAGGTACTTGCGCACCACCTCCTGCATAGCCTGGTAAGTCACATCACAGCTATGGCCCGCCCGAAATGAGCGCATAATCGTTTGAAACCAGAGCAGCATCCGCTCCTTATACATTTCAGGATCATCAATCAAACTGGCAGTGGCAACATAGCGCAGGGTACGTACCGTATCTCGCTGCCATTTGGCGGTGAGGTCCTGATCGCCTACTTTCAGCACGGTCGGGTCTTGCACACGCAGTTGAGCCAAAACGTCTTGCACAATTTTGGGCTCTAGCTGCTGCATTTTTTGGTAAAGCCCAAAACGAAGCCGCGCTGTGCGCAAATAAGATTGAAAGAACATCAGCTCAGCGTCGGTTGCATAACGACCATCGACTTCAACGCTCAGTTGATCGAGTTGGCTCAGCATGGCAACTAAATATTCCTTTTGGGTTGGGGCTTAGGGACTGTCATCAATTAAAACTAGAATCCTTGTGGTGCAACAGGTGCAGCCCCTAGCAATACTACAGAAGCGGGCGCGGCAGCGTTTGCCCAGCAAGGCTTTCACCCGTAATTGATGACGCGCCCTGGGGTCTCATGATTCCCTTTTTTAGAACTTTGTTGACAGGATTTTAGATGGCACCCCATTTGGGAGCTATTCGTTAGGCAAAACTCGACACAAAACTCGTGTGGCGCAGCCCGCAGTCGTAGGGGTGAAACCTCACAGCGGCACCTCTTCTTGGGCTCCGGTGTGCTGCCGCCAGGGCTATTGGCCATCCTGAGGTTGTCGGGTACCTGCAGCTAGCTGCAGCAGCATCGGGTAACCACCATCTTTGTGGTACTTGTCAGCCCACCCTTGCAGAAGTTGATCCAGCTCTTGTAGGGCTTCGACGCGGCGATCGCTATCCACGTCAAAGACTTCTAAAGCCCGCATCACCCCATCTTGTTCTTGGGTCCAATCTTGCATGAGTCGAAAGAACCGGGCCACGTCATCAATCATGGTGAAGACCCGCTCACGCTCGCCTTTAGGCGCATAGTGAGTCCGAGCCAGGGCAAATAGCGGAATCGAGAGGGAGGGGGTGTCCATCTTCACGACGGTGCCGGAGTGCAGCAAGCGAAACCGAATGTGCTCGGTAAGGGCATCGCTCAGGGCCATGCGCTGGCGGGGGGGGAAGTCTTCTTGGGATTTAGTATGAAGGAGCTTAATTAAGTCCAAAAATTGGAGCTGGTCGAGCACACAGGCCGAGGGATAGGTCTCGGGAATTTTTGCTTCTAACTGCTGCTGCTCTCTGGGGGTCAGTTCAGATCGACGTAGACGGGGCTTACCCGTTTGCCAGGAGTACTTCTCTTGCCACAAATAAGGCAAACCACTCAGGTAGTAGGGCTCTTGATCGCTGAGGGTCGTCAGCGATTGCCCCTCGTCTAAAACGTCTTTGACTTCTTTGATAATGGCACGTACCCGCTTGGGCTCCACATGGTGGATCAAGCTGGTTTTGCGGACGTTATTGCCATGCTCTAGGTAGGAGGTGTAAACCGCTAATTTGGCAGCAGTGGTCGCAGCCTCAACAAAGGCCCCATAACGATGACCGCCCAGTTTCATGGCGCTCACTGCGAGACAGATCAAGATGCGATCGGCAGAGCTTACATCTAAATTAGAGAGAACGTCGTCCACTTCAGGCTGTTGTAAATCCTCGCGCACGGTAGATTTTTCAGGATGGGTCACGGACGTAGATTTAGATGCACTGGGAGTGCCTTGGGGGCTCATGTATCGAGTCAAGCTGCTTACGATGAAACGGCTCTGCCCCTATGGTGAGGATAGGCGCACCAGCGTATACATTGCTTACCGATAACGTGCCCTGGATTAGTTCAGAACGGACGTGACCATGCTGATCCAGTCAGTTGACGGTTCATTAAAACGCGCCCTGCATACCCAGTTGCTGTGGTCCCTGACGGTGATCGATTTACCCTGCGGTTCGATCAGGCTGGTGGCATTGTAGTGTGGATTGGGAACTTCGTTCTAAAAATCCCGTCCGCTTTATGTTTCCCTCGTTCTGCAGCTATGCACTTGCACCGCTCCACCTGGCCAGAAGTTGAGGCTTACCTCAAAACCTCTACCGGCATTATTTTCCCGATTGGCTCAACGGAGCAGCATGGTCCTACCGGCCTGATTGGCACGGATGCTATTTGTGCCGAGGCGATCGCCCAAGGCGTGGGAGACCATACCGGTGCCTTGGTGGGGCCAACCATTAACGTGGGCATGGCCTTACATCACACCGCCTTTCCCGGCAGCATCAGTCTACGGCCCAGCACGATCGTTGCCCTGATTCAGGACTATGTGAAACCCTTGGCCCGCTATGGGTTTACTCGATTCTTTTTCATCAATGGCCATGGGGGCAACATCGCCACCCTCAAAGCGGCCTTTGCCGAGACCTATAGTTTGCTAGCCGACCTCCAGATTCCCCAGGCCGAGCAGGTGCGTTGCCGAGTCGCCAACTGGTTTATGGCCCGGTCGGTGATGGGGCTAGCGCGGGAGCTGTATGGCAATCAAGAGGGCTCCCATGCCACCCCCAGCGAGGTGGCCCTTACCCAGTACGTGTATCCCGACGCGATCAAATCAGCTCCGCTGGATCCGCAAGTCGCCCCATCTGGCTACCCGATCTACAGCGCGGCTGATTTTCGCCAGCATTACCCTGACGGGCGTATGGGTTCAAACCCTGACCTCGCCACCCCTGAGCACGGTCAGCAATTGTATGAGGCAGCGGTGAAAGAATTGAGTCAGAACTACCAGGCGTTTCTGCAAAGTACGTAGCGCAGATTTCTACACACACCATCACCAGGTACTGGCTTCACAGGCTAGGAGCTTGTCCAAAATCGCGAGCGATGCAGGGTCATTTGCTATTCTCAATCGCTGCTCGATCGCCACGTTGATCAGCTCCATCCGTAGCCGCATGTGATAAGCCTGCTGTACTTCATCTCCCCGCTGACGCTGACTCGGGGTGTTGTCGATCAGGGAGCGATCGCGGTCATAACCGAGGCGATCGCTCAGCACGGTAATCACGTGGTGCTGCTCGGGGCGGGCCAGCTCTCGCCAAGTGTTGATGGGCTGGGATAGCAGATCCCTGACTTCAGTTGTAGAAGCCTGTCGTTGCAGCCAAGCTTCTGAGGTGGAAATCGGCCAGTCGGGGGTGGCTTTATCCACCTTGGCAAAGGCATGGGCTTCAGCAAAGGTGACCTGTCCATCTTGGTCATAATCGTTGGAAGGCACCGGCTCACCGACGCGATCGCGGCCACTGAGCCCCGCAAAAAAGCTGGAGCTGTAGTCGTCATAGTCGGCTTCATTCACCAAGGGCGTACAGCCCACGGAGGGGCGGGTCTCCACCGTGGCAAAGAAGCCGCAGCGGGTTTGTAGGGCCACCGGCTGCTCCGGGTCACCCTCCTCATAAATCAAATTGGCAAAAGACCCCGAAAAGCACTGGGCCATCATCGTCACAAAGGGCTGGTCCGCAGGCCATTGATCCAGCCAGCTTGCCAGTTGCTGCACCGAAACCAGAGACTCTTCCCACAAGATCAAATCGTTATTGCCAGAGTTGTCGCGGTTCAGCAGACCATGACCCGTGAAGTAGAAAAAAGAGGGGCAATCGGTCCCAGACGGCTTGGCGGGAGGTGCTTCAAACCATTGGCGCACATTGCCGACTGTGGCCGCACCGGTCAAGTCCGGAATATTCGGCACTTTGAACCGCTCTCGCCCCAGAATATCGATATAGCGAATCGTGGCCTCACCGCTGTGGCCGTTGGCAAAAAAGATATCGGCAAGGACTGGGTCCAGACCCATGAAAGCCAGGGTGCGCTGGAAGTACAGCACATTTTTTTCTAGGGCGATTTCGTTATAGCTGGGAGCCCCACCCCCCGCCACCACCAGAAAGCGGGTGTCGTTGCCATCTTGCCCCTGGGCCAGGGTGGGCCGATGGGCCAGGGGCAAGATTGAACCCGACCGGGACCCATGCCCCAAGAGGCTGGTAATCAGGGCACTGGCCACGACCAAACCCGCAATCAGACCATGGCGGCGCTTAACCATAGGGCTTCCTGTCAATAACTCACTCTATTGTGACTGGTCGCGCAAAGTTATGCCCTATCTTGCCCTGTCGTCATCTGGGGGTTCACAGGTGGCGACAATCTCCACGGCTGCCTCTGTAACGGTCACTCCATCCGCCTCGCAGTCGGGTGTCGCGATCGCCCCATGGGCTAAGGCTGGGGCTTCATCCTCAGCAGGCAACTCCACTGGGGCTTCATCCTCATTCGACAACTGTTCCAGGCCGTTGGTGTTTACGTTCAGCGGTAAAAAGAGCTGATTTTGAAAGGAGGTCACCAGGGTCGCATCCCCTGCGCCTCGAAGAATCGCCCCGGTGGTGCCACTGGCATTGTTCGGAAACATTCCAGCCGGGAACAGGGTTGTGAAGCCGGAAAAGGTGGCATCGGGCACGACGGGATCGATATCAATAGTGTGGTCAGCATTGGGACCGGCCACAAATTGGATCAAGGGATTCGCCCCACTGCCCTGAATCGTAATGTTGCCATCGCTAAAAGTTGTGGCTTGCCCGCCATGGTTAATCACAATGTCCCCCGTGCCACCAGCACCGGGGCCGGTCAAAATGCTGGTGGGAAACGTGATAAACACCTGAGCAGCGGTATCGATCAATCCTGCATCAATCAGCGGTTGGGGATTGCCCCGCATCAAGAAGTCGATCAAGGCGGCATCCGTTGCAGAGTTTAGGGTGATGCGGACATTGGCATCAAAGGTGCCTAAAGCTTGAAAGCGATTGGCCGCATTGACGATTAGACCGCCACCCCCTGCCGAGATTGTCTCGACGATGACGTCACCTGTCGTTGCTGTAAGCGTGACTTGACTGGCATTGGCAAAGCCGCCCCCCGCATCGATCTGCCCGGTCCGAATGCTGCTGCCCGTCAACACAACATGGCCACTACCTGGGCCTGTGGCATCTCCGGTGGTATCAATCCCACCCACAGTGATTGTTCCAGCCGTGGTGATGCTGACATCGCCGCCTCGATCAAGCCCACCTAGATCGCCGCGCGTATCCAGCCCGCTCACGGTGACATTTCCAATTGCCGTCAGGGTGATGTTGCCCCCTGAATCACTCAGGTCACCGGTATTGAGCGTACCGGTGGTAATGGTGTTGGCGGTGATCAGCAGGGTTCGCTGCGGCGCGATGATCGCATCATTGAGGTCAGCCACCGTGAATGCCCCGCCCGCCTCGAAACGGATCTGCCCTGGCCCAGTTTGAAACGTGAGGGCATTGTCGGCTAGGTCTTCGAGGGTAATGCTGTTGCTGGTCCGCAGCGTCACCGTGGCGTTGCCCAGCAGCCCTTCTAACTCAGACTCAAAGATTTCCGTCGGTCCGGCATCTGCGAGGGCAAGCACAGGCTCGCTAAGTACGTTGGCTAAGGCGGCAGTGTCGTTACCGTCTGCCGTGCCGTTGCGAATCACGATATCGGTGGGGTCTAGCAACAGCTCACCAGTGATCCCCTGGGGTGCAGCGGTGTCCACGCTGCCGTTAAAGTCTAAGGTCTCGGCTCCTGAAACTTCAACGAATCCGCCATTGCCTGAGCTCGTCCCGCCCCGCGCGGCGATCGCCCCCTCAAAAAGGGTGGTGCTGTCAGACCAGAGAATCACCTGACCGCCATCCCCACTGAGGCCGCTGGCCGTAATCGTTGAGGCTCCATCCACAACGGTCAGGGTAGACCCTGGCAGCGTGGGCTGCCCCTGGTAATCACCGCCGATGCGCACGGTGCCGCCCGCCTCCCCAGAGGCATCAACCGTTGCCGCGATTAACCCGACTCGATCGCCCACGACCGTCACCTCGCCCCCTACAGATCCTGAGACATCCAGGTTGCCGGTGGCGATCGCCGTGCCTGGCAAATTTGCGATCTCAGTATTGACTAGGGTCAGGGTGCCGTCCGGCTGTACCGATACGCCTGTTGCTTCCTGGGGAGTTCCACCCGTCAGTAAGGCCGGAAGCGCTAAAGGGGTAAAGGGCAACTGGGCCGCATCCGGCGTTAGGGTCTGCAGCTCTAAATTCAAGACCATCTCTGGATGGCTAATGCGCACTAAGCTTGCCTCGGGAATCGCAGCGATCGTGATTGCCCCACCGGGCGCAGTGAGCGTCCCTGTCGAAACCACCTGCCCGCCAATCAACGTAATCGACTCCCCTGGCGCTACGGCTAGATCAGCCGTATTGGCGATCGCTCCGGCAGCATCGGTTGTGAAAAGATAACCCGTGGGCTCTCCCACCAATTGGCCATAGTCATTGCTGCCAATAGCGTAAAAGACCCCGTCTTCAAATTGGATACCGCTAGCGGTGGTGGCGGCAAAGGAACCGGACAGATCGAGCTGGGCATTCGCACCAAACAAAATGCCCGCTGGGTTGATCAGGTACAAATCAGCGCTACTCCCCGTCACCCGTAAAAGACCGTCAATGTAAGAGGCATTGCCGCCGGTCACCCGCCCCAAAATCGCCTGGACATCGGGCTGGGCTAGAAATGTCGCGACTTGATCGGTCGCTAGGCCAAACTGCTCAAAGTCATGGAAGAGGGTTTGGCCCGCGATCGCCCCGCCCGTAATCGTCACGTCATTGCCGGACTGGGTCACTTGAGTCGAGCTGTCAGCCCCTGGGGTAATGGGTATCGCCCAACTCGGCACCGGCAGGCAAAGTAGTAGGGCAGCAACGCTAAGCGTTTGAATCGGGGGCAAAAAGTGGCGCGCCATGGGGAAGAATCAGAAACACCAATTCGGCTGATCCCTTGAGGGTGGAGCAGCCGTCCTATAAGGTGTAGAGTCCTGATGGCAGATGGAGGTTTCATTTTAGCGGCTGCCGAAATTGATTCTTTACACCGCTCCAGGGCAAAACAGAAGGTTCGAGTGCCCGCTACGCTAGGGGCTATGATCAATTAAACTGAGAATCCTTGTCGTGCAATGGTTACAGCCCCTAGCAGTATTATAGAAACGGGCGCGGTCAACTTGCCCAGCAAGGCTTTCACCCGATGTTGATGACGCGCCCTGGGGGCTGTCATTTGTCTGCGCCAATCCTCGATCAAACTCAGACTCCTCTGCTGTCCGCTTTGGCGAATGCGGCGCGGTCGCAACACATTGCCCTGCATACGCCGGGGCATAAAAGCGGGCGTGGAGCCAGCCCAGCATTGATTGATTTGGTTGGGCTGGCTGCCCTAAAGGCTGACCTCCCCGAAATTCCTGGGTTAGACAATTTATTTGCTCCTGAAGGACCTATTCGAACCGCTCAGGCTTTAGCTGCAGATGCTTTTGGGGCTGAGAAGACTTGGTTTCTCGCTAACGGTTCGACCAGCGGCATTGAGGCAGCCATATTGGCAACTTGTGGACCGGGAGATCGCGTCTTAATTCCCCGGAATGTTCATCAATCGGTGCTGTCAGGCTTAGTACTGTCTGGTGCTGTGCCCATTTATCTCAACCCCACCTACAGTGCGGATTGGGATTTGGCTTTGGGCGTAACGTCTGAAGCGATTGAGGCTGCCCTTGTCGCCTTTCCGCAGATCAAAGCCGTTGTGGTAGTGTCGCCCACCTACGAGGGAATTTGCAGCGACATTGCCGCGATCGCCGCAGTGGTCCACCGCTACGATGCCGTTCTGCTGGTGGATGAAGCCCACGGTCCCCATCTCCACTTCCATCCTGATTTGCCTGAAGATGCGATCGCGGCTGGGACCGATCTTGCCGTTCAATCAACCCACAAAGTGCTGTCTGCTTTCACCCAGGCGGCCATGGTGCATGTGCAAGGTAAACGGATTAATCGCGATCGCCTGCGTCGTGCCCTAGCCATGACCCAATCCAGCAGTCCGAATTATTTGCTGTTAGCCTCACTCGATGCCGCCCGCCAGCAGATGGCGACTGGGGGCAAAGCGCTGCTAAGTCAGACGTTGGATTGGGTCATGGAGCTGAGAGCGCGCCACTCAACTTTGACTCCCATTCGTACCCTTGAGCCTGACGATATCGCTGTTAAAGGTGCTGCCAACCCCAAACAGTTTTCCCTCGATCTGACCCGGTTCACTGTGGATGTTGCACCCCTCGGCATCACGGGTTTCACCGCTGATGAGTATTTGCATCAACTGGGGGTCACGGTTGAGTTACCCACCTTGACTCACCTGACCAGCATTTTCACCCTTGGCAATACAGCGGCTGATGGCGAGCAACTCCTGGCGGCGCTGCGCACCTTGGTTGAACAAGCCTATACCCTAGAATCTTTTTGCCACAAGCGAATGGCTAGGCTGAAGCAGCCCTTCCCTCGCCTGAGCCAGCCTCCGATGACGCCTCGGGAGGCGTTTTTTGCACCGCAAGGTACCGTGCCAACCTCCTCCGCAGAGGATTATCTGCGCCCAGTCGCGCTCTGTCCCTATCCCCCTGGTATTCCGGTAGTTCTACCAGGAGAGGTGATTACCGCTGAGGCGATCTCCCATTTGCAGGCGGTTCACCAAGCGGGCGGCGTGATTACGGGCATTGCCGACCGCACCCTAGCTACATTACAGGTTGTGGCTCAGCCCTAGGGCACTTTATTCATTACGGTGAAAGACTGGCTGGGCAATTTGGCCGTGCCCGGTCCCCGTAATATTGCTAAGGGCTGTTGCACCACGAAGATTCTAGTTGTAATGGATGGTAGCCCCTAGCCCCATTTAGATAAGCCTGTTAGGTTGACTCTGTATTTCACACCACTGCCTATATGGCCCAACTTTGGCCTTATGCCAGCCCCGGTATTCCCGATGCACTGTTTGAACAATTACCCGGCATCCCCATCAGCAAGCGCGAGCTGCGGCTACTGATTGTGGGTGCTTTGCGGCTCATGCCCGACGCGGTGATGTGGGATGTAGGGGCTGGGACCGGCACCCTGGTGGTTGAAGCAGCGCTGCTCTGTCCCCAAGGACAAGTGGTTGCCGTAGAGCGTGATGCCGATGTCGTGAATTTAATTCGCAAAAACTGCGATCGCTTTGAGGTAAAAAACGTTGAGGTAGTTGAAGGGGTTGCCCCAGACTGTTTGACAGCGCTATCTCCATCACCTGATTGCATTTTGATTGAAGGGGGGCGATCTCTGCAAGATATCCTCAAATCAGCTTGGCAATATTTGCCCGCTGGGGGACGTGTCGTGGTCACCACCAGCACCTTACAAACCCTCTATAGTCTTTCAGAAGCCTTTTCAGAACTACGGGTCCGAAACGTAGAAATTGTGCAACCGGCCATCAACCGCCTAGAAACTCGTGGCCAGCAACAAGTGTTTCGCGCCATCAACCCCACATTCATTTTGAGTGGTGAAAAGTTGGAATAAGGGCGCTAGCGAAACAACTCAAAGTATCCCAACTGCCAACCCAGGCGCGATCCTGACCCAGGCTAGCCCGCTGTAGGGTAAACGGGCCTGCGAACACTCCTCACCAGCAATGGGAACAGCGCTGCGTCCCAACCTTAAAGCGATTATTGAGTAAAGCAATTTGTTGATAAGGGCAGCAATTCTCTCATTTGGGGGTACTTTAAGAATCAAACAGATCGCGACTGAATGCCACAGTTATGTACCTTCTAATCTCATTTTAAAGCTATAAATTGAGTCTGCACGTTTTCTAAAAGCGCTTTAATGGGGGAAACCTGTCGGTGAGTCGTAAGGCAATATGAGCATGGTTTTAGTGGTTGAGGACAGCATCCCACAACGGGAAATGATCACCGAGCTTTTAAAGGGCAGTGGTCTGACTGTTACTGCTGCCACCGATGGTGTCGAAGCATTAGAGCATATTCAAGCGGGCCACCTACCTGATTTGGTGGTTCTCGACATTGTTATGCCTCGCATGAATGGGTATGAATTTTGTCGGCGTTTGAAGACAGATCCCTCCACCCAAAACGTGCCAATCGTGATGTGCTCTTCAAAAGGCGAAGAGTTTGATCGCTATTGGGGAATGAAGCAGGGAGCCGATGCTTACATCGCAAAGCCCTTTCAGCCCACAGAGCTTGTCGGCACCGACAAGCAGCTCCTCAGGGGATAGCACAGCAAGGACTAGATTCATGGTAGGAAATCCAGATTTTCTGCCGGGCAAAGGTCAAGATCAAGGCCCTGAACTACAAGAGCTAGAAACGCCAGAAGGCGAACTATACCTGAGGTTCTTTGTCACCGCAGGGGAAGAGTTTGCATTGCCTGCCACTGGCATTCGGCGCATCATTGAGCAGCCCCCCGACCGAATTACAGCTGTCCCTAATGTGTCTCCTTTGTTGTTAGGCACCCTGAATGAGCAAGGCCGAGTCATTTGGGTTGCGGATTTGGGTCAATTTCTGGGCTATCCCACCCAACTCAACACGGATCGGGCTGAAATTCCAGTGATTGCGGTCGAAGATCAAGGAACTATGTTAGGCTTAGCCGTCAACCAGATTGTTGGCACAGACTGGATGGATGTGGAAGAGTTGCAGCTTTCTCAAAGCACCCCCGATACAGCAGCACCCTTTTTAAAAGGGGAATGGGTTACGGATAAAGATTCTGATAGTCTGCTTCGTCTACTTGATCACGTTGCTGTTCTACGCTCAGCTCGTTGGGCTGCCTAATAAACCATACTTCTAGACCGCTTAAGCAGCAGGGAGATAGTAAATGGCGTCAAGTACTGATTACTCTCAGGCTTACCAAACTGCCGAAAGAGCCTATATGCAGGGCAGTTATGAAGAGGCTGCCGTTGCTATTGATCAGCTCGCCATTGAGTATCCGAGTGACCCGAGTGTGCTGCTGCTCAGGGGACATATCTACTGCTACGGATTGCAAAACTACGACGTTGCCCGGGACCAGTACCAGGCCGTGCTGGGCATCACCTCTGACCCTGAGTTTGTTGATTTTGCCAATAACGGTTTGGCCTATGCTGGCCAGTTTGTCGGCAATGGTGCTGAGGCGACTGATCAGACTGCCTCTGACCATGCGGATTGGGAAGACAGCCTTCCTGGGAATGATAGCGATGCAGGTTTTCCTGAATTAGAGCTAGATGATGATGTCTTGTCCAGTCCAAGTGAAGCCGATTTTCCTGAGGTAGACCTTGCTGATCCGTTCAGCGGTGATTTGTCGGTTCCTGCTGCGACCACTGCCATTGATGAAGACAGTCCATTTAGTGATGATCCGTTCTCTTCTGGCGGCGCTGAAACTAACACCAGTTGGGAGAGTCCATCGAGTGACGATCCCTTTAATGCGGGCACAGGTACAGCAGACGAAGCAGACCCCTTTGGTGAATTTGATAGTTTGCCAACCGTAGACGGCAACTTTGATGCTGCAGAGGACGACAATCTCCTCATACACTCAATGGACGAATTGGCGAATGATTACACCGGCGATGAAGCCACGCTTGGTTCTGCAAGCAGTTCACCTGCAGAAGACCAAACTTTATTCATGGCAGAACCCGCTGGGTTTACTTCATCTGAAGACGCCATTTCGACGCCTCCACCCTCAGACGACACATTTTCTA
This sequence comes from Leptolyngbyaceae cyanobacterium, assembly GCA_050043365.1. GTDB lineage: Bacteria > Cyanobacteriota > Cyanobacteriia > Phormidesmidales > Phormidesmidaceae > PCC-6406. Next base: position 29,790 of record JBHJIP010000178.1, read on the forward strand.
TGGTGGACGATGGCGACGCAACGGTTTTTTCTCCTGCGCCCCCTGAGTTTTCAGAGGATACTTTCCCTGAAGACAGGATGGGTGAGGACTACAGCGCCAATAACGATGGGATGGTAGATAGTACGGGCGATTTTTCTGAGGGGCAAAGTAATGTTGACTTCTTGGATGAATTCGATGAGTTTGATGACTTAGGGAGCCTGCCTGATTTTGAACTCACCGATAGCTCTGCTGGCTTTACCAGTCCATCGGTGGGGGGCTCAGGCATTAATTCGACCGATGACACTATCAATAGTTCAGGCGGTTCGGGCTTTTCACTGGGAGATCCTAGCGAAGGGACTCTAGGAGATGAGGAAATCTTTAGCATTTCGGATGGGGCAGAGTCGCTGCCAGCTTTTGCTCAAGTCGATGAAGAGGCTTCAGAGCAAGTCAGCGTAGAGCAGGGCTGGTTAGCCTTTTTAGAAAATGCTCCGCTCGATACCAAACAACTCATGATCGCTGGAGCTGCCGGCATTGCCTCAGCAATTTCAGTTACGTTAGTCAGCTTCGTTGGCGATCTGCGTACAGAGCGTGAATTACCGCGTGGCTTACATGGGCTCATGGCCGTTGCCGCGCTCGTTGCCGGGGGAGGTACGGCTGTGGGGGCAGGCTATTTGGCCAACCGTCGCATTAAACAATCAGTGTTTGATTTGCAAGAGCAATTCAATGTGATTTCCAAAGGGAATTTAAATGCCAGGTCTACCGTTTATGCAGATGATGAATTTGGCCATTTATCTTCAGGGTTTAATCAGATGGCGCGTGTCATTTTGACGACCACGAGTGAAGCCCAGCGCAAGGCTCAAGAACAAGAGCAAGCTAAAGAAGACTTACAGCGTCAAGTGATTCGCCTTCTAGATGATGTTGAAGGTGCTGCCAGAGGGGACCTAACCGTTCAAGCTGAGGTGACGGCTGATGTCTTAGGCGCTGTTGCGGACTCGTTTAACCTAACGATTCAGAATCTAAGAGAAATTGTTCAACAGGTGAGTGTCGCTGCTCGGCAGGTGAGCAAAGGCTCTACGGAAAACGAGGTTTTTGCCCGCGGCCTGTCAGCAGATGCATTACGCCAAGCTGAAGAGCTGGCCGTTACGCTGAATTCTGTTCAAGTGATGACGGACTCCATTCAGCGGGTGGCAGAAAGTGCGCGGGAGGCGGAAGAGGTTGCTCGGTCTGCATCGGCAACGGCCTTACGGGGGGGTGAGTCGGTAGAGCGAACGGTCGCCGGTATTCTTGAAATTCGAGAAACAGTGGCAGAAACCACTCGGAAGGTCAAACGCCTAGCGGAATCTTCTCAGGAAATTTCTAAGATTGTGGCGCTTATTTCCCAAATTGCGTCTCGAACGAATTTACTCGCCCTCAATGCCAGTATTGAAGCGGCAAGGGCAGGAGAAGCGGGTCGGGGTTTTGCAATTGTTGCCGATGAAGTCCGCCAGCTAGCTGACCGGGCCGCTAAAGCATCTAAGGAAATTGAACAGATTGTCTTGCAAATTCAAAGCGAGACCAGTGGTGTCATGACTGCGATGGAAGAAGGTACCCAGCAGGTGATTGAGGGCACCCGACTGGCTGAACAAGCTAAGCGATCGCTCGAAGACATTATTCAGGTCTCCAATCGTATTGATGTTTTGGTGCGATCAATTACGGCAGACACAATTGAGCAAACAGAAACATCCCGTACCGTTGCTCAGGTGATGCAGTCTGTTGAATTGACTGCGCAAGAAACCTCTCAAGAGTCCCAAAGGGTGTCTGCTTCTTTGCAAAACTTGGTGGGTGTTGCGCGCGATCTACTCACGTCCGTCGAGCGATTTAAAGTCGATGGCACAAAAGGTTAACTAAAAAACTAAACGATTAAACAACCCTTAGAGAAATGCATTGAAACTTGTAAAGAGAGCAGCCTAACTGGCATAGCTTCAAAACACTGCCTTAGGAGTTGGACTACAGTAGACCTAAACTTCTGATCACAATCGCTATCATGTCTGATTCGTAACCAAAGCAACGGCAACGAATCAAGGCATTAAAAAACGACCATGAAGGGGAACGGTGTCCGCCATGATGCCTGAACAACAGCAGCGAATCCTAGGCTACTTTATCGAAGAAGCTAAGGATCATCTCAATACCATCGAACAAGGTCTGCTTAGCCTTCAGAAAACCATTGAAGATAATGAAATGGTCAATGAGGTCTTCCGAGCCGCCCACTCCATAAAAGGGGGGGCTGCCATGCTTGGGATTGAGAGCGTTCAGCGTACAGCCCACCGTCTCGAAGATTATTTCAAGGTTCTTAAAGAATCCCCAGTCCAAACCGATAGAACATTAGAGTCCATGTTTCTGCAGGTCTTTGATGGTCTGCAATCTCTTGTAGAAGAACTCCAAGGCCCCTTTGGGCTAACCGAAGATAAAGCTCAAGAGGTCATGGGTGATGTAGAGCCAGTCTTTGACCAGCTAGAGCATCATCTCAACTCTTTAGTGGCACAAGCAGGCACAAGCGGGGCAAGTGCCACATCCACCCGTGAGTCTAAAGCAGCGGCAGCACCGGCAACACATAGCGCTTCAGCCCATACAGAAGAAAGTGCGCTCAGGTTGGTATTTCGCAGCGATGTTCCGGGTCATCTGCGGGATATGTTGCGCCTCTTTAAGCAGACGGATGACTCCGAGAGCCGCACTACATTAAAGAAAAGCTGCGATGCATTGCTCAGAATTGGTGAACAATTTGATCTGAATGCTTGGTGTGAACTAGTCCGTTTAGCCAATCAGGCGATCGGCAATCCTGAGCAGACATATCGTGCCTTAGCTCCTGTCATCATCAAAGACATAAAACAAGCCCAAGAATGGGTGCTAGCCGGAAGAGAGCCTGAAATCATCCCTTCGGATGCGATGCAAGCTTTATTGCCCCCGCCTGCACTCATGGAGCCATCGCCATCTGCCGAGGGAGAGCTGGATGATTTGCTTGACAGTGCCCTCTCAGGCTCTGAAGAATCGGATTTAGGCGAATTCTTTGGCACAAGTCTTGATACTCAAGCCGTAGAAGATGATTTAGGCGGGCTCTTTGATGCAGAAGCTCCGGCAGCCGTTGATGCTTTTGATTCCACGGCTGATTTGGACCTAGTGACTGAAGTCGTCACTGAGACATCTGCAACAACTGACAACCTAAGGGATTTATTTGAATTAGAAGTAACATCAACAGAACCCACGGGTTCAACGTCTGAAGCAAGTAACGATTTTGATGACCTGTTCCAGAGCGAGTCCCCTGACACAACACCGGATCTAAATTTAGAAGAAGGTGACGACGACTGGTTAATGGGGAGTGATAACAATGCCCTAGACGTTGAGTCACCTACTCTAGATGCTAACGATAATGCTGAGCGGTTAGAGGTTGATGAGAACGCAGGTGATGTTTTGGCCGATGCTGGACTCATCACATTGCCGCAAGGCCCTGAGGTTGGAGCTGCGGAACTGAATAGTTTGGCCGATCTTTTTGAAGGGGAAATGACAGATAGTCCCTGGCAAGAAGATGAAGAAATCACCCAAGAAAACACCACCGATCAGAACTCTGTCGATATTGATATTTCTAACGAATTTTCAGATTTATTACTCTCTGATCCTGAGGAGTCAAGCTCAGACAACGAGGCAACTGGTCTCAATTCTCAAGACGAGCTAGACAATTTATTTGGCGATGTCTCTTTAGATGAAACGGACAATTCACAAGAGTTAATCGTCAATAATGTAGAGCTCGATCCAAACAGTGCAGATAATCCTGATGACCTGCTACAGGCATTAGAACCTCTGGGAGAGGAAGGCCAGGACGATTTAGACTTAATGGCCAGTACCGAATCTGAAACCAGTGCCGGTGATTTGGATGATTTGCTAGGTGATATTGATTCCAACGATGCATTATCGATTTCTAGTACAGCGGATGGAAGTGATCTTCCAGATGCTGCTGGTCTTGATGCGACGACAGATGACATTGACGCCCTTTTTGAAGAACCCATTCATTCAGCAACTCGCGAAGAATCGCCGGATAACAATCGCAACGACATTGACGCCCTATTTGACGTGCCAGCCTCAACGCCTGATGTTGAAGCAGATGCACTTGACCTATCCATCGACAGTTCGTTGGCTGGAGATGCTGATCTTGCCCAAGATGACTCGCAACTAGAGACGAATGCAGAATTTGACAGCTTATTTGAGGCGTCATCTGCTGATGAACATGCAGCCTTATCTGAGTCTCTTGACAGTCAAGATTTGGCTTTGAGCGAACTTGATATGGACCTGTCTGCAGAGACGCAACAATCGGTCACTGATGTCCTGACGACAGATAGCCCAAGCGACGGTTTGGATGATGCTCTAGAGTTGATGACGGCCAATCAGCCTGACAGCACGGATGATGCTGATCTCGGCGCTCTAGATGAATCCAGCTTTAATATTGACGCTGAAGAAGAAGCCAACATATCTGAGTTAACGACAGAGGTTGATGATCTGTTTTCCACATCTCCAACTTCTGAAGTAGATCAAGCCGGGGTAGAGGAGGCGTTGCCCGCGGAAGCATCTCAAAGTGTCGCTGCCGTTGCAGATCCATGGGATGAGATGGAGCTTGAGAGCACGAATGTAACTTCCCAAGGGGAAAGCTCTGAAGGGACACTGAGTTCGGTTGAAGATCCTTGGGGAGATGCAGTTGATGACTCTGGTGCAGTTGACTCTACCAGTAACGCAGAAGAGGCACTGGAAGCGTTAGACAACTTATGGGATATCGCTGACGAACAAGCTACAACCGCCATTGATGAAACGGAACTTTCTGAAGATGTCGATATGAGTCCAGTCGCTCCGGCGACAACCGACGCCCCCTTCGACCTTTTCAGCGGCGAAGAAAATGAAATAGCGGCAGATGATGGTTTAGAGGATCTAGCCCGCTCGATCGAACCAGACGATGTCACGGCTGACCTTGATGGTGAGGTAGACGATCAGGTTGACACTGGACTCGAAGATTTGGAGGCCATGCTAGGGGATCCTTCTGAGGATCATGAAGCGTCTGGTGACTTGACAGATGGCATTTTCTCAGCGGAATCGGATTTAGAGGCGTTGGATGCGCTCCTCGACGCGGGAGAAACTGTCAGTGAAGGTGGCGATCTCAATACGCAAGCGCAAGCTACAGGTGCGTCTCATAATGTACCAGAACCCGATTTTGATGACTTAGATGCTTTGCTTGATGGTGAAGAAGAACAAATCGCGGATGAACCCGGCCTGGATGAACCTGGTTTGTCGGTTACAGGCAGTGATTTTGATGAGCTGGATGAACTACTGGGGGACGATATTGCTCCAGCGCCTGATGCTGAAACCGAAGCGGATAGCTCAGACGAGTTTGGTGATCTGGAAAAACTCTTAGAACAAGCTGATCAGGCACTGGGAGGTGGAGGTTCTCCCACGATCCGTCCAGGTAGCAAGGGGCGTTCGAGTCGTCGTGCTGCCAGCATGGATCAAACCATGCGGGTATCGGTCAAGCACCTCGATACCCTTAGCAATTTGGTTGGAGAACTCGTTGTTAATCGAAATTCGCTTGAGCAGGATCAAGAGCGTCTACGTCAGTTTTTGGATAATTTGCTGTTTCAGGTGCAGCAGCTGAATGATGTGGGCCAGCGCATGCGGGACTTATACGAGCGATCGCTCCTTGAGAGTTCCTTGATTTCTAGTCGCCAAGCCTTTCATGCCGGGACAAGCAGCCCTGCGCCGAGTAGTGGAAACGGAGGTGACAACGGCAATAGTCATGCCACCGGAGCCACCTTTGATGCCCTAGAGATGGACCGTTTCACCGGGTTCCATACGCTGTCCCAGGAAATGATCGAGCTGATTGTTAGAGTCCGAGAATCTGCCTCTGATATCGGCTATACGGTGGAATCTTCCGACCAAATCACCCGTCAGTTTAGGCAAGTCACCACGCAGCTCCAGGAAGGGCTCAATAAGGCCCGCATGGTCCCATTTGCTCAAACCGCAGATCGTTTGCCCAGGGCAGTGCGGGACATCTCCTTGAAATGTGGTAAGGAAGCACGCTTAGTGGTTGAGGGGCGCGATACGCTCATCGACAAGATGATTCTAGAGCGTCTGTATGACCCAATGACTCACCTGGTCAATAACGCCATCACCCACGGCATCGAAACCCCAGAAGAGCGATCTGCTGCCGGGAAATCGCGAGAAGGCACGATTACGGTCAGGGCGTTCTATCAAGGAAATCAAACGGTCATCTATATTGCCGATGACGGTGGCGGCATCAACCCAGATGTGGTCAAGCAAAAAGCGATTAAGAAAGGACTGCTGACCCAGGCAGAAGCCAGCAGCATGTCTGTTTTAGACACCTACGAACTTTTGTTCCGCCCTGGCTTTAGTACTCGTGATCAGGCAGATGACTTTGCGGGACGCGGTGTGGGCATGGATGTTGTGCGCACGGCAATCTCGGAAATTCGGGGCAACATCACCATTGATTCTGACATGGGCAAGGGGACGAGTTTCACCATCCGCCTGCCGCTGACGCTGAGTATCTCTAAGGCGCTGAGCTGTCTCAACAATCAAGCCCGCATTGCCTTCCCCATGGACGGGGTAGAGGACATGTTTGATGTGCCTAAGGAGCGCGTTCAAGCTGACGAGAACGGCAATAACAGCATTCTCTGGCGTGATACGACGCTGCCCTTCCAGGCGCTATCAGATTTACTGAGCTTTAACCGAACGTTAGGGCGAGGGCGAGTGTACGGGGGCAACCAAGATGAAGATATCGTCTCCATTGTGGTTCTCCGTAGTGCCAACGCCCACATTGGGCTACAGGTCGATCGCGTCCTTGGCGAGCAAGAAATTGTCATCAAGCAATTGGAGGGGCCTGTACCCAAACCCGTCGGAATCGCTGGTGCTACGGTACTCGGGGATGGTCGGGTCATGCCGATCGCTGATGTCCTTGAACTAATCGATCTGTCTCAAGGACGCGTACGCCGCGATAGTGGTGGACCCCTATGGTCACAAGATGACGCAACCCCCGGGGAACCTGTTGCAGTTGCTAAGGCAGAGCCAACCGTGCTGATCGTAGATGATTCCATTACAGTGCGTGAGCTCCTTTCGATGAGCTTTAACAAGGTCGGTTATCGGGTCGAACAGGCTCGGGATGGCCAGGAAGCTTGGGAGAAGCTGCGTTCTGGTTTACCTTGCGATCTTGTGTTCTGCGATATTGAGATGCCCCGGATGGACGGCTTAGAATTGCTGTCCCGCTTGCAAAAGGACGGCACCCTCAAGTCAGTGCCGATCGCGATGTTGACCTCTCGGGGGGCCGATCGCCACCGCCAAATGGCCGTTGATCTGGGTGCAAGTGGGTATTTTACCAAGCCTTATTTAGAAGAGGCTTTGCTGGATGCGGCTCAACGCATGTTAAATGGCGAAGTTTTGCTCCAAGCACCCAGTTCAGACAACTAAAGAACAAACCCAGCCCTAGGGCTGGGTTTGTTCTCTGACCCAACTCAAGTAAGCAGGCAAACCGGCTGTGACTGGCAGCATGATGATTTCAGGCACGTCGTAAGGGTGCAGTGCTGTAATTTTGTCGGCTAGCGTATCGTAGTGATTGGGCTGGGTTTTAATCAGCAGTTGCCATTCATTTTCGTGCTGAACCTGACCTTGCCAGCTATAGACAGACTGCACGGGGAACAGATTGATGCAGGCAGCAAGACGCTCATTAATCAAGGTTTCGGCTAAGGCGATCGCCGCCTCTTGAGAATCTATCGTGACCAGCACCACCCCAAAATCAGTCATAGTTTGCTTCCCTGATTGCTCAAGACGCGCTCAAGACACTTTGTAAGGCCGCTCGACAGCCGACCTGACAAAGTGAGACTGCTTCAGGGTGTCACGGGTTTGGCGGCGGCTCCACACCGTAGTTCCTGTGGCCAAGCTGTGCAAATGCTTCCGAGCAACGTCTGGCAAAATTGTGTCGGTAAATTCTGCGCCGCTAATGGTTGTTGCCCGCAAATCTGCATCGGCTAAATTTGCTCGGGTTAAGTCAGCCCGGGCTAGGTTGACATCCTGCATTTGAGCGTGCCAGAAAATAGCTCCTGTCAAGTTTGCGCTGGTTAAATTAGCACCTTGTAAATTGGCCGAGCGCAGGGTGGCATGGCTCAAGTTTGCTGAAGTGAAGTCGACTTCATTCAGTTGAGCCCCATTCAACTTGGCCTGCTGCAGGTTAACCCCCGAAAGTGCCATTCCCTGAAGGTTGACACCATTAAGATAAGCACCCTCTAAATCAACTTCCTCAAGCTGGGTGCGTTCAAAGGTAGCACCGCTCAGGCGAGTACCACTCAAATTGGCCCAGGCTAAATTTGCACCCCGCAAATTTGCACCGCGTAAGTTCGCACCCTGCAAATTAGCCCCACACAAGTTGGCTCCCTCTAAATCTGCTCCCCGGAGATTGACGTGGCAAAGATTTCCGCCGGTTAGATTGGCATGGCTAAGGTTGGCTTTAACCATAAACGCTCCCCAGAGGTTGGCTTTACTGAGGTTGGCCTTTTCTAGGATGACTTCACTGAGTTTTGTGAAGCTAAGATTAGCTCGATGAAGCTTAGCTCTATCGAGCTGGGCTTTAGTTAGAAAGGTCCGCTGTAAATTAACCCCAGTCAGATCGGCTTGCTTGAGGTTGACAGCTACGAGAATCCTTTCATTTAGATTGACACCGGATAGTTGAATCCCATTGAAATCTCGATAGCCGGATTCGTACAACTCTAGAAAATAGCTGGCGTTCATAGCAAAAGACTGAGGCGTCTGAGCGTTTTGCGGATGGGCGCTTGAATGCACAAGGCTCGGAGTAGCCACATTAATTGCCCTCAAATGTAGTGATGTGGGTACAGCGCTTTTGAATCTCGTGGGGTAAAAAGCAACACTGACCCTCTTGCTGTTAGGTCTTAGGCTGTATTTCACCCAGTGATGCTTTGGGCTTAAAAAGTTATCTAGCTTAAAAAAGTCTGATTAACAGCCAATACTTATCCGTGAGGATTACCTGAAAGCATCATCAAAGATACGTCAATGGCACAACAAGGTTTGCTTCGGAACATCTACCCACATACCCTAGGCCGCACAGATTAAGAACGGGCTCCTCTGACATGTTGGTTGATAAATTGGATTGAAACTTAGTAGTGCCCTCTTCTCTTGGAGCTCCCGTAATAGGCATGGCATTTTACACAGCTCACTCCCGGTGGTTGGGCCTAACCCTCATCAGTTTTCTAGCTGGCACGGCAATAGCGCTTCTGCCCATTGGGGGCAGAGCACAAGCTTGCGCTCTCGGCACGCTTGAGGCACCCAGTGAGTCGATTCGACGCTTCCGCAGCGATCGCTGGAATATCAGCTTCTCATTACCCGCCAACTATCGCGCCATGCTAAGACGGACGGGTCACATTACCCTCCATGATCCTGCCGCATTTGAGTTTCTACAATGCTTGGCCCGCAGCGGACGCTATGGCCAAGTGCCACTCCATGTAACGGTAGAACTTGCTCCTGTGAGTACCGACAGCACCCATACCCTAGAGCAACTGATTCGCCGCAAACGTCCCTGGGTTGACTACTACAACCCAACCTTCACGACAACTACATTGGCCGAGCAGCCTGCCCTGGCCTACGACTACACCAATGAAATCTATGGCGTTGAGATCGCAAATGTCTCTTTTCTGCAGATTAACGAGAATGTTTTAGTCACAGTGACAGGCCCTAGCCGTGATCCTGTCTTCCAGACCGTCTTATCAACCTTTGAGCTAGGGCGTGTGGACAATTAGTAACGAAACCCTTACTGGGTGGACATGACCACGCCCGCTTTACTGAATCAGGCTAGGGGCTGTAACTCTCTCATATCAAGAATTCTGACCTTGATTGTCCACAGCCCCCAGTCCCATCTGCCCCCTCTACGCTCAGCCAACCGAATTCAATTCCATAAGCAGTGCTTACAGCAACGCATAACACTTGTGGCATATCTATAGAAAAGTTTCGGATATATTCATTGATCTCGACCTTTTTTGAGTGTCAGATTGTTAACCACTATTTCATTAAATTTACATCCTCAAAATCCGCTCTAGGCCAGTCAAATGACCGTGATAGGATGCCTCCAGTAATTTCTGATGTTTGGGGAGAAAGGCTCTTGTCACTTCGCGTCGCCGTTGTTGGAGGTGGGCCAGCCGGTTCTTCTGCCGCTGAGACCTTAGCTAAAGCTGGAATTGAGACTTACTTATTGGAGCGCAAGCTAGATAACGCTAAGCCTTGCGGTGGTGCTATTCCTTTGTGCATGGTAGATGAGTTTGATCTGCCGCCCGAGATCATCGATCGCCGGGTCCGCAAAATGAAGATGATCTCTCCATCCAATATCGAGGTCGATATTGGTCATACGCTCAAGGATGACGAATACATTGGCATGTGCCGTCGAGAGGTGTTGGATGGCTTTTTGCGCGATCGCGCCGCTCGGTTAGGGGCCAAGCTGATCAATGGCACCATGCATACCCTAGAGATGCCGGTCAGCAGTGACCAGCCCTACACACTCCACTACACCGAGCATAGCCCCGATGGCTTGGTCGGTCATAGCAAAACGCTGCAGGTCGATCTGGTGATTGGTGCTGATGGTGCCAACTCCCGCGTGGCGAAAGCTATCAAGGCGGGTGACTACAACTATGCCATTGCCTTCCAGGAGCGCATTCGTCTGCCAGAAGACAAAATGAGCTACTACGAAGAGCTGGCAGAGATGTATGTCGGTGATGATGTCTCTCCTGACTTCTATGCCTGGGTCTTCCCTAAATACGATCATGTTGCAGTCGGCACCGGCACCATGCGGGTTAACCAAGCCAAAATCAAGCAGCTTCAGGCAGGCATCCGGGCACGGGCAGCTAAGCGCTTAGAAGGTGGTGAAATCATCAAGGTTGAGGCCCATCCGATTCCTGAGCATCCTCGTCCTCGCCGAGTTGTGGGCCGGGTTGCCCTTGTGGGCGATGCCGCGGGTACCGTGACGAAGTCCTCAGGGGAAGGGATCTACTTTGCAGCCAAGTCGGCTCGCATGTGTGCTGAAACGATTGTGGAATTTTCCGAAGCGGGCAAGCGCATTCCCACTGAAGCCGATCTCAAGGTTTATCTCAAGCGTTGGGATAAGCAGTACGGCATTACCTACTTCGTGCTAGATATGCTGCAGCGTGTCTTCTATCGCACCGATGCGACCCGCGAAGCTTTTGTCGAAATGTGTGCTGATATTGATGTCCAGAAAGTCACCTTTGACAGCTACCTCTATAAGACAGTGGTGCCTTCCAATCCGTTAGTTCAAATGAAGATTACCGCCAAAACGCTCGGCAGCTTGATTCGGGGTAATGCCCTAGCGCCCACTCGGGGTTGGTAATCTCTCCCAGGCGATCATTTAACACCACTCCCCCGCCGTGTTGGTCACATACCAACACGGTTTTTTTATGGCCCCTAAGCCTTGCGAAGAACAAAGACACTGCCCTGATTGCCGCGCCCGATCCGTAAGTCTGGGTCAAGGTAAGTGACTTCTAACCAGCCAGGGGGACGATTAGAGTTGATGCGAAAGTCGACTCCTTGCCAGATTGGCAGTTTAGCTTGATTGGCAAGGCAAGCAATAAAATCTGTTGGGTTTTGATAGCCCAAAAGTCCCTGGGCACCCAGGACGCCACGCTCAAAGGTAACGTCTACCCGTTTAGACGAAACTGGCTCAAATCGAGCAGACACGGAAACTACGCCTGCTAAGCCAGGAATCCCAGATATTTCGGCAATATTGTAAATGCGTTGCTCAGGTAAGCAAATGCATTGATAAATTGCACCCAACTGATATAGCGGCAGCCGATCAATATTGAGTAACTCTTGGCTGGTGGTGTAAAGCAAACGCCAATTCCCGGCTAAAAGCTCCGGCGCATTCAAAGGATTCGGGGTTGGGTTACGGTCTTCAAGTTGAGCGATCGCACTCAAAATGCTCTGCCGTTGATCTGCCGTTGTGTTGATCCCGCAATTTGTTGGCAGGACCGCTGTAATCAGTTCCGATTTGCCCCACATAGGTCGTATTAGGTAGTGATTAGCCCATTTTTTAACAGGGCCATTGGGTCTGGCCACTCGTTCCGATAACAGTCGAATTGAGCAATCTCATTAAAATTGTGTCTCGTAACGTTCAATTGACATTTTTAGGTATATGCCCTAAGACTCCAGTGGTAAACTCTTAATCGGACCTTATGGAAACATTGTTTTTTGAGTTTCCATTGAGTCTTGTGAGCTGTTTCAGTAGAGCATCTCTGCAGTAAGCGCTTTCCCCCAAGGTTCGCCCTTTTAGCTTAATTGGTTTACCCTATCGCCGTTTACCCTATCGCCCATGTATAATCCATCGCTACGACAGATTCCCCGTCGCCAACTTGCAGATGTGCTTCCCCCCCAAAAAGAGCCGTCTATTTTGGCCTGGCTTGAGAATAGCGGGCGGCTGAAGCCTCGGGAAGTGATTGAACCCGTCAAATCCGAGGCTGACAATGAGGAACTGTCAGATCTGATGGGCGAGAGTGACAATGATTACGACGATGATCTGGAACTCAGCGGGGATGATGACTAATCAGCCCTGACCCTGTGACTCATTGTGGTGTGGTTAATGTTCAGTCGAGTAACTGTGGCAAATATTTGGACTTCTGGTATTGGCGCAGGTGACTCGATGTGTGGGTGAGAGACGTGTGAGGAGTGTGGCTGTTGTGGATGCAAAATTTTTGACGAAGCGATCGCTAAGATCGCTATCCCTTTCGGGACGAATCTTACTGCTATGGACAAGCCTTGGCTTAACCCTGGCGGCCCTAGGGCTAGATATTTGGTTTGAGCGCCTGGGTCAGGGGTTGTCCCTGACGTGGCCTTTTTTACTGGCAGCTGCGGGTACAACAGCAGCAGGTTACGTTGCCCTGCCGTTGTTGCGGGCTTTAAAAACAGGCCAATTTATCCGCGAGGATGGGCCTCAAGCGCATCTTAAAAAGGCCGGGACGCCAACTATGGGTGGCATATTCTTCGTGCCTGTCGGTCTCTTGGTGGCCATTATGCTGACCCAGGCCCACCCCATTGTGTTGGGTGGTGCGACCATGACCTTTGCCTACGGGTTCATTGGTTGGCTTGATGACTGGCAAGTGCTGCGACGGCGTTCCAACAAAGGCATCTCCCCCCGCATGAAGCTCGGCTTGCAGATTCTTTTTGCAGCTCTGTTTTGTACCTGGGCGATCGCCACACAGCCCGTCGAGATCACCCAACTGGCACTTCCTCTGGGCATTACTCTGCCTTTAGGACTCTTCTTCTGGCCCATGGCGGGTTTCGTGCTCGTAGCAGAAAGCAACGCCACTAACTTGACTGACGGCTTAGATGGCCTGATGGGGGGCACTGGCGCGATCGCGCGCATGGGTTTAGGGGCTCTAGTTGCACCCAGCCATCCTGAGCTGATGGTTTTGTCTGCAGCTCTGAGCGGAGCCTGTCTCGGCTTTTTAGTTCATAACCGGAATCCAGCTAAGGTCTTTATGGGAGATACAGGCTCCCTGGCCCTAGGCGGCGCGCTCGCTGCAGTTGGCATTCTCAGCGGTCAACTCTTTGCCTTGGCCATTGTTACGCTCTTATTCTTTGCAGAAACCCTCTCTGTAATCATTCAAGTGGGGTATTACAAAGCCACTAAAGGCCCAGATGGAGTCGGTAAGCGCTTTTTCCGCATGGCGCCCTTACATCACCATTTTGAGTTGTCTGGCTGGTCTGAGATTCAAGTGGTGGGCAGCTTCTATGCCGTTACCGCAACCTTAGCGCTGTTCGCAGTTTTAACCCTGAGCCCCGTATAGTTCTCTTCATTTAGGACTCCACCCACGAGGGAAAGTTTCCTTCACCTGGCAACCGCACAAAACTGACAAGGCTCAGGGCACTTGGAGCATCGCTCCAGTGATGCCTTGAGCCTCTAGTGCAGCCGCAACTTTTAGAATTTTGTCCTCTTGGTAAGGGGCGGCAATAATCTGTACCCCAACGGGTAAACCCTGAGGCCGTGGCACGGGCACTGAGAGCACGGGCAACCCAATCAATGAAAGGGGCTGGGTATATAGCCCCAGATGGGGGCGAACCAAGATATCTTGCCCATCAATCACCATGGTTTGTTGATCCAGCTTAGGGGCGACACAGGGTGTTGTCGGCGCAAGCAAAATATCGATGTCGGCAAAGAGAGCCCGCACCTGATCGCGATACCACCGCCGCAGTCGCTGGGCTTGGACATACCAGCTCGCAGGAATCAGGGCTCCAGCTAAGAAGCGATCGCGGGTAGCGGGGTCAAAGTCCATGGGGCGATCGCGGAGGCGGGCTAAATGCAGTTGACTCCCCTCCGCCGCCGTAATGATGTAGGCGGCGGCTCGGGCGCGATCGCTCTCTGGCAAAATCACCTGCTGCTTGACCTGCAGAGCTTGAGCCACAGTCTCTAGAGCTTGAGCCACAACGGGCTCCATACCTTGGGAAAAATGCCCCGCAGCAATCGCAATGCGCAGATCACCGATGCCATCATGAAGCTGGGGCAACACCGCCACAGGGGGGAGATCGCAGCAGACCGGATCAAGCGGGTCTGGTCCTTGCAGCACGTCAAATACCAGCGCAATGTCTGCCACCGTGGTTGCAAAGGGGCCAATATGATCAAGACTGGCAGAAAATAACTGAGTGCCTGCTCTGGAGAGGCATCCATAGGTGGGCTTAAAGCCGTAGACGCCACACAGGGTCGCTGGCACCCGAATCGAGCCGTTAGTATCGGACCCCAATGTAATCGGTACTAGGCCCGCTGCTACGGCTGCAGCAGAGCCTCCAGAGGAGCCTCCAGAGACCCGCGTGGGATCATGGGGGTTGGGGGTTGCACCGTAATGGTGATTGACCGTGACAAAGCCGTAGGCGTATTCATCCATGTTCAGTGCCCCGACCAAAATCGCCCCAGCCGCTTCTAAACGGGCGATCGCAGTGCAGTCCTTTTGGGCAGGAGGATTCGCCTGGTTGATTTTGGAGCCCGCTAGGGTGACTTCCCCAGCAATGTCGCAAAGATTTTTGACCGCGAAGGGAATACCGGCCAAGGGTCCGAGGCATTTGCCTGCGGCTAAAGCTGCGTCAACCTGATGCGCCTGAGCAATTGCTCGCTCAGCCGTGACCGTGGTAAAGCAATTCAGCGTCGAATTTCGCTGCTCTATCTGGTCTAGGGTCGCCCTGGCGATCGCTTCGGCAGTGGTTTCACCTTGGCGCAGGGCCAGGCTAATGGAAGCAGCATTCCGTCGATGAACCATAACTCTCAGCGAACGTCAGCGTAATGCCCGCTAACCATAAAGGATAGGGACCAATAAAAACGCACCCCGATTAAAAATCTGTGCTATCTTGCCATCAGTGCAGTTCGCTGCACATCCACACCTGAAAAAGACCGTTCAGGATATAAGGAGGTGATGCCCATGCAAGATGACAGTATACGCGTGGGTCTCCAGGTTGAAGTAGACCGGCTGTGTGCCGGGGCTGTTCTCTAGAGCCCGTATCAATCCCCTCGGATGATCTGACTGATTGAAACTGGTATCCGGTGATCCTTCCGGCAGTCTGGTTTCGGCCTGAGACCCCCTAGACCGCCCCCACCCATTGAAGTGTTTGCTTCGCCTGGGTGGGGGCGGATAGTTTTGAGGGCTCCCCGATAAACTATCGCGTCTCTAACCGAGCGGCAGTGCGCAGAATCTGCCCCGCTAAGATGGCAGCCCCAAAGCCATTGTCAATGTTGACCACGCCAATACCCGCCGCACAGGAGTTGAGCATGGTCAGGAGCGGTGCCACACCGCCAAAGCTGGCTCCATAGCCAATGCTGGTGGGGACGGCTACTACGGGGCAGTCGGCCAAACCTGCGACCACGCTAGGCAACGCCCCTTCCATGCCGGCCACCACCACCAAAACATCGGCTTGATCAAGCACATGGCGGTGGTTGAGGAGGCGATGTAAGCCAGCGACCCCTACATCCCACAGGCGAACCACCTGAAATCCCGATAGTTCTGCGGTGACAGCAGCTTCTTCTGCGACGGGCAAATCGGCGGTTCCTGCAGTGAGAATGCCTATGGTGCCGGGATGTTTTGGGAGGGTATGGGGGGTGGGCAGGGCACAGATTCGAGCGGTCTCGTAGTAATGCAGACTGGGGAGTGCGACGCGCATTTGGCTGTACACGCTGGGCTCAATGCGGGTGGCCATGATCACAGCAGTTCCCATCGGTGCAGCTTGCAGGGTTTGCATGATCTGCACGATTTGGTCAACCGTTTTTCCCGGTCCCCAAATCACTTCTGGAAAACCGGTGCGGATGGCGCGATGGTGATCGATTTTGGCAAAGTCATCGACGGGCTCGAAGGCAAGATAGCGCAACTGATGTAACGCGACATCAGGGCTGACATGCCCTTGAGAAACTTGATCTAACAAGCTTTTGATCGCCTCGGGTGGGGGCACGAGCAGTCTTTAATGTGGGTCGCTGTCTAGGCTAACGTGTCCAGATGCTCTTGATGGGCAGTCTAGGGGTGCTGAGGTGAGTAAGTCTCTCGCAAGCTTTGACGTTGCAATGTTTGATGAATAAGCTTGCTAACTTGCACCCTATCGCTGACCTTTTGACTTGAGCGGTACAGATTGTCATCAATGAACAAACCATCACAAGGTGTATTTGTCTTGCTCAATGGTTCTTGCCTTTGTCTTGCAATAGCCGCGATCGCTCGGGGGACTATGGGGTTTATTCAGCCTACGTTTTTAACATTTGGGTGATCCAAGATGCCTCAAAAAGCTTTGACAAATCGCATGGCGCAGGCACCGAAGAACGTTCCCCTGCGGCTGGTCTTGATCATCCCGTTTGTCCTACAGATCTTCACTGCAGTTGGCTTGACAGGCTTTTTATCCCTGCGCAACGGGCAGCGTGCAGTCAATGATGTAGCAACCCAATTACGGCAGGAAACCACCGCCCGCATTCAAGATCGTCTAGAGAGCTATCTCCAAACTCCGGTCTTAATTAATCGCCTCAACGCGGATGCGTTTCGTCTGAGGGTGCTCGAAATCGGAGATTTAACCACCATCGAACGTCATTTCTGGCAACAACTGCAGCGTTTTGACGCAGTGAGCTATATCTACATAGGTAGTGAGCAAGGAGGGCTGATCGCCCCAGGACGCCACAGCGATGGGACCCAGACTATGGAAGTGACGCCAGGATTGGCGGCAGGAGACTACAACATCTATGCCGTTGATGATCAGGGTAATCGTCAAGCGCTATTGAGTACAACGCCAGACTACGATGCTCGGATTCGGCCTTGGTATACCGCTGCTGTAGCAGCTGAAAAACCGGTTTGGGGTGAGATTTACACTTATTTTGCTGAAGAAGTCCTGGGGATACCCTTTGTCCAACCGCTTTACGATGGCACAGGTAACCTCCAAGGGGTTCTGGCAGTGGATTTGGTCTTGACCCAAATTGGTCAATTTCTCCAGGGTCTCAAAATGGGCAAGTCGGGTCAGACTTTTATTATCGAACGGTCTGGTTTGATCGTCGCTTCTTCAAGCGTTGAAGCCTCCTTTCGAACAGGGGAAGGGGACGAAAGCATTCAACGGGTCATGGCGGCAGACAGTGATGAACCGCTAATTCGGTCAACAGTTCAGTACTTGACTGAGCGCTATGGGGATCTAAACCAAATTACTGATCCGATTCAGGGGAAGTTTGACCTAGCGGGCGATCGCCAATTTTTACAGGTCACCCCCTTTCAGGACGGGCTTGGGATTGACTGGCTCATTGTGGTTGTGGTGCCCGAAGCTGACTTTATGGCCCAAATCAATGCTAATACTCGCACCACGATCGGACTGTGCTTAGGAGCCTTGGCCTTAGCTACTTTACTCGGTATTTTTACGTCTCGATGGATTACTAAACCCATCTTGCGACTGAGTACAGCCAGTCAGGCAATTGCCGATGGTGACCTGAAGCGACGGGTGCATGTTGAAAGCATCAAGGAATTTACGGCCTTAGGGCAACTGTTTAACCAGATGGCTGAGCAGTTAGAAACCTCTTTTAGCGCCCTAGCCAATACCAACGAAATCCTTGAAGTCCGCGTTAAAACAAGAACCGTTGAGCTACAAGAGGCTAAAGAAGCTGCAGAAGTTGCCAACCAGGCAAAAGGTCAATTTTTAGCCAAAATGAGCCACGAATTGAGGACGCCCTTGAATTCAATTCTTGGGTTTACTCAACTCATGCAACAAGATGTGAACACCTCTGACAAGCATCAAAAGTATCTAGAAACCATGCGTCGCTCTGGCGATCATCTTCTCAATCAGATCAATGAGGTGCTCAAGGTTTCTAAAATTGAAGCCGGCCAAGTCACCCTGCAATCCCAAAGTTTTAGTTTGCACCGGTTCCTCCACAACCTAGAGGCTCTACTACGGCTCAAGGCGCAAGAAAAAGGGTTAACCCTAGTCCTCGATTGTGCTGCAGCGCTGCCACAATATATCTGCGCTGACAAAGATAAGTTGCGACAAGTGCTGAGCAATTTATTGGGCAACGCCATTAAATTTACCCAGCAGGGTCAAGTGGTATTGCGAGTACAACCCTGGGTTACGGACGAGACGGAAGGTGAGTGGCTTGCCTTTGAAGTTGAAGACACTGGATCAGGGATTGCAGCGACGGATATTGACGGTCTTTTTCAGCCCTTTGTGCAAACTAGCCAGGACTATAAAACGGAACAAGGGTTAGGGTTAGGTTTGCCCATTAGCCAACAGTTTGTAACGTTAATGGGTGGTCAGATCTCGGTTCAAAGCCAACTGGGCCAGGGCACAACGGTACAGGTGCTGATTCCCATTCAGCAGGGTGAAGGAGAGGCATCCCAGCTTAGTGGTGCAGAAAAGTCCTGCAACCCCTTTGAATAGGTGAGTCTCATTTGAGACAGAGGTTTTTGAAAGAGGCACTCCATGAGAAGCTCAAGTTCCCCAACTTAGAACTAAGCTCATGGAGCATCCTCCTCTCCAC
>JBHJIP010000179.1:0-3158 GCA_050043365.1 Leptolyngbyaceae cyanobacterium
CCCAGCGTCGGTGGGAATGGCGGGAATGGCGGCGTTGGCTCAGGCAACAGTGGCGGTGGCGGTGGCGGGGCAGGCGGTAACGGCGGTGCGGGCGGTGCTGGGGGGGCGGCGATCGCCCTCAACAGCGGCAGCATCACCACCGCCCCTAGTCAGTTAACCCTGAACGGCACTGGCGGCGCGGGGGGAAGCGGTGGTAACGGTGGCGGCGGTGGCGGTGGCGGTCGTGGTGTGGGTGGCGGCGGTGGCGGTGGTGGCGGGACGGGCGGTGCGGGCAGCGATGGAGCCATGGGGCTGGTTGTCGGTAGCTCATTTCAGATCACGACGACGCCTCCAGTTGAGGTGACTTTGGTTACCCCAACCGAGCGGACTATGGTGCCCTTAACCGATGCCTGTCGCCATCCAGAACGCTTGAATCAGCCACTCGTAGACTCTCAGTCTCAGCCTCCCGAGCTGTTGCACACCGGCCTCGACCGAGATTGCCGTCTGGCTGATTAGTTCCGCCCTGTTCCTGTAGCTACGGTTCCTATGGTTTCTCCGCGCTTCGATCGATGTTGGCTGGCCTTACTGCTCTGGGCAGGCATTCCCAGCTTGGCCCTCGCCAATTCCCAATCTCCTTTGCCCATCGCCACTTGGCAGTCAGGGGACAAGATACAGATGGCTCCTGTTAGGGTCTCCAAAGATCCCGGCATTCAAGGCCAAACGGCCTCGACCCTTGCTACAGCCAATGCCCCTCAATCTCTAGCCCAAGCAGCTCCTACTGATGGCAGCTTCACCCTCACTCAAATTGAAGTCCTGGGTTCAACCGTCTTTACCCCCGACACATGGCAGGTGTTGATCGCCCCCCTGCTGGGAGAACCGATCACCCTGGCGCAACTGCAGGATCTCACCGACGCGATTACGCAACGCTATGCAGAAGCCGGTTATCTGAACTCCACCGCTCGCCTACCGCCCCAAGCCCTAACTGATGGGGTGGCCCGTATTGAGGTGATCGAAGGGCGCTTGGCGAGCATAGAGGTGACCGGCGCCGAGCGGCTCTCTCCCGATTACATTCGCGATCGCCTCCACCAAAATCTCACGACGCCCCTTCAGTTCACGGACTTGGATGACGCCATTCGCCTGCTTCAGCAAGATCCTCTGTTTGCAGAGGTGCAGGCCCAGTTTCGGGCCGGAGCTGAACCGGGCGAGGGGATCTTGGCCGTTACTGTGGTGGAAGCGTCCCCTTGGTCGGCGGAGTTTAGTGTCGATAACTATTCGCCCCCCAGCATTGGTTCCGAGCGGGTGGGCACGACAGTGGGTTACGGCAATTTGACCGGTGCGGGCGATCGCCTCGCCGTCACCTATCAACACACCCGTGGTTTAAACCGGGTTGATCTGGACTACACCTATCCCCTCAGTGGCCAAAACAATACGGTATCTGCATCTTTAGGGCTGATTCGCAGCCGTGTTATCCAGGCCCCATTCGACAGTTTGGGCATCCGCGCCGATGCCAATGTCTACGAACTGCAATATCGTCACCCCCTCACCCGCACCTACCGGGAGGAGTTTGCGCTGTCGGTGGGGCTGCGTCACCGCAACGGCCAGACCTTTTTATTCAATGATTTGGGTACCCCTTTTGGGGCCGGGGCCGAGACTGACGGCACCACCCGCACCACTGTAATCACCCTAGGGCAAGACTATTTGCATCGGGACGCCAGCGGGGCTTGGGCGGCGCGATCGCAGCTCAACCTGGGTACAGACTGGTTCGACGCCACGGTTAATGACGCCCCCACCCCATCGGGGAGTTTCTTTAGCTGGCTGTTCCAACTGCAGCGGGTGCAGCGCCTGAGCGAATCTCACCTGCTGCTGTTGGGGTTAGATCTGCAACTGGCGGGGGATCCACTGCTGGCGTCAGAGGCGTTTTATATCGGCGGTGGGCAAAGCCTGCGGGGCTATCGGCAAAATGTGCGGGGCGGCGACAATGGCTTGCGGCTATCGGTGGAAGATCGCATCACTCTCAATCGTCGCGACAATGGGGCCGCCACGTTACAGTTGGCCCCGTTTTTTGATGTGGGTACGGTCTGGAATCATCCTGATAATCCAACGGCGCTGCCGAGCCAGTCGTTTTTGGCGGGGCTGGGGTTGGGGGTGATTTGGTCGCCGGTAGAGCGGCTGACGGTGCGGCTGGATGGGGCGATTCCTTTGGTGAATTTGAGCGATCGGGGGGACAACCTTCAGGAAGAGAGCCTTTATTTTTCGGTGAATTATGGTCTTTAGTGTTCGGTCGCATGGGTAATGCCTATCAGCCAATGATGGGTTGCGAGTTTCAACGGTTGGCGGTGCCAAATCTATGAGTTCACCCGTTAGCAGCCTGCCGCCAAAACCGTTCCCTAGGCATCCTGGCATGGGCATTACAATAGGCACATCTTGCCCTCAGGCCCCACCACCATGGTCATGACCGCTGCAGAACTGGCGGATTTAATGCCAGATGCTACCCAGCTAGAGAGTAACGAGCCCGAAATGGAAAGTTCGCTGCACTATGCCCAACTGGCGCTACTGGTGGCCTGTCTGGAATGGCTGTGGCGAGACCAAACTGACTTCTTTATCGGCGCGAATCTGACCGTTTACTTTAGTCGCGAACAGCTCAAGAGTCGTGACTTTCGAGGTCCTGATTTCTTCTTGGTGAAGCAAACGGAGAAACGTCCTCGCAAATCTTGGGTGGTGTGGGAAGAGGGCGGTCAATATCCTGACTTGATTATTGAGCTACTCTCTCCGGCTACGGCCAAAACGGATCGCAACCTCAAGAAGCTGCTGTATCAAGATCGGTTCCGCACCCCGGAGTACTTTTGGTTCTCCCCTGAAACCTTGGAGTTTGAGGGCTATCGACTGAGCGGGCAGCATTATGAGCCGATTGAGCCCAATGCATCAGGACAACGCTGGAGTGAGGTCTTGGGATTATTTGTAGGGGTACGGGACGACGTACTTCGTTACTTTCAACCCAGTGGGGAATTGGTGCCGACACCGGAGGAAGCGGCTATGGAACACGACTTGGCAAACTCTGCGCGTAGAAAATATGCAAAGTAAATTGGTTAGCCATCGCATCAGAGCGAAGATGGTTTCAAAGGCAACCGGAGGCAGGGTTGATGTTTCCCTTAGTGGGTATTGCGGCCAGCATCAGTCAG
>JBHJIP010000180.1:0-5264 GCA_050043365.1 Leptolyngbyaceae cyanobacterium
TGGATATTCAGGGAAAAGTTGTCGTCGTTACCGGTGGTGGCAACGGCATCGGCAAAGCACTGTGCGAACGCTTCGCAGCAGACGGCGCCCGTCACGTTGCGGTCGTAGATTTGGAGAAGGAGTCCGCCGAAGCCGTAGCCAGCCAGATTGGCAGCAGCGCTTACGGCGTCGATGTGCGCAACGAGCAACAGATAGCGGACATGGTCGCGGCTGTAGAAGCCGATCAGGGCCAGACGCGGCGTTTGGCCCGATCTCGTCAAAAAGTAGAGAAATCCCAGATACGGGAACAAAGATAAGGCAAACAGGGTTTCTTTGCTGGGCATAGTCTTGTTATAGCAGTCGTCAGTCCGATTAGGACAAGACTGCAACCCACTTTGCTTGTAAAGCATCAGAGCGGCCTTTTAGAGAGAATCACCTGGGGCCAAAGAGACCAAGGCTCAGTCAATCTGGGGCTGATGGCGCAGGCGATACTGTTTTAAGGCTTTATTGAGTCGGACACAAGCTGTCAAATAATTGCAGCCCTGGTGTTTTTGAATCCATTCAGCCAGGATTGAATAACTGGTTTGCTGACGTATTAGCTTGTCCAACTCATCCATAGGGTCACGTTGCGGAAGATCTTTAGCCCAGTGAGCCTAGCAGTTAATGATCCTTTCAAGCTCAAATCACAACTTTCATGAACCAAACTATTCCTGTTTTGGATCTCCAAACCTTTCAAAAGGGGGATCTGGCTCAGCAAATAGGTTTTATCCAGGCCCTGAAAGCAGCACTACAAGACTTGGGATTCTTTGCCTTAACGAACCACGGGATTGATGCCAATTTGATCGATGCCGCCTATCGGGCCACCACAACCGTCTTTGAACTGCCATCAGAGGTTAAGAGCCGCTACGAAGATCTGAACCTCCATGGACAGCGCGGCTTCACTCACTTTGGCCGTGAGCATGCCAAGGATTATCCCCACCCAGACCTGAAGGAATTTTGGCACATTGGTCGGAAAACGGGGACTCCAGCCAATGTGTGGCCCACAGAGGTGCCGGACTTTCAGCCGGTTTTAACCGAATTGTTTCAACAGCTCGAAGCCTGTGCATTGCAGTTGCTGCAAGCCTGTGCCCTGGCTCTGGCGCTACCGCGTGATTACTTCCAAGATCGGGTCGTGGATAGCCCGACGCTGTTACGGGTGATTCACTATCCGCCGATTCCCCCAGAGGCCCATCCGGCTAGTTTACGGGCTGCGCCCCATCAAGACATCAATTTGATTACGCTGCTCTGCGAGGCCACGGCTCCTGGGTTGGAACTACTGCAGCACGATGGACAATGGCGGGCGATCGCCCCCCTCCCCGGACAAATCATTGTGGACAGCGGGGATATGCTGCAGAACCTCACCAATGGCTTGTTCCCGAGCACGACCCATCGGGTGGTGAATCCTGATCAGGATCGCGAACGGCGCTTTTCGCTACCGTTTTTTGTGCATCCTCGCCCTGAGGTGGATTTGACGCCGCTGCCGCAATGGGTGGCTCAGACGGGGGGAGAGGTTCGTTATCCCAGCTTGACTGCTGGGGCGTATTTGGCTCAGCGGTTGCAGGAGATTGGGTTGAGTGCGTCTTGATGGAGCGATCTCTGATTCTGTGCAATGGTCCATCAAAGACATGCATTGCAGCGGATGGATGGTTTTCGGAAAACCGGAATTGGGGGCTGGCCCCCAAACCCCCTGATGTGGCGGCCGATCTCCCCCACGCCCCCCGAAAAGTGGATTTTGGATGGGATGTGCATGCGCACGGTAAGACGATAGGGCTGAATGAAGATTAAGGCATGTCCTGCAACGCAGGACTAAATCTTAGGGGATTAATCTCGATAGAATAGGGGCAAGGTTTTCTGACAGGTCAAGAGAAATGATGCTTTCCGCTGGGCTTCCGGCCTTCTTTGTAACCCTTCGGGAAGGGGTTGAGGCGGCTTTGGTGGTGGGGATTGTGTTGGCCTGTCTCAGCAAGGCAAAGCAGTCTTATCTCAATCGCTGGGTCTATGCCGGAATTGGGGCGGGGCTGGTGGGCAGCGCCCTGATCGGCATCATTTTGAATGTGACG
The DNA here is from genome assembly GCA_050043365.1 of Leptolyngbyaceae cyanobacterium. Lineage (GTDB taxonomy): Bacteria > Cyanobacteriota > Cyanobacteriia > Phormidesmidales > Phormidesmidaceae > PCC-6406. Next base: position 2,079 of record JBHJIP010000180.1, read on the forward strand.
GTGACCCAGGTACGGCAGGGGCTGCCGGGGTTAGAAGCTCTGATTGAACCGGTCTTTGACTGCTTGTTTGGGGCGATCGCGATCATCATGCTGAGCTGGATGTTGGTGTGGATGACCCGTCAAGCCAGTTCTTTGAAAAGCAATATCGAAGGCACCCTATCAGCGGCGCTGACTGATGCGGTGGGGGCAGAATGGACCCTGTTTAGTTTGATCTGCATCGCCGTCCTCAGAGAAGGCATCGAGACGGTGCTGTTTATTTTTACCTCTGTGCAGCAAAGCGGTGCGGCTTTGGTGGGGGCACTGGGCGGGCTGACGGGCGCAACGCTGATTGGTTTCGCCCTCTTCAAATGGGGCATTCGCATCAATCTGCGGCAGTTTTTCCAAGTGATGGGGGTGCTGCTGCTGCTAATTATCGGCGGGCTGGTGATGTCCTTCTTTTACCATTTGGATGAAGCCGTCTATGCCCTGGGTAATTTGTCCCCGACCTTAGGCGAGCTGTGCATTTCTCAACAGTCTTGCCTACTGGGTCCCCTGGCGTGGGATATCCATGGGGTCTTGCCAGACAAGGGCTTCCCTGGGGTGTTGCTGAAAACCTTGCTGGGCTATCGCGATCGCATGTATGCAGGGCAACTGCTGGCCTATGGCTTATTTATGGTGGTGGTGGGCGGCGCTTATTTCCGTAGCCTGACTCCCCCGAAGCTGCGGGCACCCGAGTCATCTGTGTCTTGAGCGTAGGGCCCAGAGACAGCAGATCAACGCGCCCTAAGGAGATTTCCAGACAAGAATTTACCTTGGGGTAGGTCTTGTGCCTACCCTCCGCCAATCGCCCCTGAACACAATGATTTCTCGACTCGTGCCTTCCGGTAGGTTATCGCGGGCACCCACAAGAGGTGCCCCTACATCGATTATCGCGAGGCGTAGCGCACCGTAACCAAGTAGTCTCTTTTTCAAAAATTGCCTTAGCCCTAAGCGGTGGCCTCTTGGGCAACCGTTTCCTCTGGCTCAGGGGTGGTAAACCCGGAGAGGCTTTCGGTGGCCCTGGCCCGCTGGGTTTTGAGCAAGCCAATATTGCTGGTGAGTAAGAAGCTGGTGAAGCTGGCGATCGCCACCACCGGCAAGATCGTCGTATCAGACAGCACCGTCAAAATAATTGTGGTGCTGATTGGCGTCTTGGTGATTGCCACGTTAATGGCGGCCATGCAGCAGAGCACCGCAATAGTGGGGTGGATGGCGGGAATGCCAAAGGCGATCGCCAGTCCCAAGCTTGCCCCCGTGAAAAACAACGGGAAAATAAAGCCGCCCCGAAAGCCCCCATGGATGGTGAGACAAATGGCTACCATCTTGGCCAGACAAATGCCCAGCAGGGTAATCACCCCAAAGGATGCCGATTGGGCCAGAAGCTGGGTTTCAATTTGCTGTTCGCTAAAAAAGAGAGTGGGTGGATAGAGTACTGCAATCCAACCAATCCCGAGCCCTCCCAACAGGGCCAGCAGAATATGCCGATGCTCGATCGCTTGGATCAACCACTTCATTAGCCGGAACATGCCGATGAACAAAATTCCAGCCAAGGCCCCCACCAGACCCAACCCTGCCCCTTCGAGTAGATTCAGCCAGGAGAGGCTGGGCAAGTCGCCAAACCGACCAAAGTTATAGCTGCCGCCTACAGCAAGGCCGGTCCCCAGGCGAAAGACCCCAAAGCTGCAGATACCCGCCACCATCGCTGGAATAATCGCTTCATAATATTCAAGGCCCTGTCGATGGGGGATTTCGAGGGCAAATAAGGGTCCCCCAATCGGGTCACCAAAAAAGGCCGCCAGGGCTGCGCCCATGCCACAAAAGGTCATCACCCGAGTATTTTTGACGCTCAGCTTGAGCTTTTCGGAGAGCCAACTGCCGAGGCTACCGTTGATCTGCACCAGAGGGGCCTCTGGCCCCAGACTGCCCCCTGCCGTAATCGACACCAAAGAGGTGGCAATCATGCCAGGGGTTTGTTTGGGCTCTAGGCGACCGGCATCATGGACGCGGTCAATGACGATCGCCATTTCCCCTGGTAGCCCCAAAAAGTAGAGACAGAGGCCGACCCCCAGCCCCCCAATCGTGGCAATGATCCAGGTGTAATGCCAGTGGGGGAGCCAAGCGGGGAAAAACCCAACGATTGTCTCCCGCCCTGATTCCCAAACCAATTCCAGCAGTTGCTCTAGTACAAAGTAATAGAGGGTGGCAACAACGCCCCCAGCTGCACCGACAATACCGGCATAGATCAGCGTACGCAGGTAGGTCAGTTCCGTGGGGTGAGCAACCGGTTCAGATTGGGAAATAGACTCAAAGTCATCTGCAGCAATTGTCATGGGACCGCCATACGTAGAGTAATGGCATCGTAGCCACGGGCCTTTTGGGCAAAGCGTAGTCACGATTACAGGTCAGCCGCAACCCATGATGAAACGCCATGCACCCAATGCACAGACTGCATGTTTACCCCTTTCTTGTCAGTGAGCCCAAGTAAAGGGTAAACCCCCAATTACCGTTCAAAGAACGTCGGCAATACCACTATGGGGATGCAAAACGGGCAGGCAGAACCGATGGCAAGCTGAAGATGACGTGAGAGGTTAGAAGATATTGCATCACCTGGGTAATCCTAAGCCTAGAGGTTGTAGCTTTACCTGTTCAGCTTGTCCTGCCGAATTGTCCCTTCGGAGTTATTTATGGGTTCCCGCGCGCTGCTCAAACGACTGCCCTTTTTTCTGGGTCTGCCCCTAGTTCTGCTGGGTCGTCCCGCTACCGCCCAGAATTGCCCCTACGCTATTCTCCGCCTCGAAACCCAGCAATATGTGGACGCGGATGCGGTCTGTGAGGCAGCGCGACCCTGGTCAGAGGCGGGTTACCAAGTCTTTATCTTTCTCACCGACGCGCGCCCCACCAGCGAAGACGCCTGGTTTAACCAACTCGATGCAGTGGAGAGTGAGGCCGGACTGCGGGATTTGACCCAAGCCGATAGTTTTGAAAAGGCGGCGATCGCCCTCGAAGCTCCCACCGCTGCCGACTTGCCCTACCGCGTCTCCTTCACCTACGCCCAACCCCTGTGGGACCGCCCCTTACATACCGACACCGCCCGTATCGAAGCGCTTAAGCGCACGGTTCGCGAACACCTCCCCTCCCACCATGCCACCCTGCCTTTGCCCACCGGTC
>JBHJIP010000181.1:0-17630 GCA_050043365.1 Leptolyngbyaceae cyanobacterium
CCCACGTATAGGATTAGCGTCCAGTGGAATCTCCCGCTGTCGCCGCCCCCTAAAGCCCTCCGGGCAATAGCCTTTTAGGCATGGCTGCGCTAAGGCTTCGCTTAGGGAAAGAGGCTATCTAGCTTGGCTTCAAAGTCCCCCTTTTTAAGGCTATCCGTTAGAGGGTGTTTATACGATTGGCCTGGAATCAAGACGGTTAGCTCTTGAATGTCGAGAGATGTGATTGAGCTGACCCCACCCCCAACATCAATTGCGGATTTTGGGACAAGGGACAAGGGCTCCTTGAAGTCGGTCTTTGCCCCCCGTAGATTGGGCTGTAGGGCATTGATCTTTGAGGCAAGGTTCGTTGTAAGCCTCCTCTGTTTCAAGGGGCGACGGCGGCTGGCCAAACACCATTTCGCAACTGAAGTCCTCAAAGTTAGGGGTCATCGTTAGGGGGATGCCAAAGTCCTCAGTAAAGAAACGCTGTGTCGGCAATTTGCACATATTGATGCACATGCCCACGCAGCGACTCTGCTCTAAATAACGGCAGCGCTCGATGTGGACGCCACTTTTTTGCAGGCGATCGCCATTCTCAGTCGGCACCTCCACCGCTGTGACTTCGCAAGGCCCCACCAGCCAATCAAATAGCACCGTCGCAAACCAGGCATTCAGCTCACACACCAACTGAGTCGGCGAAAACAAATTGCGAATCAGCCACAGAACCGGTGCAGGCACCAATGATTTCAGTACTCGGGCCACAGACTCCTGCTGCTGCTGAGCATTACGCCCCCGCATGATTTGCTCAGATAGCTCAACAAAGCCTTGATAGCCTTTAGATTGCCGCTGGGCTCCGATCGCGTTAGCCATCTTGCGGCTAAACAGCCAGATAAAGGCTTGAGCCCACCAGCCATCGTTGTAAACAGTTGGCCCATCGGCCATTGACTCCTGGGCGAGGCGATCCACGGAATTCATGACACCTAACGTGCGTCGTTAATCTCCAGAGTAGTGTAATTGGACCGGATTGATTGTGATAGGCTCATTCAGAAGTTTTTGCCGCTGCGGCATTTCCCTATGGTTGACGATACCTCTAGCACCCCTTCCCCAGAGAAGGAGGCGGCAGCCTCACCCCTAGACGACGCTCCGGTCGAGACAGAAACGCCACAAGCCGCGTCCTTCGGCTGGAACGTCTACGCCGAGAAAATCAACGGACGTTTTGCCATGGTCGGGTTTGTGGCGTTGCTTGTACTAGAACTGTTCACTCACCAAGACTTTTTTACCTGGCTGGGATTCTAAGGCGCGTCGCTTTATGGTGGCCCCTAGCGCACAGTGAGCGAATAACGGCCCTGATCCGCCGGAGAATAGCCGTTCACAATGACGATGTAAGTGCCGTTTTGGGGAAGGGTCACCACAATCTGAGAGTTTGTGCTCCCTGATTGATAGTCATCATTACTGTCGATCAGGTTGCCATTTTCATCCCCTAGGGCCAAATACGTGTCAAACTCGTTGCTCTCTAAGGTGATGGTGACCCGCTGGCCCGCTCTGCCTTGGAAGCTGTATTCGTCGTAGTAGGTGTTGTCGGGCGCGAGGGCATCCCCTGAGTCTAGGCTCCCTTGCCGCCGCAGAATAAAATCATTCGATTGGTTCCCGCCGCTAGAGGAATGGCTGCCGCTGTGGGAAGCGCCACCGCCCCCCAACTGGCTTAAGCTCAGCTCGTAGTCACCGCGCTCTCCCTCTGCATAGGAGTTGGCCAAGATCACATAGCGGCCCGTCACGGGCAGGGTAGTGACGAGTCGGGCATTGAGGTTGCCGCCACTGTCGTCATCTTCCACGTAAAAGTCATCGTCTTCAAGGCTGATTAAAATCACGTAGGGATCGATCTCGCGACTGACCATATCAATGGCCACCTGCTGACCGGCTTGGCCCTCAAAGACATAGCCATTAAAGAAGCTGCCATCGGGCAATACATTACTGCTATCACCCAGCTGCCCCCGGATGGTGGCGTTCAGGCTAATGGACTCAGGTGGGTTATCATTGCGGCCTCCACTAGCGCTTGCAGTTGTAGCGGCGCTGCCGTTCTGGACCGAGGCAATAAAAGGCAGAACTTCGTCAGTCGGAATTGCAAAGCCAATGCCGATATTGCCCCCGCGATCCCCCGTAGTGAAAATGGATGTATTGACGCCCACCAGTTCGGCGCGGCTATTGAGCAACGGCCCGCCCGAGTTGCCTGGATTGATGGCGGCGTCTGTCTGAATTAAGTTGCGATCCAGATCAATACGGCTAACGATACCGGTGGTGAAGGTGCCCTGCAAACCGAAGGGACTGCCGATCGCGAAGGCAGCTTGGCCATTGCGCTCAGAGTCAGGGGCGGCAATCTCTATCACCGGGAGATTGCTGGGGGGATTACGCAGTTGCACGGCCGCTAGGTCAAGGCGATTGTCGCCATAGCCCACCACGTCACCCACAAATTCTCGACCATCCGCCAAAATTACGGTTACCACTTGGCTTCTGCCGACCACGTGGGCATTGGTCAAAATCAAGCCATCGGCACTGATAATGCTGCCGCTCCCCCCGCCGCTACCGGTCTCGATGGCAACGACCGATGGACTCGCCTGCTCATAAACTCGGATATTCGTTGTTTCGTCGCTCGACTGGGCTGTCGTCAGCTGGGTCTCGGGACGGACCGCCTCGGGCAGGGCGGCGATCGCACCTGCAGGAGACAACCCTGCCACCGTTACCAATGCCACCGTTCCTGAACTAATGAGTTGCCACCAATGTTTCCGCATGATTGCTTGTAATCGCGCTGCTTGCCTGTTCACCATTAAATACTGCCCAGCTACCGTCCTTTCCGGTCTAAGACGATGTTTTAAACTTTCCCTCAGATGACTGTAGTTATCCTAAGACTTCAAAGCGGGGCAACAGGTTTCCAGAGAACGATTTGCCGGTTATGTTGCCTCTACCGAAAAAAATCCCCGCTTCCAGATTTGGGAAACGGGGTTGAGTTCTTTAAAGCCAAGCGGCTTTAATCAGAATTTACCGCTCGGGCAAAGTCGGCGCCTTGAGCGGGAGCCAAGCTAAGGGCTGTACGGATTCAGCGTTATTCATGGCAAACACCTTGTCGCGGAGGCGATCGGTGAGCTGCAGCGTGGTCGCATCATAGACCTGAGTCAAGAGCTTGGGGTAGAGCCCAAAGCCAATGATCGGCACCAGCAGACAAGCAATGATGAATACCTCACGGGGCTCGGCGTCGATCAGGACTTCATGCTCGATTAGTTCCTTGTTCTCAGGCCCATAGAAAATTTCCCGCAGCATTGACAGCAGGTAAATTGGGGTCAAAATCACCCCAACTGCCATCAAGATCACCATAATCAGCTTGAAGTTAAAGCTGTAGGCATCGCTGGTGGCAAACCCCACAAACACCATCAGCTCAGCCACAAACCCGCTCATCCCCGGCAATGCCAAGGAGGCCATGGAGCAGGCGGTGAACATGCTGAAAATCTTGGGCATCTTCTGGCCGACCCCGCCCATTTCATTCAGGATCAGGGTGTGGGTGCGATCGTAAGTCGCCCCGACTAAGAAGAAGAGACTGGCCCCGATCAAGCCATGGGAAACCATCTGCAACACCGCCCCACTGAGACCCAGATTGGTGAAAGAGGCGATCCCGATCATGACGAAGCCCATGTGGGAGATCGAGGAATAGGCAATTTTCCGCTTCAGGTTGGGCTGGGCAAAGGAGGTCAGGGCCGCGTAAATAATGTTGACAACCCCAAAAACAATCAAGATTGGAGCCACAACGCCATGGGCTGCAGGCAACATGCCCACATTCATTCGCAGTAGGGCATAACCGCCCATTTTCAGCAAGATGCCCGCCAGCAGCATATGGACCGGTGCCGTCGCTTCACCATGGGCATCTGGCAGCCAGGTGTGTAAGGGAATAATCGGCAACTTCACCCCATAGGCAATGAAGAAGGCCGCATACATAAATAGCTGGAAGTTGAGCGGATAATCCTTTGCGGCCAGGGCCGTCATATCAAAGGTAATGGTGTCCCCATAAAAGGCCATCGCTAAGGCGGCGACCAGGATAAAGAGGGAGCCCCCAGCGGTGTACAGAATGAACTTGGTGGCCGCGTAGAGCCGCCGCTTGCCGCCCCAAATCGAGAGCAGTAGGTAGACCGGGATCAGCTCTAGCTCCCACATGAAGAAGAACAACAGCATGTCCTGAACCACAAACACCCCGAGCTGGCCGCTGTACATGGCCAGCATCAGGAAGTAGAACAGGCGAGGCTTAAAGGTGACCGGCCAAGAGGCCAAAATAGCCAGAGTGGTGATAAAGCCGGTAAGCAGCACCAACGGCATCGATAGGCCATCGACGCCAACCGACCAGCGCAGGTCAAGCTCACCAACCCAGGTGTAGCTTTCAACCAATTGGAGGCCAGAGCCCTGGAGGTCGTAGCCCTTAGAAAAGCCAATGACCAGCAGAACAAAATCGATCAGGCCAACGGTTAGGGCGTACCAGCGAATCGTGCGACCGTTTTGATCCGGAATGAAAGGGATCAGCAGGGCCGCCGTGATTGGTAAAAGGGTGGTAACCGTTAACCAAGGAAAATGAGCAAGGTCCATAACGGTGATTTGTAGTGGCAGTTTTTTGAAAAGGCGCTTTCGAGCAGGAGGTTAATCGCAGCGAAGGCTGAGCACTGCCCTAAAGCAGTGCTGAACGAGAGGCATACTCGGCTTTAAGTCACCCCTGATAACAGGACAAGACCTAGAACCGCACCAAAAACAATCAAGGCGTAGAACTGAGCCCGGCCATTCTCGAAATATTTCAGGCCCTCACCTGTGACCAAGGTGACAAAGCCCGCCAAGTTAACAATGCCGTCCACAATCCGGACATCGATTTCAAGCACTTGCTTAGCCAGCTTGCGGCTGCCCTGAACAAACACCACCTCATAAAGGTCATCGACGTACCATTTGTTTTTGGAAAACTGGTAGAGCGGCTTGATTTGGCTTGCGATCGCCCCTGGGTCAATCACCCGCGTGCGATACATCATCACCGCTAAGGTGATACCAATCAGGCCAATGCCGACGGATGAGCCCCCCATGATCAGGAACTCGCTCCAGTCAAAGGCTTCGGCTGATTCTGCCAGTTCCAGCAGTTCCTCCCCAGGGGGATGGATGAACGCCTCAAAATAATTGGCAAACGGCGTTCCCACCAAACCAATTAGCATTGACGGCACCGCTAAGGCCATCAGCGGAAAGGTCATCGCAAACGGCGACTCGTGGGGGGTATCACTGTGGTGATGATCGTCATGGTCGTCGCCATGGGTCTCTTCCGCCAAGGTAAGTTCTTGGGGATTCATGGCTCCCGGCCCGAGGGAAGCCCCCATGGCCATCAACTGCTCTCGCTTGAGCTGCAGTTGAATCGTCTTGTCGGTGCCTCTAAACTCCCCTTCAAAGGTGGAGAAATACATGCGGAACATGTAAAAGGCGGTGCTCCCGGCGGTCAGCCAGCCAACGCCCCAGAGCACCGGGCTAACGGCAAAGGTAGAGCCTAAAATCTCGTCTTTAGACCAAAATCCGGCAAAGGGGGGAATTCCACAAATCGCCAGGGTCCCGATCAAAAAGGTGATGGCCGTGATCGGCATGTGCTTGCGCAGGCCCCCCATCAGCCGCATATCCTGGGCCAAAACGGGATCATGGCCCACAACCCCTTCCATGCCATGAATAACTGAACCAGAGCCCAGAAATAGCATTGCCTTGAAGTAGGCATGGGTCATCAGGTGAAAGAGGCCTGCACCATAAGCGCCGCCCCCCATGGCCATCACCATGTATCCCAACTGGGACATGGTGGAATAGGCCAGACCTTTTTTGATGTCATTTTGGGTAATGGCAATACTGGCCCCAATAAAGGCGGTGGTGGCCCCAGTCCAGGCCACCACGGTCATGACCGTGGGCAGGTCCTCAAAGACTGGGAACATCCGCGCCACCAAGAAGACCCCAGCCGCGACCATGGTTGCAGCGTGAATCAAGGCGGAAATCGGGGTGGGGCCTTCCATGGCATCGGGTAGCCACACATGCAGGGGGAACTGCGCTGATTTGGCCATCGGTCCTAGAAAGACCAAGATCGCAAAGATTGACACCAGACCCGCATTCAAGCTGCCCGTGGTGACCAAATCGGTAAGGCGATCGCCCATCACATCGAACTCAAAACTGCCGGTGGCCCAGAAAATCGCCAGCATCCCCAGCAGCAGGCCAAAGTCGCCAACCCGGTTGGTCACAAACGCCTTCTGACAAGCATCGGCAGCGCCCTTACGCTCATACCAAAACCCAATCAGCAGGTAGGAGCACATGCCCACCAGTTCCCAGAACACATAAACCTGCAGCAGGTTAGGACTAATAACCAGCCCTAGCATTGATGAGCTAAACAGGCTTAGGTAGGCATAGAAGCGCACATAACCCGGGTCATGGGCCATGTAGCCATCGGTGTAAATCATCACCAGAAAGGCTACGGTCGTGACGATCACCAGCATCAACGACGCTAGATGATCGAGGGTATACCCCATGGTCAGGTGAAAGTCGCCAGCAGAGGCCCAATCAATGGTGCGGGTATAAACCTCATGCCCTTGAAATTGACTAAAAAATAATAAGAAGGACAGCACCATCGCTGCCCCCGTCAGTGAAACGATAAAGACAGCGGCTGGACGCCGCAGGGTACTTGTGGTCTGGCTATAGCTCACTAAACCGGTGCCGACGATCGCCGCACCAACCAGTGGTAGAACCGGTACTAGCCAGGCGTATTCGTAAATTGCCTCGATTGATTCCATTCGTAAGTGCCTACTCCACTGTCTGCGATAGGCGGCCAAAAACGCCCATATTTTGACATACGCCCAGGGATTGAATTGCCCAACCCCAAAGGATTTGCGACCGACTGATTCAGGCCCATCAAGGGTGATGTTTTGAAGACCCTGAACACCTGTCGCAAGCATCGGCAGTTGCCGCGCTTCAGGCTATCAGAATGATCGTGCTTAGCGTAACAGGGGAATATGCTCTTGCCCCTTGAGACGTAACAGGTTTTTCATATTGTGCTGAGCTTGCACTCCGCCCTAATGCTGCCAGGCTCCAATCACTGAAAGCATTCGATACCCAAGGAGCGAGTCTGTAAAACTTAACAATCTGCCACCTGCCAAAGCTGGATTGAGTTCATTACAGTGAGAGACACCCTCTGGTTTTAATCGGAGGTGCGCTTCATCATCGTCTGCTTTTCATGCCACGACCTCCTTTGAACGCTCCGCTAACGCAGCTTGCATGCTTTCGTGATCGCCATAATGGGCTTTCTAAGCCACTCGGGATTATAGGAACCTTGCTGCTGGCCATGGCCAGTCCAGTCCAAGCTGTTGAGGAGATTGTGGTGCAACTGGGGCCGGTACAGGTGCCGCTTCAGGTGAGCGATTTAGAAACAGCGGCAACCACGGATCAAGTGCCGCCAGGGCTACGCCCCTATGGCCCCTTGCTGACGCCAGCGGTTCGTCAAACCCTACGTCGCCCCCTCAGCTTGGATCCGCAGATGAGCGATCGCATCGTGGCAGACCTGCTGGGTTCTGATAACGGCCAGCAGTTGCTGGAGCTACTGGCAGAAGTCGCCCCTGGGCTCACCCCTGCCGATTTGCAGGTAGCGATCCAATCTGCCGCCCAGCCCCCTGGTGGCCTCAGCCTCCTGGGCATTCTCCAAAATCTGCCAGCAGAGAAACTCACCCTCAGAGCTGGATCCCTCCTCACTCTCCTGACTCAATTCGGCCTCTCCCAGTGGGAACAACTGGCCCTTAGTGATGTTCTCAAGCAAACCCTGAGCGATGAAACCATGGCAGGGGTGATGCCCTTTAACCCGGCAGCAGCGGGATCAACCGAGCCTCGGGTTTGGTCTCAGGCCCTGGTTGACCCCAGCCGCTCGGGCTACGGACAAGACCAGCGCACCATTCCGATCGATATCTACTACAGCCGCAATAGCCAGGGCCCCCTGGTCCTGCTATCCCATGGTTTTGGAGCGGATCGTGACTTTCTGGCTTACTTGGGCAATCACTTGGCGTCCCACGGGCTGACGGTGGTGTCCATTGAGCATCCCGGCAGCAACGTCAAGGCCCTCGCCGAGGCCGAGGGGGCGATTTTGCCCGCCAGCGAGTTTATTGATCGCCCCCTGGATGTGCATTTGGTCCTGGACTATTTGCAGGAACTCAACGAGGCCGCCATTACCGATCGCCGCCGCTTCAACCTGGACGAGGTCACTCTGGTGGGCCACTCCCTGGGGGGATACACCGGTTTAGCCCTAGCCGGAGCCCCGCTAGATCTGGATGCGCTCAACCAGTTTTGCCAAGCCCTAACGCCGAATGCCCTTTCCCCTGCGGACTGGCTGCAGTGCGCCGCCACAGACTTAGCCCTACCGCCCACCGGGCTAACCGACGATCGCATCACTCAGTTGGTGATCATGAATCCGATCATTGGCCAACTGTTTGGGGCGGAGGGACTCAGCCAAGTGGAGGTACCCACGCTGATCTTGACGGGGACTGAAGATGGCGTCACCCCCAGTGGGGATCAGCAACTGCGCCCCTTTGATCAGCTTTCAGGTCCGAGAGCCCTAATTGCAGTGATTGGGGGAACCCATCTGAGCGTGGGCGATCCCGACAATCTCAATCCGGCCCTAACTGAGATTCCGTTTATGCCAGAGTTGCCTATTGATGAGACGGAGCAGTTGCGCACCTATCTCAAAGGCACCCTACTCAGTTTTGTCATGCAGCAAACGCCCCAGCGGCGAAGGTACAAGCCCTTCCTGACGGCCACCTATGCCCAGCAGTTTTCGACCGAAGCGCTGCCGTTACGCTATAGCGACCATTTACCGGATTCGATTGCTCATTGGCTATGGATGGGTGAAGCAATGGAACAGTACCTCAGCCCGCCGTTAGAGAGCGTGGCCTCCTTACTCCATCTCGGTCTGATTGGGCTGCAATACGATGTGGACCGCTTTCGACGCAAGGCGATCGCCCACATGCCCTTTCGCGATCGCCGCTTTCAACCCATTTCCTTCGGCCACCCTTACCCAGCCCCTAGTATGGCCCTAGACGTGGCGCTGCATGGGCTTCACCCTACTCATGAGTGACGCCGTCGGGCAATATCGTCCCCTGTAAGTCCGCATTCTTGAGATTGGCATAGGCCATGCTGGCGTTGATCATCACCGCCTCGTTCAACTTGGCTCCGCTGAGGTTAGACCAACTGAGCTTGGCTCGATAGAGGGTTGCCCCTTTTAAATCAGCGCCCCGCAGCGAACTCCAACTGAGATTGGTTCCCCTGAGGTTAGCCCGCGTCAAAACGGTACCGACCATGCTGCATCCTTGAAGCTTGGCGCGGCTCAGATCCACTTCTCTCATGTCAGCCAGATCCAGCGTCGCCCCTGTAACGATCGCCCCTTGCAAGTTGGCCCGCACCAGCACAGCCTCCACCACCGTAGCGGTCGCGAGGCTCGCTCCTTCGAGCTTGGCGTTGGTTAAGTTGGCCTTGGCCAGTCGAGCCCGATTTAGACTGACTCCCGATAAATTAGCCCCTTCCAAGTTGGCCTCATCGAGGTTGACCTCATTCAAATTGGCATCTTGCAGAGTCGCTTGCAGGAGGGTAGCCCTGGGCAATAACGCCCCTCGCATCCCCACTTCTGTAAGATTGGCCTCCATTAGGTTGGCGTCACTGAAGTCAACCCCAATCAAATTGGCCAGCATTAGATTCGTTTTGCTTAGCGATGCTTGGGTGAGCTTCACCCCCCGCAGGTTCGCACCGTGCAAATCAGCCCCATCTAAAATCGCCCCAGCCAAGTTAGAGTCCCGCAGATTCACCTCTGGAAGTACCCGCTGGGACAGGTCCACGCCCGCCAAATTAGCATTTCGAAAATCTCGTTCTCCCGCCTCATAGCGGGTGAGTAGTTCACTTAAATTCATGAATACATATCAGGAACTCCCGTCATATTGCCCCAGACTCTGGGACAAATGCAGGTTAAATGCAACGGGTTCCCCTATCTGGGGGACTTTCCCCATATAGGGGAACGCCGCCGATAAATATCCTGATGACTCGAATGCCATTCTGGCACAGGATGTCTGTCGTACCATGACCCAGACTTGGAGCAATTCGATACAGCACTTGAGGAACCCCTGGTTTCTAAATCGCAATTTATGCGGAATTTGGGGATATTTTGGATCTCCCTGGGGCGGGTCTTAAGAAATGCCAAAAGATTATTGACTGCACGCCTGACGAAATCCCAATGCACGACACGAGTCTGCCTCAGCAGTCAACGGTGCCCGTTTATAGCTGGGGTCAGAAAGAACTGGGGTCAGAAAGCCTCCGGCACGCTAAAAACTCTTATCCATAGCCCGCCACATTGGCCTTTGTTGTAGCGCAGAAGGGATTCGATAGGATATGGGGTACTGCTGAGATGCGACACATAAACCATGCCGGATAACCGTAGAAGCCAGGCGATCACCCAGGGTGTACAACGAACTCCAAACCGAGCCATGTTGAGGGCTGTAGGCTTTGGGGATAATGATTTTGCACAACCGATTGTGGGACTTGCCAACGGCCACAGCACCATTACCCCCTGCAACATGGGGCTTGGGGGGCTAGCGGTCCGGGCGGAAGCGGGGCTGAAGCAGGCGGGCGCAATGCCCCAGATGTTTGGAACGATCACCATCAGTGATGGCATTTCCATGGGCACTGAGGGGATGAAATATTCCCTGGTCTCGCGGGAGGTAATTGCCGATTCGATCGAAACGGCCTGCAATGGCCAGAGCATGGATGGGGTTCTGGCCATCGGCGGCTGCGACAAAAACATGCCGGGGGCAATGATTGCGATCGCCCGTATGAATATACCCGCCATCTTTGTCTATGGGGGCACGATTAAGCCCGGTCACTATAACGGCGAAGACCTTACCGTCGTCAGCGCCTTCGAAGCGGTCGGGCAATATAGCGCTGGCAAAATTAGTGATGAGGAAATTCTGGCCGTCGAAAAACATGCCTGCCCAGGGGCCGGTTCCTGCGGGGGCATGTTTACCGCTAACACCATGTCCTCTGCCTTTGAAGCCATGGGCATGAGCCTGATGTATTCCTCAACCATGGCGGCTGAGGATGCAGAGAAAGCCGACAGCACTGAGAAGTCAGCTTTCGCTTTGGTCGAAGCCATTCGCAAGCAAATCCTGCCCAGCCAAATCCTGACCCGCAAAGCCTTTGAAAATGCGATCGCGGTGATTATGGCGGTGGGCGGCTCCACCAATTCTGTATTGCATTTATTGGCGATCGCCAACGCCATCGGCGTAAACCTCACCATCGATGACTTTGAGACCATTCGCCAGAAAGTCCCCGTATTCTGTGATCTGAAGCCCTCAGGGCGGTATGTGGCCACCGACTTCCACAAGGCTGGGGGCGTCCCCCAGGTGATGAAGATGCTGCTCCATGCCGGACTCCTCCATGGGGATGCCCTGACCATCACCGGGCAAACCATCGCTGAACTCTTGGCCGATATCCCGACGATGCCCCGCAGCGATCAAGACGTGATTCGCCCCTTTGAGCAGCCCATTTACCCGATCGGCCATTTAGGCATTCTCAAAGGCAACCTGGCTGAAGAAGGCGGTGTGGCCAAACTCTCTGGCATCAAGCAGCAGAACATTACCGGACCCGCCCGCGTATTTGAGTCTGAGGAAGAATGCCTGCGAGCCATTCTAGACAAAAAGATTCAGGCAGGAGACGTGGTGGTCGTCCGCTATGAAGGACCGAAGGGGGGACCCGGCATGCGAGAAATGTTGGCCCCCACCTCTGCGATTATTGGTGCGGGTTTAGGTGACTCGGTGGGGTTAATTACCGACGGGCGCTTCTCAGGGGGCACCTATGGCATGGTGGTGGGTCATGTCGCCCCAGAAGCCGCCGTGGGCGGCACCATTGCCCTAGTCGAGGAGGGGGACAGTATCACCATTGATGCCAGCAAAAATCTTTTGCAGCTGAATGTCTCTGACGAGGAGATTGCGAAGCGTCGCGCCGCTTGGCAACCCCGTCGCCCCAACTACACCCGTGGCATTCTAGGCAAGTATGCCAAGTTGGTCTCGACCAGCAGTCGCGGCGCAGTCACCGATCTCGATTTGTTTTAGGTCAGAATTGCCTTAGTGCCCTTGGTTAGGGTAAACAATTGAGGCTTTGCAGAGACACGGCAGTGCCGTAGTCTCCGTTCAGCATTAAGCGGAATCCCCCGCCGCTCCCTAAAGCCCTCCGGGCAATAGCCTTTTAGGCATGGCTGCGCTGGGGCTTCGCTTAGGAAAAGGGGCTATCAAAGCCCCCTTTTTCAAGGCTACCCGTTAGGCAGAACGCTACACAAGACTTGTATAGAAAGGGTTCTGGCCTCAATTGCAAGGGGGAAACCTCTAAATCGGTCCCTAGAGGAATGGATTGTTGCCAGCCTCGCCCCTGTCGTCTTACCGTGCGCATTCACGGCCCAACCCGCATCTCCCATATCAGGGGGTTTGGGGGCCAGCCCCCGATTCCGACATGGGCTCTTCTGGGGAACAAACAACTTGCAAACCCCTTTTCTAAAAAGCAATAGAACGACTTTTGCGTGAGGAATAACTTATTAAGGGGGGACGAATATTGAGAAACCGTCCTGACATTTGCGTAAAAAGCAGCTTAAGACGGCTGTCAGCGATGGCCTCTTGATCAGACCATCTGTCTATTAAACTGAGTCAAAACCTACCTAGCCACGACTGAGGTCAGCTTTCAGAGGAGAGCACGATGGGAACCTGGATTAAAGAAACCGACAAGGCTATTTACTTGATGCAAGGGGGATATTGGATTTCTCGACTGACCAAGTATCCCTCTAAAACAAATCCCCAAGAAAAGGTTCTGAATGTGAAGGCAATGACCAGTTGGTTCACGCGGTCAGACCCACCAACCGCAATGATAGTCTCTTCTGGCGCAGGGGCTGAGCCTTCACCCTTACCGGCATCGTCTAAGGCTGCCGCGCCTCAGTCCCCAGCAGGCATACCCGGAAAAATGAATGCTGCGGGCCTTAAGCTCCTCACCGCTTTTGAAGGGCTAGAGCTAGAAGCCTATCAAGACTCTGTGGGGGTTTGGACCATTGGCTATGGCCACACTTCGGCAGCAGGCCCACCCAAGGTCACAACGGGCCTACGCATTACTGAAGCAGACGCAAACACGATTCTAAAGCGGGATCTAGGTCAGTTTGAGCAGGGAATTCGAGAACGGGTCAGCGTGGCGCTGAACAGCAACCAATTTTCGGCGCTGGTGTCTTTTAGCTTTAATGTGGGGCTCGGGGCTTTTGGAAACTCGACATTGCGCCGCAAATTGAATGGCGGCGACTATGGCGGTGCGGCCAATGAACTGCTGCGCTGGGATAAAGCCGGAGGTCGGGCTTTACCTGGCTTGACCCGTCGCCGCCAAGCTGAGCGCGCCCTTTTCTTAAGTGAAGACTATACTCAGTTTTTGTAAGTGAACGGGGGCTAAGGACATTTCCTGAGAAGAAAATGCCTATGGTGCGTTACATACAGCAATAACCGATGCGGGGGGCACCTCTTGTGGGAGCCCTCGATAACCGACCGGATTGCACGATCGGGAAATCGATATGTCTTCATAGGCTTTTAAATATTGTCCATCCCTAAAACTTGACAGAATTCTTGACCACACCCAGTCACACTGAGTCAAATGCAATGTCTGAACTGCTAGAACCCGCTACAGCTAACAGTCTCCCCCTGCCTGCCCTGCCCAATGAGACGCCTCCAGAACCGGAGTTGAGCCCCGTCAGTGCCTATGACGTTTATCTGGCCGTCGAAGATGTCCAGCGTCAACTGCGGCGATCGCGGGCTTCGGTTTATCGCTATGCCAACACCCATCCCGAAATTCTGAACCCCCCTTTTGACCCCAATAAACTCAACCCTGAGGTCCGGAGCGATCGCGATGCCCCCCTGCAGTTCCATGTGCGGGAGGTGCGTCGATTTGCACAGGATGTATTGGGTCTTGCCTTAACCTTGGCCGTTCAACCTTCGGAGGAGACCACCACCCACGAGCTGCTGCGAGCCGTCCTCAAAGAACTGCAGACCATTCGCCAATTACTTGCAGCCCCCGCCACCGATAACTAGAGATCTCTGTACTCCAAGCCAACAAACTGGAAAATATTTAGACTAAGAACGCCAAAGTGTGATCCGTTTAACGTCCCTTTGTTATTTCAGTTGCTATGGTCTGAGCCATCAATCGACATTTGGTTTGTCGAATTGACTGTATTGAAGTCCCGACCCTTTTCTCCCACTTCTGCATGGAATCTGAACATTCGCTTGAGCCCCCTCCGGAACCCCACAGTAGTTCTTTAGCTAAAGTCCTCGGGTTTGCAATCGCGGTTTTGACCCTGACCTTACCTTTGGTAACCATTGCTCGCTTTTCGTCAGGACCCGCGATTGTCCCTTCTGTGAGTCCTGCGCCACTTTCCTGATCTCGTCCTTAACGATCTGTATCAGCTTGCACTCGGATTGGTCTTCGTAGAAACTGCGGCGGTAGGGGGAGATAGGGGCTGAGGTGTCGGTTGCATCTTCGCCTACAATGGCTACTCGAAGCGCATACCAGTGGTTTGGCGCTCGTTAGCGCAGTTTTGTGGAGACGCATTGTGGACCTATCTCGCATTCCCGCCCAGCCAGAAGCAGGGCTAATCAACGTTCTGATTGAGATTCCGGCTGGCAGCAAAAACAAGTACGAATTCGATAAAGACATGCAGGCGATGATCCTAGATCGGGTTTTGTTTGCCTCAGTCCAATATCCTTTCGACTATGGTTTTGTGCCCAACACCTTGGCTGATGATGGTGATCCCCTGGACGGCATGGTGATTATGGATCAGCCCACCTTTCCCGGTTGTGTGATTGCGGCTCGCCCAGTCGGCATGTTGGAAATGATTGATGGGGGCGATCGCGATGAGAAGATTCTCTGCGTGCCTGCCGAAGACCCCCGCTATAAAGACGTGAAGTCCTTAGACGATATCGCCGCTCATCGCCTAGACGAAGTTGCCGAGTTCTTTCGGACCTACAAGAACCTAGAAAAAAAGGTAACTGAAATCTTGGGTTGGCAAGACGTTGATAAAGTGATGCCCTTGGTGAAACAGTGCATTGAAGCGGGCAAGTAATCTGCTAAGAGGCTGTTTAAAAAGGGGGCAATCCAGTCTTGGGGAATACTGGAGCCACTCAGTAGGCTGGTTGAGTCTCTGATGTTACCGTGCCCCCTATGGGGTAACCCATGTTGTAAAACGAGGTCCAGAAAACTTTTCAAACAGCCTCTAAAGAAGGTATTGCTGCTGGGTTGACTGGGTATTCTTTTAGAAATCGCTCCCAGGTGTGCTTTAAGTATGAGCAGTAGCTTCCGTAACTCGGGCTACGCCCAGCGCCCTAGCAGCACCCTTTAGGTCAGACCATGGGTATCGCCTTCTACCTCCTAAACCAGCAAATTTCCCAAGAGTTTGCTAAACTTTCCCGACATCGCGTTGGCCCATCAGAATATACAGATACATTGGGGCTCCGTGCTAACTCTGCCTATGTCAGTCCTTAGTGCCTTCCCTAGTGTTGTCTACCTCCATCCTTGATCCGTAAATCTAAAAAATGCCAGATTCGGATTCTCTAACGCTGACAAAAATGCCAACTCATGTGAACTCAGCGGAAGCTATGCAACCTAATCAGACTGGGTTTACAGCTCACTTCTGGGGCGTCCGTGGCAGTGTGCCCACCCCAGGGTCGGATACGGTCCGCTACGGTGGCAATACGGCTTGTGTTGAGGTGATTGTTGGGAATACCCGGTTGATTTTTGACGGGGGCACAGGGTTACGGGTCTTAGGCAAACAACTGCTTCACCAGAAGTCCAACATTGACGCCCACCTGTTTTTCACCCATGCCCACTGGGATCGGATTCAAGGGTTTCCTTTCTTTTTGCCTGCTTTCGTGCCGGGGAACTCTTTCCATATCTATGGCTCACCCGCGCCCAATGGGGCTTCTATCAAGCAGTGTTTAACCGACCAAATGCTGCGGCCTAATTTCTTCACCCCCCTTCAGAAGATGCAGGCCAGTATGCAATTCCACAATATTCACGCTGGGAGCGTGGTGCCTCTAGAGGAGGGGTTAACCATTGAAACCATTGCCCTCAATCGCCATACCAGTGCCCTAGGCTTTCGGATCAATTGGCAGGGGCGCGCTTTAGTTTACGCCACCGATACAGAACCCCATAACCGCGAACTGGACCAAAATTTGCTCTATCTGGCTCAGGATGCCGATTTACTCATTTATGATGGCACCTATGCCGATAATGCTTACCATGATTTAAATGGCAAGGCCAGTATTGCCTGGGAGACAGGGCTTAACTTGGTCAAAGAAACCGCCATCAAAGAGCTGATTTTATTCCACCACAACCCAGCCCACGATGATGATTTCTTAGACCACATGGAAATGGAGATCCGTCAGCATTTTGGGAATGTGCGCCTAGCCAGGGAAGGCATGAGCCTGCAACTTGCTTAGAAGATTTTCAGACAAGAATTTACCTAGGGGTAGATTTTGTGCCTACCCTCCGCCAATCGTCCCTGAACAAACCGATTTCTCGATTCGTGCCCTCCGGTCGGTTATCGAGGGTACCCCCAAAAGGTTCTCCTACATCGGTGATCGCGAGGCGTCAACACCATCGTCAGGTATTTTCTTTTCAAGAAATGTCCTAGGCAACGTGGCCAGGGCTACACAGCTTGATGGCAGAGCATCGATATCTAAGTGAGGGTCTCCCCCATTGAGGGCGTAGGGCAAAGCGTTACATTAATAACATTCACGATAGCTAGGGCAGTTGCCCCTAAAATCACCGCACGCTTGGCAATTGCCAAACCCGTAATTGTTTTAAACCCATGGTTCAACACCTTTTTAGACGCCTCAAGCCCCTGGTAAAACCCTTCATTGCCCTCACCTTGGCAGTGGTGCTCGTCTTTGGATTCGCTGATAGCGCCTGGGCCGCCAGAGCCGGTGGACGCATTGGCGGGGGTGGTTTCCGTGCCCCCAGTCGCACCTACAGCGCGCCCCGCAGTTATCGCAGTCCGGCTGGCGGCGGTTACTACGGCGGCGGCATGGGTTTTCCCTTCTTAATTCCCCTTTTTGGCATGGGCGGCGGCTTTGGCGGCCGCTTTACCCTGCTGCTGTTTTTAGGGTTGGCTAATTTCTTGGTGCGGACGGTGCAAAATGCCCAATTGGGCGGCAACGAGATGGGGGGCGCAAACCCCAATGTGACCGTAGCTCAGCTGCAAATTGGCTTGCTCGCCAATGCCCGCTCCCTGCAGGATGACCTGAATCGCATGGCCCTGACGGCCAATACCTCCTCCAGCGCCGGACTGACCCAAGTGCTGCAGGAAGCCAGTTTGGCCCTGCTGCGCCACCCAGAATATTGGCAGTATGCCACCGCTAGCACCACCCAAACCCGACTGATAACCGCCGAGCAACCCTATAACCAAAAGGCCCTCGCAGCGCGCAGCAAGTTTACCGGTGAAACCCTGCCCAATGTGAACAGCCGCCTGCAGCAAGCGGAAACCCAGGCAGCATTACCCAACCCAGAGGGTCTCACCAATGCCG
>JBHJIP010000182.1:0-24493 GCA_050043365.1 Leptolyngbyaceae cyanobacterium
CCCCGTCGCCCCTCCCCCCCCCCCCCCCCCCCCGCCCCCCCCCCCGCCCCTCCCCGGCCCCCCCTCGGCCGCCGAGCTGGGTAATCTGGATACCGTTAAGTTTGGCCTGCTGTACGACGTTGATGAGTTCAATCGTCAGCGTGTCGTCTTGGGCGGTGTAGATATACTCTGCTTGCCGGGCCACGCCCAAGAAGAGGTCTTCATTCGCAATAGAGGTATTGTTGACTGTCGGCGCGGCCTGACCCACAAAGGCTTCTGCTTCTGCCAAGGGATTGATATCGTTGAAGGCGGCTGGCGTCTCACCCTCAACTTGAACGTCAAATATGCGCGGTGCATTCGCGAAAATGTTGTTCCAGTTCTCGGTATAGAACAGGTCAATGCGGTAAGCGGTGCCAGCTTCTACGTCAAAGTTGTACTGCAGCCCACCTTGGCCGCGCTCGTCCACAAAGAGCTGCCAGGGAACCACTAACGGATCGACATTGTCAAAGTCGATCTCGTCTTCTGCGTCAGTTTGACCATTGGAGAACGTGTCCGGTTTCCCGCCCACTGTTGCCACAGGCCCCTGAGCAGTGAGGGTGTTATCCCCGATCCAATCTGGCCCCCCATCGATCGCGGCAACGGTGTTGCCCGCATTAACGCGGTAAAGGATCGTCTCATCCGGCGTAAGCGTAATCTGCAGTCCCTCTGGCGTCTCTTCAAAATCAAAGGTAGAAGGACCATCAGCCGGATCGAACGTCTCAAAATCAGTGCCGCTGAAGGTGACCGTAGACCCGCCAATCGTGACTTCAGCCGAGCCAGCCCCATAGGTAGCACTCTCTGCCTGGGCTAACGTTGCATCGGCAATGATCACCGCATCGTCTTCAGAGAAATCAGTAATCTCGGTGCCATCAGCAGTCGCTAGCGTGCCGACCACCTGATCAGCACCTGTGCCGGTGGTAACCGTGTTGGCCCCAGCCCCCAGCGTGAACTGGTTGTCGAGGGGGTTGCCGGTCGCGTCCCAGTCAACAGCAGAGCCAGTCCCGTCGAAGTTTTCAACATCTGCGGCCAGCGGATCGAGGATCGTGTCGGTACCGGTATAGATCACCGTATCGTCGCCAGCCGTACCGCTCTGACCGACGTCAGTGGCGCTTGTCGCGCTCAGCTCGTTGCCAAATGCCTCGATATCAATGTTGGAGAAATCGATCGCCTCAAGAATGTTGCCGTCTGAGGTCTCAGCCACAACGCCAACAGCGGCTCCAGATGCAAGCGTCGTGTCACCGTCGGTGATGGTGTGGGCACCGGTCAGCACATCCTGCAGCACCCCAGGAGGCAAGGTGAAGCCAGCAACGCCGTTAAGAGCAATCTCAGTAAAGGGCGTAGCGGCAATGGTGCTCCCGCCTGCAAGTCGGTAAAACGCCTTAACCGCAAAGCCCTCACTCTTGTCGATCTCAAGCCGGAGGTCGATCAGGTCGTTGTTGATATTCGTCAGATCGGGAAGCGCTAGTTGGGCCAGGGTCGTATAGTTGGCGTCATCGATCTCATAGCCAACTTCGATACCGGGCGCGCCGTTCACCTCACCGAAGACCAGCCGCAGGAAATTAGACTGGGTCCCGTCACTGAAAACCATACCCGTAAGCTGGTCAGCGGCAACCGTGCTGCCTGCAACCCAGTTCTTAGCCGTGACGGTCATGGCAATGCGATCAACATCCGGGTCAGGTCTAAAGCCCGTGTGCATGGCATCCCGCACCGTATTCTCAGCCCCAACCATCGTGCCAGGCACGACCTTCTTGATCTGCAAAATTGGCGCATTACCACCAGGAATAATGTTGCCAGCCAGGTCGTACAGACCGTCACTCTGGGAGGCCAAGGGCAACTTATCGCCCGCATCAATCAGGTATTCACCACTATTGGCATCGTCGTTTGCTGTCGCCCCCGCTTGGTGGAAAGGCACACCATTCTGAAAGAGGGCTCCGTCTGCTGAACCTGGTCCATCCAGCGCTGCACCGAGTAAACCGGTGTTCCCAATCGTGTTGGGAAACGCAGTGCTGGTCGGGCTGAAATCCAGGGTTATTTTCTGACCCGGGGCCAGCGCATAGCCGTTTTCCGCCGACAACTCAAACGGATCATTAAACTTATCGACCCCATCGAGATCAGCGTCGTTAGCATCACTGATTTCGCTGCCAGCCAGGGGTACTGCGCCGTTATTCGGCTGCAGAATCTCGATATTCGGCGAACCCTGGCCGTTATAGACGGCTGTCCAGATAGATCCTTGGAAGGCTTGACTGAGACCGCGCTCTAAATGGTCGTCACCAATGGTCGAGATGCCGAGGGGACCGCCAGCAACATTAATTGTCTCGCGGTCAGCCGCCTTGGCACCGCTGCCGCTCTGCACGCTCGACATTGTCCCGTCGGCATTACGACCCATGACGATCAGGGTGCCACCACCGAGCACCGTCGCTAGAATCGCCCCCGACATCTTGGTGGTGCCGTCGTCGAGGATTGTCGAAGTGTATTCAGCCAGACCGTTGATGGAGCCATTGCCACTGTCGAGCGCGCCATCGGTACGGCCTGCCTCCTTGTAGTCCCCCTCAACCGGGTTGCGGAAATCAACGATATCGGCGATGTCAGCGGGCAGGCCACCCTGTCCCAGCAAGGTGCCGCCAGCCGGTGCGGCAGAACCGGCAACAACGGCTGCACCAGACCCATCCGCAAAGCTATAGATGTCGTAGCTCACACCCGGATCAACCGACAGCACCTTTTTGGTGAGGTCACCGGTGTCGGCACCAAAAATGGTGCCGGTGTCCGGGAAATCGGTGTCGTTTGCCTCCACCCCTGCCAGAAAGGCGATGACGCGGTCGTAGTCAGATAGGTTAAGCGGGTTGCGGCCGCCATCCTCACCGTAGCTGTTTTGGCTAGAGACCAAGAGATAGGCATTATCGGTGCCAGCATCGGGCGCAAATAACAGACCCGCTAGGGCACCCTCGGCCCGAGTCGGGTTGGGATGGCCCCCATAGACATAGGTTTTGTCATCTGGTCCCACATACGTGGTCGCTTGGGCGAAGCCACCGGAGGATAGGGTACGAC
This sequence comes from Leptolyngbyaceae cyanobacterium, assembly GCA_050043365.1. GTDB lineage: Bacteria > Cyanobacteriota > Cyanobacteriia > Phormidesmidales > Phormidesmidaceae > PCC-6406. Next base: position 3,064 of record JBHJIP010000182.1, read on the forward strand.
CATCGAGATCGTCAGAACGGGTGACCTCGTGGAAGTTGTCGCTATTGGAGGGATTCCAATTGATGAGATTGATATCGTCGTTGGTGTTGCCCTCACCGTTATTTAAGTTGGTGGCAATGTATCCGGGTAATTGGGGATTGTCGACGGTATCGTTAGAGCCATTGGTGCCGCCATTACCCCCAGCTTCGCCCACAGGCCGCCCGCCCCAACTGTTGTTCGCCCCGTTGTCATAGGTCCAGACGCGACCGTCCTCGGTGACCTCAACGTCATAGGAGTTCCGGTAACCCGCCGAGTAGATCGAGACGATATCACCGTAGTTGAGCTTGGCGCTGTTGAGACTGTCATTGCCGCCAGCATAATCAACCCCGGCATCGACGCCGTCATAACCGGCGTTGGCGGGATCGGTAATGCCATTCGCGTTAGGGCGGGTGGGGTCATCCAGCGTGGCCAGATCAACCACATACTGCCGCCCGTTGGCATCGGTATTTACGAATAGGGCGTTAATGGCATCCAGATCGACTTCCAAGATTGCCGCAGACAGGGGCTGCTCCTCCTGACCTGCAAAGTTATTAGAGGGCGCGCCGGTGTTGGCGTTGCCGCCGCTGGCCACAATCAAGCGTTCTGAGATCAGGTTGCCGCTGCCGTCGAGTTCCTGAACCACCTCCAAACCATTGGTGGCATGATTTTCCTCCGATCGCGGTAGCCCCCGCACGATATCAACGGCGTCCCAACTATCAATCCCGGTTTGGGTCAGCTTGGTGATCACCCCTGAGTTGGTATCGAGCCCTTTGTCTGCGCCACTGCCACCCGCGCCTTTGCGACTATCACTGGAAGTCACGTACATCGTGACTGCAGGCGGATTCAGGCCCCCGTTGGTGTCAGTTGTCATCGAACCGTCGGACGCCACAAAGAGCTGCTCTCCGCTAGCGTTGAACTGCTTGGTAACGTCAATGCCGGTAACTTGCCGATTGGTACTGCTATTTTCAGTAGCGTTGTCGTTGTAGTTCTGGATAGCTTTGATCTCGCTCAGCGTCGTCGATGCAGTTACGTAGAACTGAGCCGTTGGGTCAGAATCACTGGGCTGCTTATCGCCGAACGCCACCGACAACACCTTCACATCGCCATCAACTTCGGTTACGTAAAGCCGCCCGTCAGGCCCCCAGACCAGGGCAGTCGGCTGACTGAGGGAGACCTCTCCGTTGAAATCTAGGATGCTTGACGCAAAATTATCGGTTACGGCCATGGTTCAAATCTCCTTGGGCAGATAATTTAGAAAACCGGGTTAACTAAACAGAAATGAGCAGCAGAAATTGAACAGCGCTAGGCTGCTTAACTTCTGGACCAAGGGGAACACAAAGGGAAGGGAATTATGTAACTGGGAAGCAAAGCTGAATCGTGCTGCGACTACAGCCCAGGCCACATTGGCCCTGGGTCAAGACACCGTTTCAGCAGGTTTCATAGGCCAGCAACTGTCAGAGTGTTGATCAGCAAAACTGGCTCGAAAACGATGTTCCTCGGGAAAGTGCCGACGACATCAAAAGAATTTGATGCGTCGATACGCCTTAGAAGCTAATAATTAGCTGTCCTCAAGGAACTAAGACTTCCTCCGTAACTTCACTGAATCTACAGGAAATTATTCACTACGTAATCTTCCTGGGAGTGTACATGAGTTTTTTTGTGGGTTGTTGGTAACCGAAGGCATTTCTCCGTAACTTCACTGAATCTTTAAAAACCCCTTATCCGTGCTTCATTAATGTCAAGGACGCGCCGTCTAAGTGTTATCTCCAGCCCCGTGCGGCTGTCCCCAGGGCGAGGCAGTTTGAGAGCCAGATTCAGAACTACATCACCGAAAGGAGTTTTATGAAGATGTATGAAAGAACCTATGGAAAAGGGCGACCACGTATTCTTACGGACAACGCCCCGTTGTCTCAACGGCAGGCCAGGTGGTATCAAAATTCGCAGGATAATGTCATCGATCTCGTCACTATTCCTCAGGCCGCATTTGACAACCCAATGTCTTGAATGTTGAGTGGGGTGTCTTTATGGGGTACCCCACTTGTTGTGTGCCAAATAGAAGTGCCGTCTGATTCCCGCAGTTCCACAGCTTCAGACGACTCGTTTGATAAGGTAAATTTTGTAAGGGATTCGGGAGACAACGCTTCAGGTATGGCTAGCGTTTCGTTCCAATACGTCACCAAGCGATTCGATGACTTCGTCGCCGTCAACGACCTCAGCATCGATATTGCCGATCAAGAATTTCTCGTCTTCGTTGGTCCCTCCGGCTGTGGCAAAACCACCTCCCTGCGACTCCTGGCCGGACTGGAATCCATCACTGAGGGTCACATCTACATCGGCGATCGCCGCGTCAACGATATCTCCCCTAAAGATCGGGACATTGCCATGGTGTTCCAGTCCTACGCGCTGTATCCCCACATGACCGTGTTCGAGAACATGGCCTTCAGCCTGCAGCTCCAGGGCACGCCTCGCAGCGATATCAGCGATCGCGTCAACCGCGCCGCCCAGCAAATGGGCATCGAGACCCTGCTGCAACGCAAGCCCCGTGAATTGTCTGGGGGGCAGCGGCAGCGGGTGGCGGTTTGTCGGGCGAGCGTCCGCAACCCGTCGGTGTTCTTGATGGATGAGCCTCTGTCTAACCTAGATGCGAAGCTGCGGGTCCAGGCCCGCACCGAAATCAGCAAGCTGCACCAACAGCTCGGCACCACCTTTATTTACGTCACCCATGACCAGGTGGAAGCCATGACTATGGGCACCCGCATCGCCATTTTGGACGGCGGGATTTTGCAGCAGGTTGATACCCCCCAGACCCTCTATAACCATCCCAAAAACAAATTTGTGGCCGGGTTTATCGGTAGCCCCGCCATGAACTTCTTTGACGGGCGACTGGTTACCGAAGGAGAAACCCTGATTTTTCAAGGGGAAGGGCTGAATCTACCGCTACCTGCCAACCTGCAACAACTTGGCCAGCGCCAGGGAGACCAGCAGGTCACCTTAGGGATTCGCCCTGAGGATATTCACGACCCTGCTTATCTGCCCCCCAGCATTGAGCCCGTGACTGTTTCGGCCACGGTGGGGGTGGTCGAACACATGGGCAATGAGCTGATTTTGCATTGCCAAGCCCAGGGCGGGCAACCCTTGAGCGCCAGGGTGGATCGGCGATCGCAAATCCAGCGCGGCGAAACCGTAAACCTCAGCTTTGATCTCGGCGCTTGTCACCTCTTCGATGCCGCTACGGAAGTAGCACTGGCCTAGATTTTTTAGAACGGTCAATTGGGCAGGGTTGTTTCCTGTTAACAGGAGAGCATTCTGGAATGGCAATTTTATCTGCCTGGTAGGGGCGCACAGCTGTGCGCCCCTACTGCCAACAGCCTGGATTTGACGAACCATAACGGGAAGCAACAACACGGGTTTTGGATCGAGTGTGGCAATTCCCACCTTGAAACCGGCTCTTTCGCCGACAGGCCGCAGTCTAGATTTCATACAGGAACAATCTTCCTGTCATCTGTTCGTCATACCCCCTAACTAGGATGAAGCTATCTCATCCTCACTACGTCTTTGATTTTTGAATTGAATGGAGGTCCCGCCCATGGCTAACCGTAACCCTAACCGCCGCTTTCAACCCTTCGGGCAAACCGGTCGCGCTCTTTTGTTTGCCGCCTTTGGGGCGGGTATTGCCACGGTTGGCACCGGGGCCTTTCAGGCGCTGCCGCTGCGGTCGGAGGTGCAGCAAGAGGCCACCCTCTACGCCCAGAATTCCGGCACTATTGCGCCCACCAATTTTGTGGCCGATATCGTTCAAGAGGTGGGGCCAGCGGTGGTTCGCATCGACGCCAGTCGTACCGTCACCACGCAGATTCCCCCCGCCTTTCGCAATCCGGCCTTTCGCCAGTTCTTTGGCAACTTGCCCGAGTCTTCAGAGCGGGTCGAACAGGGCCTCGGCTCTGGGTTCATCGTCGAAGATGATGGTCGCATCTTGACCAATGCCCACGTGGTCGAAGGGGCCGATACCGTCCAGGTCACTCTGCAAGATGGCCGCATGTTTGAGGGGGAAGTGGTCGGCACAGATCCCCTCACTGACGTGGCCGTGGTGCAGATTGAAGGCAGTAACCTCCCGACCGTGGCTTTTAGCGACTCCGATGATCTGCAAGCGGGGGAATGGGCGATCGCGATCGGCAATCCTCTCGGTCTCGACAGCACCGTCACCGTCGGCATCGTCAGCGCCACCGGTCGCTCCAGCGGTCAGGTGGGGGTCTCCGATAAGCGGGAAGACTTCATCCAAACCGATGCCGCCATTAACCCCGGCAACTCTGGCGGTCCCTTACTGAATGAGCGGGGCGAAGTGATCGGCATGAATACCGCCATCATCCAAGGGGCGCAGGGGTTGGGCTTTGCGATTCCGATTAACTCTGTGGAGCGCATTGCCGATCAACTGGTAGCCACCGGCCGGGTCGAGCACCCTTATCTGGGCATTCGTATGGTGGTGCTAACGCCCCAAAACCACGAGGCGATCAGCCAGCAGTTGGGCGTCAATCTCGACGATCGTGGGGTGCTGGTGGTTGAGGTGGTGTCGGGTTCTCCGGCGGCGCGGGCGGGCTTCGAGCCAGGAGATGTGATTGTCTCGGTGGATGGCACGACCGTAGCCGACGCCCAGGCGGTGCAGCGCCAGGTGGAACGCAGCACCATCGGTGAGACATTGCCCGTGCAGATTCGCCGCAATGGCAATAGTGAAACCCTGCAGGTTCGCCCCGAAGCGTTACCTCAATAAAGTCAATTCGGGATAAGCAGCCGTATTTTCCCCTCTCTACTCTCAATCACTCACCGGTGTTGGGAGAACTGAGTGTTTAGGTGGCCCGCAATCCGAAACGAGCGGCGCGCATTGCCCAGTTACAAGTGCGCGCCATCCGTGTGACGTTAGAGGTGCCACAGCATTTAACCAACCAGAGCCAGTTACACCCGGTTGAACTCAACGCTCTGCTGGTTGAAAAAGTCGTGAACCGATTTGTTGGCGGTTGCTAACCAGTTCCTCTGGAGACCTTTGAACAAGCTTGTAGTGCGTGCGTTGGTATAGCCATCTCTGGCTGATACAACGCTTTCACTACAAGCTCAAAAGTGGTTGCAACATACAAGAACTGCAGTTGCAACAGCGAGACCGGCTCCTTAAAACACTGGCCACCTACAACATTGTGGCTTGGCGATTGATGGCAATCACCTAACAGGCTCAGCTCACACCCGAAGCATCCTGCAAGGTGATTTTACAACCGGCAGAACGGTGCGGACTTTTTCTAATCCCGTACTGACGTTATTCAAAGTTTGTTAGTAAACGCTGACGTTTGACTTTGATTGTATACAGAATGCCGTATACAATTTTTGAGGGAATTCGGATGCCAATACGGTAGCCAGCTTAGCGTTCGTCAGCAGTGCGATCCCCCTAAAATCGTTAGGTTGCAGTCACGGCTGCGATTTATGTCCAGAGAATCTCGCCATGCAGCTTCAGAAGACCGATCTAGCGAAATCGCCTATTTTTCTGGTCGCGCCCTTCTTCTTTTTAGGGACGGCAATGGTGGCGATGAAATTCATCATTCCCCATACATCGCCCTTGTTTTTGGCGGCATTTCGACTGTTGCCCGCCGGTCTCTTGACCCTGATGGTGGCGGCAGTGCTCAAATTGCCCCAGCCCAAAACCTGGAAAGCGTGGCTGTGGATTAGCCTCTTTGCCCTGGTGGATGGGGCGATGTTTCAGGGGCTGCTGACCACTGGCCTGGTAAATACCGGGGCCGGACTGGGCGCAGTATTGATCGATGCCCAGCCCTTGGTGGTGGCCTTGCTGGCGCGGGTGTTGTTTGGCAACCTGATTGGGCTATGGGGCTGGTTGGGGCTGGCCATTGGCATTGCGGGCATTAGTCTCTGTGGTCTGCCAGAAGCCTGGATCTATAGCTTCCTAGACCACGGCATTAACATCGGCCCCTGGCTTCAGGGCCTGGGCAATGGCGGTATCGATTGGGCCAGTCTGCTGCGTAGTGGCGAATTGCTGATGCTGCTCTCGGCCTTATCCATGTCGGCAGGGACGATCATCGTGGGCTATGTCAAACGCCATGCAGACCCCATCGTCGCCACCGGTTGGCACATGATCTTGGGGGGCATTCCCCTGGCGGTCATGTCTGGGTCATGGGAAACCCACCAAATCTCTGATCTACTGGTGGGGGATTGGGTCGGTCTGGCCTATGCCACGGTGTTTGGTACTGCTTTGACCTACGGCATGTTTTTCTACCTGGCGGCCAATGGCAACATGACCAGTGTCAGTGCCCTGATCTTTTTGACGCCGGTGTTTGCGCTGTTGTTCAGCAGTATTTTCTTGGGGGAGCAATTGACCCAACTGCAATGGATTGGTGTGGCCCTAACCCTAGTCAGTGTCTATCTGGTCAATCAACGACAGCAGATTACTGAAGCTGTGGCACGACTTATGAGCGGGCTCGGGCGACCCAATGCCGTCGAAGTGGCTGACCCTGCCGAGGTTGAGCCCGCCGATTGAGCCGTTATCAGGCTAATCCGATTCCCGTGCGGTTGATTTAGGAGACAGAGCAAAATGATGCGTCGATTATGGATTTTAGTGGCGATCGCGGTTTTATCCGTCGGCACGTTCTTGGGGCTCACGCCCTCAGCCGTCGCTGCCCAAGACTACACCGCCCAAGAGAGCCAGGCTTACTCACAAGCCAGCAGCCAGGCGGACTACAGCCAAGCTGATTACAGCCAAGCCCAGAATAGCCAGGAGGATCAGGCGAGTCAGCAGACCAACCAGGCAGATGGCCAGGATAACCAGTACAGTCAGCAGGAGCAGACGGCTCAAACTCAGCAGGACTATCAAGGCAGCTAAACGGCTGCACTTTTAACGGGTAGGTTGGGTGGCGCGATCGCAAAACCCAACGCAGTTACTTGTTGGGTTCCCCTGCGTTTCACCTTACGGGATAAGGAAAACGGGTCGGGACATCCCCGCCCCGCTTGCTCCCAAACTTTGGGGGGAGGTTTGAGTTTAAGTCCCTCAGAATTGATACCAATGGCGAACATTGGTGGTGACATTGCGGGTTTCGAGGCCCCCCAGCCCCCAAATTTGGGGGAGCAAGATTCAGTCTCCCCCAGAATTGGGGGACGGAAGGGGGCTTACAGCACCTTTGCGACATTGCAAAATATTTCGCCAGCAGTATCAGAATTGGAGGATTCAGGGGGCAAAAAGCACTGAGTTGAGTCGCCTTCCCCTTGGAAACAGATCTTGTAACTGTCTTCATACAACTGCTTTCTCAGAACTCGCCTCGCCGTTAAAGCCTCATACCAGCGGAGTCCTTTCCCGATGTCTTCCCCCGAGAGCCCATCCCCCCCTCAACTCTAGGCCAGTCGCGGGGCGTTCCTCGACTTTATCGCCGATCCCTTTTATCAGCCCGAAGCAGATAGCGTACGCTATCTGCCCGATGGGCTGATGGTGCTCGAAGCCGGTTACATCAAGGCATTGGGACCGTTCTCTGAGCTACAGGCCGAATATGGCGCTCTGCCCATCACCCACTATCCTGGCCAACTGATCTTGCCTGGGTTTATCGATACCCATATCCACTACCCCCAAACCGGCATGATTGCCGCCTATGGCGAACAACTGCTGGAGTGGCTGGATCAATATACCTTCCCCACCGAGGCCAAATTTAAGGACAAGGCTTACGCCCGTCAGGTGGCAGATGTCTTTTTAGATGAATTATTGCGGAATGGCACCACGACAGCGCTGGTGCTTGCGGCGGTATTTCCTGAATCAGTGGATGCGTTTTTTGAAGCGGCTGAACAGCGCCATCTCTGCATGATTGCGGGTAAGGTGATGATGGACCGCCACGCCCCCGAGATGGTTTGCGATACGGCAGCCTCAGCCTATGAAGACAGCAAGGCGCTGATTCAGAAATGGCATAACAAGGGGCGATTGCGCTATGCCGTCACCCCTCGCTTCGCGATTACCTCTACCGATGAGCAGCTCCAGCTGGCGGGGCAACTGCTGCAAGAATTTCCCGATGTCTATTTGCACACCCATTTGTCTGAAAACGTCGATGAGGTGGCCTGGGTGAAGCAGTTGTTTCCCCACTGTCAGGGCTATCTCGATGCCTATGATCAGGCGGGACTGGTCAGAGAGCGGTCTGTGTTTGCCCACGGGGTGCAGCTCACCGACGCCGAATTCCAGCGGCTTTCGGAGGCCAAGGCGACGATCTCCTTTTGCCCCACCTCAAACCTATTTTTGGGCAGTGGCTTGTTCAAGCTAGACCAAGCCAAATCTACGGAATATCCGGTCAAAGTCAGCCTGGGTACGGATGTGGGGGCCGGAACCAGCTTCTCGATGCTGCAAACGGCGAATGAAGCGTACAAAGTGACCCAACTCCGCCACCAGAAGCTGTCTCCCTTCAAAGCTTTATTCTTAGCTACCTTAGGCGGAGCCAGGGCGCTCTGCTTAGAGGAGATTTTGGGCAATTTTGAGACGGGTAAAGCTGCTGACTTTATCGTGCTCGATCCCAGAGCCACACCGTTGATGGCCTTCCGTAATGAGGCCACGGCCCCCAGTTCGCTGGCAGAACTGGCCGATCGCACCTTTGCCCTGATCATGATGGGAGACGATCGGGCCGTCGCCGCCACCTACATTTTGGGCGAGCTGGCCTATGAGCGGACGGCGGCTGGCACTTTCTCACGTTAGTGGACGTTAGGTGCAAACAACCTTGCCTTACAGGATCACCGCAAAGCTTGCCTGCTCGGAGTTTTAGCTTTTGATTTTTTACTTTTGACTTCCGCGTAGCGGCATTAGTCCTCTAAATACCCCAGCTCTTGGAGGCGGCGCTGCACCTCGGGGTCATCGTAGTCAGCGGCGCGGTGGGCAACGGTGCCGTAGGTGTTGATTTCCCCAGCGAATGCCTGCAGACAGTCCTGCAGCACCTCGACATTCTCTGGCAGGATGGCGCTGATATTCAGGTGCTCCTGGGGGTCATTCTGCACATCGTATAGCTCCACCTGATCGGAGCCGGTTTCAATTAGCTTGTGGTCCCCCATCCACACCGCCCGACGGGGCTGGTCGCAGGCGCGATCGCGCAGCAATTGGGGCTGACGCTTTTGCATCAGGTTGACCACATTTTGAGGGGGAATGGCTTCGGCAAACACATAGTCCCCAAATGCGTCCTCCCCTTTGGCCTGCTCTGTTTGGGTCCCTCTGTCTGAGCTGGGAATTAAGCTCAGGTCAGCTTCGCTGCGGGTGCTGAGTTCTGCCACATCTAGCACCGTGTGAAACAGCCGCCGGGTCGAGACCACGGGATCCACCACGGTGCCCTGGGGCAAACGATTAGCCGGGTCATGGATGATCAACGGCACCTGCACCAGCTCGTTATAAATCGAGAGGCTGTGGCCCATAAATTCCTTTTCGCCCAGGTGCTCTCCGTGGTCGGCGCAGATGATCACCACGGTGTTCTCTAATCGACCGGCCTGTTCTAGTTTTTGGAAAAACTGCCCCAGGGCCGCATCTTGGTTAGCTACCTCGGCATCGTACATGCCGTCTAGGGTTTGCTTTTGCTGGTCATCCAAGGCCCCATTCAACGGCGCTAGCCAACCGTAGACGTCATTGTTGAACCGCTGCAAAAAGCTGCGGGCCTTTTGGTCTTCGAGCACGTGGGGGGCAAAGGTTTCCACATAGGAGCGGGGCGGATGGTAGGGCATGTGGGTGCCCATCAGGTTCACAAAGGCGAATACGGGTTGATCAGGGGCCAGGGGCGATCGCCCAATCAGCAAATCAGCGGTGTCGTCCAAAGACTTGCGGGTGTTGCCCTTAAAGCTGAGGGCGGTCTGCCACAACGGCACCATCAACGGCGTAAACGACAGAGACAGCAGCCAATCGGAGCGGGCAAAGGCATCCTGCAGCTTCATCATCACCCCAGAGAGCTGTCGCTTAAACCATTGACGGTAACGGGCGATCCAGCCAGGGGCATGACCGGCTTGGTTGGGTCGAGAAGTGAGCAAACCGCTGTAGTTCAATAAGCTTAGAAACCCCCGCCGCAAGCCGTTATTAATGACGCCTACCAACGGGTTATTGCAAAATCCTGCGGTGAAATAGCCCCCATCTCGCAACCGTTCCGCCAGGGTGGTGATGTTCTCTGGTAGCGCCGAGTAAGACTGCACCATGGTGTGCTCGGACGGGTACAGCCCGGTAAACATCGAGGCGTGGGAGGGTACGGTCCACTGGGCTGGGGCAATTGCCCGTTCGAACCGGGTGGCCTTAGCTGCAAAGGCGTCGAGATTTGGGGAGGTGGGTTTGGGGTAGCCGTAGCAGGAGAGGCGATCGGCCCGCTGGGTGTCCAGAACAATGAAAAGAACGTCGGGGCGAGAACTGGACATGACACACATTCGCAGTAAAGACTTACTCCAGAATAGCGGGGGCTCGACCCGCTGTTGCTTAAAAGCCCCTGAGAAGGGCGATCGTTCAGGTCTTACGACGCCCCCGCGTCTATGACGACTAATGCCTCAAACTAGAGCCAAAATGCTGCCGATTCCAAATTTGGGAAGATCTGCAAACACTCTACTTTTATACGGTTTAGGGTTTGGGCATTGACTGCTAGAATCCTCCTGTACATTGACTAACCCTGTGGTATGGCGTCCTTAGCGTTATCGACAGCCCAGAAGCAAAACATTCGCGTGGGCTTAGGTAAGGTTCTCATCGTTGAAGATGAGGAGCTGATCCGCGACACCATTGGCCTTGCCCTCGCCGATGAAGGCTTCGATGTGGCTGTGGCCGGTGATGGATTGATGGCCCTCGAAATGCTCGGTGGAACCGCCACCGCCGCTCGAAAGCCAGCCCCCAACATCAGCCTGGTGATTCTCGATTTAATGCTGCCCGGTATGAATGGGCTGGATTTGTGCCGCCTGCTTCGCCACCAGGGCATGGATGTGCCGATTTTGATGCTGAGCGCCAAGGGTACTGAAACTGATCGGGTGGTGGGGCTAGAAGTGGGGGCTGATGACTACCTACCCAAGCCCTTTGGGATGCGGGAACTGGTGGCCCGTTGTCGCGCCCTGCTGCGTCGCCACCAAGGCATCGCTACCCGCGAATCTGAGCCGGTTTTACGCTTCCAAGACATTGCTCTAAATCCCAAAGAGTGTCGAGTGTTCCTCAAGGATGAAGAACTGAATCTCTCGCCCAAGGAATTTCGCATCTTAGAGCTTTTCATCAGTCAGCCCCGACGGGTTTGGTCTAGGGATCAAATCATCGACAAGGTCTGGGGCCATGACTTTATGGGTGATAACAAGACCGTGGACGTGCATATCCGCTGGCTGCGGGAAAAGATTGAGGTTGACCCCAGCAAGCCAGAATATCTGAAGACGGTACGAGGCTTTGGCTACCGGTTGGGTTAACCCTCCGCATGATTGGGTTGGAATAGGGGCTTGGCTAACCAAGCCCTTGAAAGACTTGTATGGAAAGGGTTCTAGCCTCAATTGCAAGGGGTAACTCCTCTAAATCGGTCCCTATGAGGAATGGATTGTTGCCAGCCTCGCCCCTGTCGTCTTACCGTGCGCATTCACGGCCTAACCCGCATCTCCCTTTCGGGGGGTTTGGGGGAGTTAGGCCCCCATATCAGGGGGTTTGGGGGCCAGCCCCCAATTCCGATATTGGCTCTTCTGGGGGACAAGCAACTTGCAAACCCCTTTCCTGAGAAGCGATAGAACGACTTGTGCGTAAAGAATAGACCTTAGGAGAAAGGGAGCCGGAAACCCTTTTCCGACATCCCCCACTCTGCGAGAAGCGCACAGCGCTACGCCCACTGATGAAATATCCATGAGCAAAGTCACTACCGGCATGGTGGTCTGCCCCCATCGGCTGGCCTCAGCGGCAGGGGCAGAGATCTTGCGGGCGGGGGGAAATGCGATTGATGCCGCGATCGCGACCCAAGCCGCACTCGGGGTGGTGTATCCCCACATGACTGGGCTGGGTGGAGATGCGTTTTGGTTGATTTATGATGCCGCCAGCTCAGATCTGCTGGGGTTGAACGGGTCTGGTTGCGCGGCCCAAGCAGCCACCCTCAGCTTTTATCGTGATCAGGGTCTGACCCAAATTCCGCAGCGGGGACCATTGGGCGCGATTACGGTGCCGGGAGCCGTAGACTCTTGGGGGGTTGCCCATGGGCGCTTGGGGCATCTGCCCTGGGCCGAGCTGCTCAGGCCCGCGATCGCCCTCGCCACAGAGGGGTATCCAGCCACGGGGTCCCAAGCCTATTGGATCCGGCAAGATCAGGCTGATTTGAAGGAGCACGCCGCTAGCAGCCCGTTTTTACCCAAGGGCACCCTTCCGCAACCAGGACAGCAGCTCACCAACCCTGACCTGGCCGCTACCCTAGAAACCTTGGCCCGAGCGGGTGCTCAATCTCTCTATCAGGGAGCCTTAGCTGAACGCATTGATGCCCATCTCAAAACCGTGGGCGGGCTGTTAACGGCTGAAGATTTAGCCGCCCATGCTTCTGACTGGGTCAACCCGATTGCAACCTCCTACCGAGGCCACACCGTCTGGCAACTCCCCCCCAACAGCCAAGGATTCACGGTGCTGCAAGCCCTGAATCTGATTGAAGGGTATGACCTCCAAGCCATCGGCCACAGTACCGCCGATTACTATCACCTGCTAGTGGAGGCGACCAAGATTGCCTTTGCAGATCGAGATCGCTGGCTCACCGATCCAGACTTCGCCCCAATCCCGACCGAGCAGCTGATCTCAAAAGCCTATGGTGATCGCCGTCGGTCCCAAATTGACATGGGGCAAGCCCAGGCACTTTCGGCGACGGCGATTGGCGGCGACACGGTCTACACCGCCGTTGTCGATGGGGCGGGCAATGCGGTTTCAGTGATTCAGAGTCTGTACTTCGACTTCGGCTCAGCGGTGATGGTGCCAGGGACGGGCTTTGTACTGCAAAATCGAGGTTCATTCTTTTCGCTGAATGCTGACCAGATCAACTGTCTCGCCCCGCGTAAACGCTGCTTTCACACCTTGATGCCCGCAATGGTCTTGACCCATAACCGCCCGGAATGGGTGCTGGGCACCATGGGCGGGGAGGGGCAGCCTCAGACTCAGTTGGCCCTGTTAACCCGCGTCTTAGACTACGGTTTTGATCCACAAACAGCGGTTGACCTGCCGCGCTGGCTTTGGGGCCGCACCTGGGGCGACACGAGTAGCGGCTTGACTTTAGAGGGCCGCATTCCGGCTCCGATTCGGGGCGAGCTGCAGCGACGGGGCCACGCGGTTAAAGCGGCCCCAGACTGGACTGAGAAGATGGGCCATGCCCAGATGATTCACATTGACCTAACCACCGGAACCTTGCAGGGGGGGTGCGATCGCCGCAGCGACGGGGCGATCGCCTGCGTCCCTTAACCATTATGGAATTGGTTTGGCAACGGTCCCTTGGGACCGGTCTTTGACCATGGCTTTGAAGCAGCACCCAGATCGGTATACTGAAGGCACAATTCTCGTCTCGCTGGGAGTACGGTAGGCACCCTATGGAATGGCACGTGACGGATGCAGAAAGCCTGAGGGTGATCGACAGTGAAATCGGCGATCATTCCTTTGTCCCTTCCGAATATGAGCTGATCCGCCGCGTCATCTACGCCAGCGCCGACTTTGAATATGCTGACTTGACCCGGTTTTCCCCTCAGGCTTTGCAATCGGGGGCAGCGGCGTTAGCGGCCCGGACCACGATCATTGTGGATGTGCCGATGGTGCAAGTGGGCATCGCCCCCACCATTCAAAATACCTTTGCCAACCCGGTCTACTGCAGCATGGATGCCTTGACCCGCCCCCAAAAGGACAAGACCCGAGCCGCCTGGGGCATCGAAACCCTAGCCCAACGCTATCCTGAGGGGATTTTTGTGATTGGCGAATCTCAAACGGCGTTGGCGTCATTGGTTGATCTGATTGAAGCAGAACAGGTCCGTCCTGCCCTGGTGGTAGCCACACCAGCGGGGTTCTTAGATATGGACGTGTTGAAAGCGCGTTTGCAAGATTCGATGGTGCCCCACATTCGCATTGATGGGCGCAAGGGCAATGCGGTGCTGGCGGTGGCCATTTTAGAAGGGCTGATTGATTTAGCCTGGCAAGCCTACGGTCAAGATGGAGCATCGTAAGGGTTTGCGGCCAAATACAATCCTGACCACTATGCCGATCTGCTTCGACAATAAGGGTTTGGCATGCCAAACCCTTATTGCCTTTTAGTAAAGGACAGAGGCAATACTAGGGCTGCAACCCTCGCACCACAGGATTCTAGCTTTAATTAGTGACAGCTCCCAGTACAAATTGCCTATTCAAAACCAGGCCTGGTTTTGTTAGATGTGTTAATGCCCAGTATTAATGGGTTTGAAACCTGTCAGCGCGTCAAATCTGAGCCCAACAAGGTAGATATCCCAGTTATTTTTATGACCGCCCTGCCGGACATTTTTGATAAGGTCAAAGGCTTTGAATCAGAGCAGTATTTTTGATCCGTTTTTCACCACGAAAGAGGTGGGCAAAGGTGCCGGCATGGGCTCAGCAACCAAAAGTCATGTTAGAGGGTGTTCGAAAAGTTCTCGGGGCTTCCTTTAGCAACATGGATCACCCAAAAGAGTAACGGTATTATCAGGGCTTCAGCCATCCTGCTGATGGGCTCCAGCATTGTTCAAGACTGGCTTACCCCCTTTTTAAACACCCTCTTAGGCGTCGCGATATCACCAGGACTATTCTGAAGTAAACATATCCGTATCGAGTCGGAACTCTAACTTGAATTCGTCCGGGCAGCGCACATCAACCCAAACCCGATATAGGCTTCCACAAGGTGATAAGACTGTTGTGTAATTTTGGCTCAGACGCAAAGCACATTTATAGGCTTGTTCCCTTGCGTCAATGGGTAAAGCATAGGCAAGTTTCAGAATAGTTCCTTTATGAAAAACGGCTTCGTGTACAGCGTTATCTCGATAGAACTTGAAAATATTGAGTTGGGACGCTGGAATAATACGAGGAACACCCATTTGAAAATGTTTAAATATTGAACAATATTCTTTGGAAATTATTATCCTTGAATTCTTTTGAGATTAATAGGGTGATTCATCCATTAATGATGAAAAGTTGACTTTCTAAGCGCCGACAGGCCCGCTTTTATAATTCTGGTGGGGGTTTTTACTTGTTCCGTAGAAAGCTTCTAAAGCTGATTGATGATACCCCTAAGTCTCTATGCTTTGGGTACGCACACCTACCCAGTCTCCTGTTTCTGCAACGCCAATGACCACCACCTCAACGGTGACTTCACCCACTCGAAAGATCTGCACCTCCGACAACTGGTCCTCCAAATACTGAAACAACTGCTGGTGCTGGGCCGCGATGGTCCTTTGGGACCGGTCTTCGACCATCGCCTTTCCTTCAGCCCCATAGCCCCGACAGCGCCGCTCTACCTGTTCGGACAAATCTGTTAAAGACTGGGAGACCACGGACGCTTCCGCAGGTTGATCGAGATGTTGCAGCAGCGCATCGGTCAGCTCCGCCGACTCTGGCCACACCACCACTTGCCAAGGCGTATCGGCCTCACTGGGAAAACAAAGATCCTGGGTAAGGCAATCCAATTGGGTCGTGATGTCAGCCAGAGTCATGACGTTAGCCTAAGCAGTGGCAAGAGATTTCAATACAGACAAGGCTTCCTGCACATGGGCGGTGGCGTTGAACTGAGAGTTGAACACATGCTTGACGATGCCGTCGCGATCGATCACGTAGGTAACGCGCCCTGGCAGCAGCCCTAGTGTGGCAGGCACCCCATAGGCTTTACGCACCTTGGCCCCCATGTCGCTCACTAGGGTAAAGGGCAGGTTGTGCTTGTTGGCAAAAGCACTGTGGGAGCTGGGTGAATCACTGCTGATGCCAATTACCTCGGCACCCAAGTCTGTAAAGGCTTCGTAGCTGTCTCGGAAGCTACAGGACTCCGCCGTGCAGCCGGGGGTGTCATCTTTGGGATAAAAATACAGCACTACGGGTTTTTGTCCCTTAAATTGGCTCAGCGTCACGGTTTCACCGTTTTGGCTGGCCAGGGAGAAGTCCGGTGCCAGATCGCCGACAGTAATGGCCATGAGGTTTCGTCCTGGTAGAGGTCGCAATAAATTGTTAACTTTTTATAAGTTTAATCTGCATTAACTTTTGATGGCCATTCTGCTGTGGTTCCGCAATGATCTCCGTCTCCATGACCATGAGCCGCTGCGTCAAGCGGTGCGGACAGGAGCGCCGGTGGTGCCGGTTTACTGCCTCGATCCGCGCCAGTTTAGTGAAACGTCCTTCAGGTTTCCAAAAACCGGTGCTTTTCGGGCTCAGTTTTTATTAGAGAGTCTGGCGGACCTGCGGACTCATCTACGGCAATTGGGCAGTGACCTGATTATCCGACAAGGCCACCCCGAAATGGTGTTGCCTCAGCTGGCCGACCAGCTCGGAGCAACTTCCTGCTACTGGCATCAAGAGGTCACCTCAGAAGAGACCTGTGTGGAACAGGCGGTCACTCAAGCGCTGAGGACAATGGGCTGCAGCAGCCAGACCTTTTGGGGGGCGACCCTTTATCATCCGGATGATCTTCCCTTTGAGCCCGCTCAATTGCCGCCAGTCTTTACCCAGTTTCGCAAAAAGGTTGAGCGCTACAGCACCGTCAACCCGGCCCTGGCCAAACCCCAGTCGCTGCCCAAGCTGCCTAAAACCCTAGAACCGGGTGAACTGCCAACGCTGGAAGCCTTAGGTTTGGACACACCGCCAGCGGACGATCGCGCCGTTATGGCCTTCAAGGGAGGCGAAACCTCTGCCCTGGAGCGATTGGACGCTTACATTTGGCAAGGCGATCGCCTGCAGTATTACAAAGAGACTCGCAATGGCCTGTTAGGGGCCGATTATTCTTCCAAGTTCTCTCCCTGGCTGGCGCTGGGATGCCTGTCGCCCCGCCGCGTCTACGAGGCGGTCCAGGCCTATGAGGCCAAGCGGGTCAAGAATGACTCTACTTACTGGCTGGTGTTTGAGCTGATTTGGCGAGATTACTTTCGCTTTGTTGGCTATCAGCAGGGCGATCGCATTTTTCGACCCTCAGGAATTCAGGGCGTCCCCATTCCCTGGAAGCAGGACTGGCCCCGGTTCGAGCTGTGGAAAACCGGCCAGACGGGCTATCCCTTTGTGGATGCCAACATGCAGGAATTGGCGGCAACGGGCTTTATGTCGAACCGGGGCCGTCAAAATGTGGCCAGCTTTTTGACCAAAAATCTCGGCATCGACTGGCGCATGGGAGCGGAGTGGTTTGAGTCTCAGCTGATCGACTATGACGTTTGCAGCAACTGGGGTAACTGGAACTACACCGCTGGGGTAGGCAATGATGCCCGAGGGTTCCGCTACTTCAACATCCCTAAACAAGCGAAGGACTATGACCCGGAAGGGGCCTATGTGAAACGGTGGCTACCGGTCCTGGCTAACATCCCAGCGGCAAAGGTGCATCTGCCAGGGCAACTGCAGCCGGTGGAGCAAAAACGCTTTCAGGTGCAGTTGGGGGTGGACTATCCAAACCCCATGGTGGATTTAAAACGCTCTGTGAAAGCTAACCAGGCGATTTACGAGCAGGCCATGAACCGCCCCATGAACCGCCCCATGAACCGCCCAAGACGGGCTTGATTCCACGTTAGGATAGACAGCGAAAAGTGAGGAGGCGTGCGATGTTTAATGATGAGTTGACCCCCTTTAAGCAAGACCTCGTGAAGCAGCCTGTTGCTTTCGTCGGCGGGTTTGCGGCAGGGCTACTCCGCTTAGATTTAAGCCAGGATCCGGTCAAGAGCTGGCTGAATGACCAGGGTGGTGTCTCGGTTGGTGATGTCGACTATATCCCACCCCCCATTGACGGCCCCACCAAGATTTCCATCGATTAATTTCGCCTTCCCAGGCTACTTTTCCCCTCCTGGGAGCTATCCGTTAGGCAGAACTCTACACAAGACCCGTATAGAAAGGATTCTGGCCTGATGTTGTAAGGGGTAAAACCTCTAAATCGGTCCCTATGAGGAATGGATTGTTGCCAGCCTCGTCCCTGTCGTCTTACCGTGCGCATTCACGACCTATCAGCATCTCCCTTTCGGGGGGTTTGGGGGAGTTAGGCCCCCATATCAGGGGGTTTGGGGGCCAGCCCCCAATTCCCCTGATATGGGCTCTTCTGGGGGACAAACAACTTGCAAACCCCTTTTCTGAAAAGCGATAGAACGACTTTTGCGTCAAGAATAGCTCCCGAGAGGGGATATTCTTGTCAGCTTTCCTCAAATTCAATATTGAGTATCAGGTGCCTTTTGTTTCGCTGAATCAACAGCAGTTTGTAGTTGATTGAATCGGCCTGGGGAAGGAACGCCTGAGCTTTTACTTTCAAGTCCTATGTCCTCGATCCAGGCTTTTCTCGAAACCCTGCACGAACAATGTCAGCCCCTTGCTGAGGGGGACGTCGCCCAATACATTCCCGAACTGGCCAAGATAGACCCCGATCGCTTTGCCATCAGCATCGTCACCGTAGATGGGCAGCGGTTCCAGGTGGGGGACACCCAAGCCTTCACGATTCAATCGATCTCGAAAGTGTTTAGTTACGGGCTGGCGTTGGCCGACCATGGTCGCGATCGCCTGCTCAAAAAAGTCGGGGTCGAACCCACCGGCGACCCGTTCAACTCGTTGATTCGGCTGGATGAAGCTTCAAAGCGACCCGATAACCCAATGGTGAATGCGGGGGCGATCGCCACCACCAGTTTGATTAAGGGCAGTGACCCAACGGAGCGGCTCAACCGCCTGCTAGAGATGTTTCGCCAATATGTGGACCACGAGGTCCATGTGGATGTGTCGACCTTTATGTCGGAGCGGGCGACGGGCCACCGTAATCGGGCGATCGCCCACCTGATGCGCAACTTCAACATGATTGATGAACGCATCGAGGAAACCCTAGACCTCTATTACCAGCAATGTTCGCTGCTGGTCACCTGCGAAGATTTGGCAATTATGGCGGCGACGTTGGCTAACCAAGGCCGGCAGCCGGTGACCGGGGTACAGGTGGTCAATGGCGATCACATCCGCGACATCCTCAGCGTCATGTACACCTGCGGCATGTACAACTTTGCGGGGGAATGGGCCTACCGGGTGGGGATTCCCGCCAAGAGTGGGGTCTCGGGGGGGATTATGGCGGTGGTGCCGAACCAGGCAGGGATTGCGGTATTCTCGCCTCGGCTGGATCGCAATGGCAACAGCGTGCGGGGCTTGAAGGTGTTTGAAGCGCTCTCGCGCACCTATGGGTTTCACCTATTCGATCTATCGATGGGGCGGTGTCGGTTGAGTCAGGCTTTGAAGGGGGATGGTTCGTAGGGGCTGGTCTTGTGCCTGCCCTCTGACAATCTGCCAAGCAATGCCGATTCACAATTCGCCTAAAGGGGACGCCAATCTCCAGTGGTAATAAACGCGGCCCAGTAGTAGGGGTGAGCATAGCGGCTACCGGAGTTGATCATCTCTAGCTGCACCTCGCGCAAGGCTTCAGCGCGACCCTTATCGCTGAGCAGTTGCTCGTAATAGTTTGCCATCAGGCTTTGGGTGCCAAAGTCATCCACCTGCCAGAGGCTGATCAGTTGGGTTTCGGCACCCGCAATGGCAAAGGCCCTGCGCAAGCCGTAAACCCCTTCCCCATTAGCGATATCCCAAGGCCGGTATCACAGGCAGACAGCACGACCAGTTGAGTGCCAAACAGATTCAACTGCGATGCTTCCAGGGCGGTGAGCACCCCATCTTCGCTGCCGCTGCGGCGGGGGTTGAAACCGGCCAGGGCTAGACCAGAGCGCAATAGGGGATTTTCAACCGCAATGCCAGTGGGGCGAGGACCGATGTCACTATTAGTTGTGATGACGCCTAAACCTCGGCTGTTATTCCCTTGAGGGCGTTCCACATTGGCGAGAAAGAAACCGTGGGTGGCGATGTGCAAGATGCGGGGTGCTTGGAGCTGTTTGAGGGTGTTTTCCGTGGCTTGGTCTTCAGTTAAAAAGGTGGCGTTTGGGAGCAAGGCTTGCAGGGCCTCGGCTTCAGTGGCGGTGCCAGGGAGTGGGCCGACCTGTAATTGGCTGAGTTCGGTAGATCTCCCTTCGGCTACGCTCAGGGAGCGGTTATCTTCTGAACCGAGCCCCGAGCGGAGTCGAGGGGCGGCGCTCTCATAATCGGGATTGGCCACGATGACGGCAGGTGCAGTGCTGGGTTCAGCTACACCCAGCTTGAGCAGGTCGCGACCACTGTTGAGATAGCTGATTGGGTAGTCCTGAACCAGATAGCGATTGTCAGCGGTGCGTAGGGCTTCAAAGGGGATGCGATTGAGTTGGCTATCGGGGGAAATCAGCAGATGCTCACGTTCGGCGAGATAGGGCTGAATCGGATCGAGAATCTGGGCTGAGAGGGCGCGGGCGGCGGCACTGGGGGATTGGCTAATGTCTCTCAGGCGCAGGCTAAAGGCTTGAATAGCGACATCAATGTCGGCAGCAGGGCCGAGGTCAACGGCCTGGATATCCCCATTAGGAAACAGTAGGTAAGCCGCATAACGCTCGGCCCCCCACTGGTTTTGGGCGTCAGTCGGGTTGAAGGGGCGATAGCGGACGTACTCTACCAGGACGCTATCGGCGGGAATTTGGGCGGCAACGGCAGCAATTTCAACGGGTTGGGTTTCAGCCCGGAAGGCGGCGCTGCGGCGGGCTAGGGTGCTCTCCAGTTGGTTGGCTTCGGCTTCGAGGTCTGCCAACCGAGTCCGGTATTGGTTATGGGACAGGTTGGGGGGCGGGTTGAAGGTGAGGGTGGCCAGTTGCCGCTGGGTGTTGGTCAGTTGGTCTAAAGTGGCCTGATCTGCGGGGGTCAAATTTTGCCGCAGCACTTGTCGGCTGCTGGTGCCCGCATCCAGAATCCGGCCCTTGCGGCGCAGCAGTGTGGTCAGGGCCAGTTCCGTCGCCGCTGGGGCGTTTAATGATAAGGAGATGGCCGCATCCGTCGTGCTAGAGAGGGTGGCGGCATAGTCTTGCCGTTGGGCATCGGTTAGGGTGGTCAGATTCAGCGCCAGGTGCTTCTCTTCAAGGGCTAAACCCGCTTGCAAGTGGCGGACCGCCTGGGCGATGTTTCCCTGGGCCTGATACAGCACTGCCAGGTTGTTGAGGCTGAGGGCCACATCGGGATGGTCCGCTCCCAATTGCTGACGATCAATGGCTAGGGATTGCTGCAAGAGGGGTTCGGCTTCCCCATAGCGCCCCTGGCCCCAATACAGCCCTGCCAGGTTGATGAGACTGGTGGCGAAAGCAGGATGGTCAGCTCCCAAATGCTGACGCCGAATCGCTAGGGCTTGCTGATAGAGGGGTTCGGCAT
>JBHJIP010000183.1:0-3732 GCA_050043365.1 Leptolyngbyaceae cyanobacterium
GGTGGAGAGGAGGATGCTCCATGAGCTTAGTTCTAAGTTGGGGAACTTGAGCTTCTCATGGAGTGCCTCTTTCAAAAACCTCTGTCTCAAATGAGACTCACCTATTCAAAGGGGTTGCAGGACTTTTCTGCACCACTAAGCAACGCCATCATCGCCGTATGAATACCAAAGATTCGCTTTTCCCAGGGTTCTACAAAAACTTCGGTCTCAAAATTAATGGGACCCAAATTTTCCAGACCACCTAAATTATGCTGCAATTTCATGAATTAAAAGTCCCCTAGCCTTCTAAAATTATCATTCACATTTCATTGCCCAACAGAACTGCTTAATGAAATTCACGATTTGAGATTTGCTATCAAGTTGCAACTTCTGGGGTTGTTGTCATGGCTTTGCCCCACAATTCAGACAGGTAGCCAAAAATAGCACCCAAAATCATAGACGCGATCGCAATGACGACCGGATTTTCGAGAAAGGGGGAAGTCATAGGATTGCCGGTTACAGCCGCTGTCCCTACAGTTTGTGAAAAGCCCCAGACAATAGCAGGCGTAATCCCAGCCGTAAAAGGGAGCTTACTGGCTTGCACCATGGCGGCACTACCAATGCCCACCACAACTGCCGCCACAACCGGAGTTGGGCCAATGAGCTCGATAGTCAGTAAACATAACCCAGCAATGAGAATGCCAGTAATGTTGCAGGCGACAGACTTCATAAATCCATTCACGCCGCCCCCCACGATAAAAAATGAGGCCCAGGCCGTAAATGTCACCCACACTGGCAAAGGGATCACGGTGGCGGTGAGAAAAACATCAATACCGCCCAGAACCCCAATGCTGATACTCAATGCCTCGGCTTGTTTCACAGTCATCACTCCTATCGTGAGAGGGTCAATGGTCCGCTAAAAACTGTCTAATGTCGCCTTAATATCTATTCAGAGCCAACATCAAACCAAGCAAGATTGGAACCCAGTTTGTAAGTTCATTTGATCGAGATTGCGACCGATGAAAATTAGCTCATTCCGACGGGCGTCGTCCGGCTTCCAGGGCTTACCAGGGCGACCATCCAGCGTCATGTGTACCCCTTGAAATACAAACCGACGGTCCATATCGTGGGCATTCAGAATGCCTTTCATCCGAAACAGCTCAGGGCCGTGAGCCTGCACCAATTGATAAAGCCAACGATTGATTTTGTCTGTATCAATCGCCCCCGCTTCATTAATGGCGACCGAATACACAGAATCGTCATGCTCATGGGCCGATTCCTCTAGAAACTCGGGATCAATCGCTAATGCATTCTTCAGATCAAACGATTGAACGCCTAACACTGAATCTAGGGATAGATCGCAATAATTGGTGGTGTAAATTTTCGCGATCGCATTAATACCCCGAACTTTCTGCTGGAGGGATTGCAAAGCTTCAGGCGGCACAAGCTCTGCCTTATTGAGCAAGATAATATCCGCAAAGGCAATCTGCTCCTGGGCCTCTTCACTTTCCCAGTGCTGAGCTACATGCTTGACATCCACGACGGTGACAACAGAATCCAGTTGGGTCTGCCGCAACATAACTTCGTCTGTAAAAAAAGACTGAATGACTGGGGCTGGATCGGCTAAACCCGTTGTCTCAATAACCAGATGATCAAATCGATCTCGGCGGCTCATTAAGTTGCCAATAATCCGAATTAAATCACCTCGAACGGTACAGCAAATGCAGCCGTTATTCATTTCGAGAACTTCTTCATCAGCATCAATCACAAGCTGATTGTCTATGCCGATTTCACCAAATTCATTGACGATAACGGCTACACGTTTATTGTGCTCCTCAGACAGAATTCGATTGAGCAACGTTGTTTTTCCGGCTCCCAAGTAACCAGTTAAAACCGTGACAGGAACTTTCTGTTGAACTGCCATTGATCAACTTCTACTGTAAGTATTTAATTTGGTTGAGACTCATTTAATCATTCGTTTGAATGATGGATCGTATAGAGAAGCACCGTTTCAGCCCCTCTTCCGTTAAGCTTTTATGCAAGGCGATCGTCTCGCGCTGATCTTCACCAGATGTACGACTCGCAGGGCCTGGTTGATTTCGACCCAACAGTCCACCTTCTCCCCAGCGTAGAAGTGCCGCAAATGCGATGGTCAAAAACCGGCCTGCGGCCATCGCCGACCTGAACTAGCAGCGCCAAAAGGCCCGACAACAGCGGGACTTTGCCGCAGCAGATGATATTCGCGATCGGCTAGCGGCAATCGGGGTCAAAACCGTGGGCAGCTTACGGGAAGGCTTAGCTCGAATGGCATCAATCCGCTCATCCAGCGTCAGTTGCAAAACATGTCGATGTAAAAAGAGCAGGGCACTCAATGCCTGATTTTGAGTAGATGCGGCCACCTGCTCTTGCACGGCCAGATGGGTGAGGAAGGCTTCACCATCTCTTAAGAATGACGCTTGTTATGAAACAGGATGAAGCGGCGAATCCATTGCACGTAGGTTTGCTCTGTGCGGTAGGAGTAATGCTTTAAGCGAACCGCGTCCCGAACCTGATCAAGTAGCTTTTTGGGACGAGGTTCTGCTGGCATGGATAGACAACCTGAAAAGAGGTGACGAATAAACTCTAAACAGGCTGAGCCTGGAAGCGGAGGGCTGACTATACTGAGTCATTGCACCTATTTGCCCGTATAGGGATCTTAGGTGGACAGATTTCCGCCTATTTACCTCTATCGGGATCTTAGGTGGAAACTTTCCCTCTACAAAAGAGTTGTGTTGAAAGAGAAACGGAGAGCTCAGTTGAATACTCTAGATGCAATTCGCAATCGTCGCGCTGTCAAACACTTTGACCCAAACCACACGCTCTCTGAAGCCGAAGAACGTAAGCTTCTTGAGTCTACGATCCTCGCTCCGACTAGTTTCAACATCCAACACTGGCGGTTCGTGATCCTTCGCGACCCTGAATTGCGAGCACGGATTCGCACGGAGTTCGGTAATGATCAGTCACAAATGACAGACGCGTCTCTGCTGGTTCTTTTCACTGCGGACGTCAAGGCGTGGCAGAAGGAGCCGGAGCGGTATTGGGCTAAAGCTCCTGCAGAAGTCGCCGAATTGCTTGTTGGGTGGATGGGACCGTTTCATGAAGGGCGTGACTGGCTGCAAAGGGATGAAGCCCAAAGATCCATTGGAATGGCGATGCAGACACTGATGCTCGCAGCGCAAGAGCTTGGCTATGAATCCTGCCCAATGATCGGATTCGATATCGAGAAGGTAGCTGAACTGATTAACCTTCCGGACGACCATGTGATGGGACCAATGGTAGCCATCGGAAAAGGTGTTAAGGATGCTTGGCCGAAACCCGGTCAACTCCCCCTAGAACAACTCGTCGTTGACAACAGTTTCTAAGACAACATAACAATCAAATGCACCGGCGTTGCGGGCCGAGCGTTTTCTGAAGGCAAAGTCGCTGGCCGCAACCCGGTGCATTTGGGTCGTTAACGCAGAGATAAATCGTCTAAAAGAAGTCTTGTTCGTAAGAGCCTAAAGATGAATTGTCGGTTGAAAATTGCATTCTTTTGCCATCTACTCATTCTTTTGCCATCTACTTACTCCGCCCCTTAATGGTGCAGAAAACTTTTGCCCATCTCAAGTGAGACTGCGAATGCAGGTGAAATAGAGGCTGAAACCCATTGCCTAGGTGGAAATTTGGGATGGAACCTCGAATCAATTCTTAATGAGAACCCTTTTCTGACAAGGG
>JBHJIP010000184.1:0-34089 GCA_050043365.1 Leptolyngbyaceae cyanobacterium
CCAGTAAAAGTCCACCTAAGGCCTATGCTTCTCAACGAAAACGGCTTGCTTTAGAGCAGCGCATAGAGTTCAACAAGGTGATCAGATTCTCATGGTGAGACTGACTAAGATGCTGAAAAGTTTTCTGCACCACTAAGGGCATCCCAGTCAGAACTTTGGCAGCAACATCCTACATACAGGGCAGAGCATATTGCTGGACAGGCTATCTATCGGATTTTAGTGGCAGGAGAGGATCCAGCGAGTCGCAATCTCTTACTGGATTTATTAATCCCGCTGGGCTTTGAAGTAGAGACAGTAGACAACGGTCGAGCGGCGGTCGAGTTCTGGCGCAGTTGGCAGCCCCATTTGATTTTGATGGATATCCAGATGCCGATTATGGATGGCTGTCAAGCAACTCAGGTCATTAAAGCCGAGGCTGATAGGCTAAGTGCGGAAGCCGCTCACAGAATTGAGCCCAAGATTATTGCCTTAACGGCCAATGCCTTTGAGCACGATCGTCGTGCTGCTTTAGCCGCTGGGTGTAATGACTGCCTGAGTAAATCAGCTCAGAATGCAGTGCTGTTGAATAAAATTGCCGAGCAATTGGGTAGCCAAAATCAAGATGCAACATCAGCAGGGTCCTTGAGGGATATAGCCTCGCCCTCGAATGGAGTAGAGATAGGCCCCAAGCACCTCTCGGGCCAGACATTTCAGGTCACTGATCTGGCTGTTATGCCCCAAAACTGGTGCCAGCAACTACAAGTCGCCGCAGGATTAGCAGATACAGAGCAAATTTTGGCTTTGATTGAAGAGATACCTGACGATTTCAACAGCTTAGCTTCTGCCCTCCGGGAGTTAGTTGAGGGCTTTCAATTTGAACCACTTATGGCCCTGGGTCGTGAAACAGATCTGCTTTAGATCGTTCAGCACTTAGCAGCAACCGATTTTTTCAGGCAGACGGCACCCTATGAGTGATCTACTCTGCTATTCAAGATTGCGTTGATTTGCATGGCTGGAATACAGTAGAAACCCTAGGTCGAGAAAAGGTTGTGACGCTCTTTGGTGTTGACAGACTGTGAACCTATCGCTGTTTTCAGAAGCATCTCTCCGATAATGTGACCGAATGCTGATGAGGTGAACCGCAGTGAATGGCGTAGGGGTCGCGATCGCAGAAACCCTAATCAAAATTGTCCGGGGTTATCTGTTTGCTGGGCTGGTCTTTTCTGTGCCCTTTGTGATTTTTGGGATTCAACGGGTTGATCCAGCGGTCAAGGGCTGGAACGTAATATTTCGGATTTTGATCTTGCCGGGGTTAAGCATGTTCTGGCCCCTGTTTGCGGTACGGCTCGTGCGCGGTAAGCGTCACCCCGTGGAACGAACCGCCCATCGACTGGCCGCTGAACAAGCCCCCACCCCTTGAGGACAGACTGATGATTTTATCCAGACGCCAGGTCCATTTCTATAGTTTTATGGGTTTGGGGGTTCTCCTGCCCATTGTCTTCATTGCTGGTTTGGCCCTCCGCCCCCAATATGATCTGAAGACCACGGACAACGCCACCGAATTATTTGCCCAAGCCGGTTTTGCGGGGGAAGCGGAGGGAAACGCGATCTCAAGTGACCGTTTCACCGTGGCGCGGGTCACGGTTGCGGCTGAGACCTTGCGCTTAAGCGATGGCACCGTGGTGCTTGATCTGACCCCTGCAAAATCGCTGAAGGTACCGGATGTTCTGGTGTATTGGGATGCGGGCAGTCAGGTGCCGGAAGCGATCGCTGATGAGGCCCTGCTGTTGGGCAATTTGACCAGCGCCACCACCCGTCGCTTTGCTATTCCTACCGAAGTGCAAGGACAAAATGGGCAACTAGTGTTTTACAGCCAAGCCCAAGGCCAGGTAGTCGCCGCTGCACCCTTCGCAGCTGAAATGACTCAATAACTTTTTCTGCCTCCAGCCTCGGCTCTGATTAAAGGCGAGGCACTATTCACCTACTTCATTGAAGCTATGAGTGTTGGCTATAAATCCATTCAGTGGAATCGGCAAAAGCTGATCTACGACATTCTGCTCTGGGCTTGTGTTGCCGCCTACATTTCCATTTTCATGGCGGTCACCAAGGGGCTGGGCAGTGACCTCGATATCCGAGGGGTGCAAATCCGCGCCTATGGGTCTGCCGCTTTTGTGCTGCTCCATGTGATCCTGTCGATTGGCCCTTTGAGTCGCCTCAGTCCTAAATTCCACCCCCTGCTGTTTAATCGGCGGCATATGGGGGTGACCATGTTTTTCTTGGCCCTGATCCATGTGGTCGGGCTGGATTTACCCGTCTTACCGTTAAAGACCACGGGCGCGCTGACCTGGTACCACGACTTTGGCAACCTAGATCCGTTGGTGAGTCTGTTTGTGGGCAATAGCCACTACGGTGATTTCATCCAGTTTCCCTTCGAGATGTTGGGGGTGGGTGCGTTAGCCATCCTGTTTTTCATGGCTGCCACCAGCCACGACTTTTGGCTCGTGAATCTGACTGCCCCCATCTGGAAAGCCCTACATATGGGCGTTTATCTGGCCTATGGTCTCTTAGTGGGCCATGTAGTTCTGGGGGCACTACAGAGCAACCGTCATCCTGGTCTGACTGTGGCTGTGGGCGTGGGCCTGGTGTGGATTCTCGGAATCCATCTGGTGGCGGGCAGTCGAGAACTTAAGCAAGACAAGGCTAGTCTGAGCGCCAATACAGATGGCTTTGTTGCGGTGGGCAGCGTGAGTGAGATTCCTGAGAATCGGGCCAAGGTGGTCACGATTAGTGGCGAACGGGTGGCGGTGTTTAAGTATGACGGCAAAATTTCTGCAGTCTCGAATGTCTGTCAACACCAGAATGGCCCCTTGGGTGAAGGCAAGGTGATCGACGGTTGCATCACCTGCCCTTGGCATGGCTATCAATACCTGCCTGACTGCGGGGCTTCTCCCCCACCCTTTAGTGAGCGGATTCCCACGTTTGATGTGCGTTTAGAGGGCGACCGCATTTTTGTGCGGGCGATTCCCCATGCGCCCGGTACCCATGTTGACCCAGCCATCATTGCGTAATTGAAAGGACCTGATCATGAGCACACCCTCAAACGACGAGTTTTACGTCAATTACAGCAAGATGCCTGCCAGCTACCGCTGGTTCCTATTCAAGGTCATTCCCCTCCTGGTGATCGGTGTGGTGGCTTTTGCTTGGTTGCTACCGGGCATTCATAACCAATTCAACACTGGCAAATTTCAGGCCCAGAGCTTTGATGGGTTTCTGGTGGGCGAGCCGATTCCTCACATAATTGTGCCGAGACCGGGCAATACCCAAGCGGGACCGGCCTTCTCCCGCTACTTCCTCTCAGCGACCAATAAGGCGGGTCCTCCCCAAAGGATCCTGGATCAAGCAGGTCAGTGGGTGACGCTCAAGGGCATTTTGGTCTCTCGCAGTAATTTGTCCATGGTGGCGGTCCAGTCTGCCGAACCTATTGACCCACCAGCGGGTGTGGCAGAGGTCAAACCTGATGAAGGTAACGCGTTGGGCAGCTATACCTTGGAAGGTGAAATCCTCGATGGCAAGTGCTACCCCGGCATCATGAAACCCGGTCACACCAAAACCCATCGCGCCTGTGCGATCCGCTGCATTAGCGGCGGGGTACCTCCAGTTTTCCGCGTCCAGTATGACGGCGATGTCATGTACTTTTTGCTGGCAGACTCGGCGGGTCAGGCGGTGAATGATCGTGTGTTGGACTGGGTGGCCGATTCGATTCGAATTACTGGTGAAGTCACTCAGTATGACGACATGTATGTGTTGCAGGCGGACCCCGAGAGTTACGAACGGTTAGGCTAGGGGCACTCCGCTCAAGCACTGACGTCATCAATAAAATCAAGATTACCCTCTCGGGAGAGGTTAGGGGTGGGTTTTCGGTATATTTCGCAGGGTTTGACCCACCCCGGCCTACGGCCACCCCTCCCAGGGAGGGGATAGTTCAGTCCGGTTTCCTTAACCCGTACTCAGGTTGATTAGATCCTTAATCTCGGTAATGATTTGCTCTCCCCGCACTTCCGAAAAGTCGATATAGAGCGGCTGATCACGGACATCACCGGGGTCCAGGGTACGGGCTGGGTTCGTAGCCTGAAAAAACTGGCGCACTTCAAACTCAGTCATGGTGGCGGCAGTCTTGACGAATGCCTCCGTTGTACCGCTATTTCGTCTGAGCGATCAGCCTCAGGTTTAGGCTGATTCGATGCGGACCCATCTGATGCGTCTATGGTGTAATCCAGCAACTGGCTAAGACGTTGGGCGGCGATCGCTTATTAAAGATAAACTGAGGCCATTCCTTGGAGCTTAGGGATGACTTGGCCCTGACAGCCAAACCCCTGAGGTCACGCCCCTGCCACCATGCTCAGGATTATTGCGTTTCAAGCTTGCCGTCATGGCACTGGGTGCTCCCACCTGGTTGCTAATTTAGCGGTGCTGTTAATGCAAGCAGGCTACCGCATTGGCCTTCTCGACACAGATCCGATGGGGGGAGGGCTACGCACTCTCTTTAACCTAGAGAATCCACCTACTGTCAATATCCCCCATTATTGGTGGCTCAAGGCCAACCCCGATAACCCCCAGCAGCTCCAATCCCAAACGTATCCTTACAGCACTACACCCCCCTCACAAGCCGGGATATACCTGCCCCTAGAAACAAACCCAGGGGAAATCAGCCAGCAACTCGCCCACCTACAAACCGATTATGGCGTCGATACCCCCAGCGATGCCCTCACCCACCTCAGCCAAGCC
This sequence comes from Leptolyngbyaceae cyanobacterium, assembly GCA_050043365.1. Classification (GTDB taxonomy): domain Bacteria; phylum Cyanobacteriota; class Cyanobacteriia; order Phormidesmidales; family Phormidesmidaceae; genus PCC-6406. The sequence continues at coordinate 4,765 of JBHJIP010000184.1, forward strand.
TTCAAGCTGGATTATCTTTTACTCGATACCCAACCCACCCTAGATGATGAAAATCTGCTCAGCCTTGCCTTAGCAGACACCATGGTTGTCTTGCTGCAATTAGATAACTACGACTTTCAGCGCATCGCTGTCCTCCTGGGCATCATCCAGAAACTCGAAATTCAGACAACTTGGCTGATCCCCAGTCAAGTCTTGCCCATGATTGATCTTGAAGCCATCACCACTAAACTGACGCAAACCTACCAGCTTCCCATCGGCGCTATTTTGCCCCTGAGCGAAGAAATGGTTGGTCTTGCCAGTGGCGGACTTTTTTGCCTGCATTATCCTCAGCATGACCTGACGAAAGTTATGATGGGCCTTGCCCAAAGGTTATCTCCGGCCAAATCTATAGCCCCCACAGAAGGCCCCCCCAGACAACAGCGCCGAGGTCAGGTCCTGATGGGTGTTCTAGATCTGCCGCCCTTGCACCGCCAGATTTTAACGACTGTTATCCGCCAAGGCAGCGTCTCGACCGCGGACTTAATCCAGCAGGGGTTTGAGAATAGCAGCACCTTGTTGACAACCTTGGGGGATTTGCAAGATCAAGGATGGCTCACCCAAGATGCGGATACTCAAGCGTGGCGCTACCGGGCTACCCCCACCGATAAATTTGAATCGTGAGCAGTCACGTTCCATCAGCACATAAGTTTATAGAAATGCCAACGGGTTAAAAAAGGCCTCAAAAACCAGTAATTTCATTGAATCCCCAGGGAAAATTGACTGGCCGTGATAAAACAAAGACAAATTTTCCGAGATCCACTTAACCTAGATGTGTTGTAGTTCTCTATGACCCTAAAAATCGATCGCTCGGCAGGTGAAATATGGTAAAAGTGGTGTCGGTCCATTCCTTCCGGGGTGGCACCGGAAAATCGAACACGACCGCGAACCTGGCGGCTATCGTTGCTCGCAAAGGGAATCGAGTCGGCATCGTCGACACCGATATTCAATCCCCTGGCATTCATGTTTTGTTTGGTTTTGACGAAAGCAAGATGTCGCTTTCGTTGAATGATTATCTCTGGGGGCGCTGCTCCGTTGAGGAAACCGCCTACGATGTCACCTCAGCGCTGCAAAATACGGGCAGCGATCGCAGTGCAATTTATTTGATCCCCTCTAGTCTCAAAGCCGGAGAAATTGCACGAGTATTGCGGGAAGGGTATGACGTCGGTCTCCTCAACGATGGCTTTCAAGAGTTGATTCATCGCCTAGACCTAGACTATCTATTTATCGATACCCACCCAGGTCTGAATGAAGAAACGCTTTTGTCGATCACCATTTCAGACATCTTGTTGCTGATCATGCGACCTGATCGCCAGGATTTTCAAGGCACAGCGGTCACTGTGGATATTGCCCGACGGCTAGAGGTGCCGAAGATGTTGATGATGGTCAACAAAGCCTTGTCATCCTTTGATTTTGCGGCTCTCAAAACTGAAGTCGAAAGTACTTATGGTGCAACCGTAGCTGCGATTCTTCCCCTGACTGAAGAGATGATGCAGTTAGGGAGCAGTGACATCTTTTGCATTCGCTTTCCAGACCATCCCTTGAGTCAAGTGTTAGGCTCGGTAGCCTCCGCATTGCTGGATTAAGTCCCGCTGGATTTAGGGTGCTGCAAAACTGCGGTGCGTTCGCTACCGTCACCCCGTTGGTAAGCTAAGCTGGCTGCAGGGTCTGGTACAACTGATTTTGGAGAGAGTCGAGAGCCTGTGTTGAATCGCAATGTACTGCTGTCTGCCCTCGCAGTTTTAGGTATCTGGGGCGTGGGTATGCCCGCCAAGGGGCAAGCCTTACTGCCCTATGTGCTTCCCCTCGATCAAGATCGACTAGAAGCACAAGGGCTCTTTTGGGCGCAAGAAGCGGCGCGGTTAGCCCAGTTTCAGCAATATCAAGAGGCCCTGGCCCAAGCTCAGTTGGCGGCTCAATTGGCCCCCAATGAGGCTAGCGTTTGGGGGTTGCTCGGGAGTCTCTATTTACAACTTGATTATTTAGATGAGTCGATTGACGCATTACAGCGGGCTCAACGCCTAGAGCGAGATAACTCGGCGGTTTTATTTGCACTGGGAACAGCCCATCTCCGTCAGTCGAACTATACAGAGGCGGCGCAATATCTTGAGTCGGGGCTGCAGTTAGAGCCTGACAATCCAGGGGCGCGCTTTGATTTGGGCAATACTTATTTTTTGATGGCGCGTTTCGAGCCAGCAATCGCCCAATATGAGGCATCCGTAGAGCTAGATCCGGAGTTTTGGCCCTCGATTAATAACATTGGCCTAGTGCTGTACGAGCAAGGGAACTACGAAGCAGCGATCACTCAGTGGGAGGCGTCCTTAGCTATTTCCCCTGAAGAGCCAGAGCCTCAATTGGCGATCGCCGTGGCCCAATATGCTCTGGGGCAAAGACAAGATGCCCTTGCCCTGGGCATCGCTGCCTTAGAGCGAGATAGTCGCTATGCCGATATCGACTTTTTAATCCAAAACCTCTGGGGCCAAGACCTGATTACAGATACCGAAGTTTTCTTTGCAGTCCCTGCGGTCCAATCCGTTCTTGCCCAGTTGTAACCACACATTTGACCGGTGTCTGTTTCCGCCACCGCCCCCTCACTGACCGAGATTATTACGCAGCAGATTCAGGATGCTCCTGAGCGTCGCATCTCCTTTGCGACCTTTATGGACTTGGCGCTCTACCATCCAAGCCAGGGATATTATGCTGCGGGTGATCAGCAACTCGGCCCCAGTGGTGATTTCATTACCGCAAGTCATGTGAGCCGAGATTTCGGAGAACTGCTCGCGGAGCAACTGGTCGAAATGTGGGGGCGTCTAGACTATCCTCACCCGTTTGATCTAGTCGAAATGGGGGCGGGGCAGGGTCTGCTGGCCGGTCATATCCTTGAGCATATTGCAACCGCCCATCCCGCCTGTCTGCAAGCCTTGCAGTACACTCTGATTGAAACCTCTCCCGCATTGCAACGCGTTCAAAAACAGCGACTTGCCCCTTGGCAGACCCAGGGAGTTGCGATTTACTGGCAAACTTTAGCGGAAACTCCAACCGATTGCTGGACGGGCTGTTTCTTTTCCAATGAGCTCGTGGATGCTTTTCCCGTCCACCGGGTGACGCTAACCGCATCAGGGTTACAGGAGCAATATGTCAGTCTTGCCTTCGAGGGCGATCGCACCTTCACAAACGTACTTGGCCCGTTATCAAAACCAGCGCTAGCCGACTATTTTGTAAGGGTCGGCATTGATTTAACGCCGCCCCGCTATCCACTTGGATATACCACTGAGGTCAACTTAGCCGCCTTGGATTGGAGCGCTGCGATCGCGGCGCGGCTCAAGCGCGGCTACGTACTCACCATTGACTATGGCCATTCTGCACGGCGCTACTACAGCCCCCAGCGCACCGAGGGAACCCTGCAGTGCTACAACCGCCATCGTCATCACAGTGATCCCTTTTTTGATGTGGGTCACCAAGACATCACGGCCCATGTCGATTTCACTGCCCTCATCAACCAAGGTGAACGTCATGGTCTCCAATATTTAGGGCAATGCCCCCAAGGGCTCTTTTTAATGGCTTTAGGACTGGGCAATCGCCTTGACCAACTCCGCACCATAACAGCGACTGACGGTACCACGATCCAAACCGCTATTCAGCGTCGCAACGCCCTGCAGAGCTTAATAAATCCAATTGGTTTAGGCCAATTTCAGGTCCTGCTTCAGAGTAAAGGTTTATCCCCCGAAAAATATCAGGCACCCCTGACGGGCTTGTCAACCCCAGAACGATAACGCCCTCCCATATGAGCTATGGGGTTGCGAGGGATTTTTTAAGATCTCACCACAAAGCCCCAACAATCTGACTTAAAACAAGCGAACTGGAGCAGTCTACGCTATCCTCAAAGGCGCAACCGTAAAACTTTACTGTGCTTCTACCGAGCACCCTGTCTCGTCTGGTATGAGCGATACGTCAGCATTCATTGCAGGCTGTGCCACCACAGGCGCTGCAGCGCTTATGCTGCTGCTGGCCCGCGTCAGCCTGAGCGAATCGCCCAGTCCCCTCGACTTAGATACGAATTCGACCGCTAACTCAGAAGCCGTTATTCCCGTTCCTGCGCCGCCACCCCTCGAAACTTCAGGCGAAACCTTTGCGGAACAAGAGGAGTTGCTAAATATTTTGGAACAACAGCAGACCCTCACCCAAGAATTGGATGAGCAACTGTCTGAACAGCAGAGCTTGATTCAAGATTTAGAAGCCCAGCTCCAAAACCAAACGATCGAAACTCAGGACCTCGCGGCTCGCCTCAACACCTATGAGCAATCGGTCAGCAGTTTGAGTAATCAGCAGCAGCGCTTAGCTGGAGTTCAACAAGATACCGATCAAACTCAAACCTCTCTGCTGTGGGTGGGGGCGGGTTTAGTGCTGGTCGTCTTGATTGGTGGCGCAGTCGTTGTATTGATCTTGGTGGTTCTGGTCGCGTTTCAATCCCGCCAACGGCAATCTCAGCCCAACTCTATCGTTTACTCAGCCGACATTCCTTCCCCGTCCTATCCCTACTACCAGCAAGAGTTCTTGCCGTTACCCAAACGGCCACGCCGTGTCCAAGCCCAAGATATCTACGATTACGATTAGCTATATTCTGCTAAGCCTCAGGTTTATAGCTAATGTCGCAAAGCTTGCGGCATTGGCGACGCCAGAAAGCCTATGGATAGAGACTTAGCGCTTTCAAGCGTGCCGGGGGTTTTCTGGCCAAAACTATAAGACCTGTCCTGCCCAGTTCAAACGATGCTGCAGATTGCCTTGAGCGGGTCAAAGCGGCGATTTAGAGTTTATGCTCAGATGACTCAGATTTGAGTGCAACCCTGTCTAGGCAGCTGACATGAGTCATCTTGACTCACCGTACTTCTCATATTAGCCATGACTTCATTGCAGCCATGACAACGATTACTATCACGGTCAAGCTTTTTGCGGCCTATCAAGAGGCGTATGGAAAACCCGAGTTGACCCTGACCTTACCTGTAGGGTCATCGGTGATGGCTGTACGCGATCGCCTCATTAACGAGCATCCCACCCTAGAGCAATGGCGCGACCTGACCCGCTTTGGCATCAACTACCAATTTGTCGAACCGGAAACCCTGCTTCAGGACAGCGATGAAGTCGTACTAATTCCCCCTGTCAGTGGCGGATGATTACCCCTTCAACCCACTGCCCGACTCAGTCGGCACGATATAGCGCTGCATGACCACAAAAAAGATGACTACCGGCACAATTGAAATCACCGAGCCCGCTGCAATTAACCGCCAATCAAGGGAAAAGCTACCGGCCAGCTTCGCTACCCCTAGGGGCAAGGTGTAATACTCAGGGCGATCCAGCACAATCAGGGGCCACAAAAAATCGCTCCAGGAACCAATAAACACAAAAATCGCCAGGGTGACTAGGGCAGGACGGGTGGAGGCGATCATCACGTTCCACCAAATCCCGAGTTCAGAGCAGCCATCCATACGAGCGGCTTCCTCTAACTCTTTGGGCACCCCTAAAAACGCCTGACGCATCAGAAAAATACCGAAGGCCGAGGCAATAAACGGCAAGATAATGCCCAGATAAGAATTCCGCAGCCCCAACTGCACCGTCAACACATAGAGCGGGATCATCACAATCTGAAAAGGGATTAGGATCGTCGCCACATTTAGCGAAATCAATACCTCCCGCCCTCTAAAATGCAGTCGGGCCAAGTGGTAAGCCGCCAAAGAGCAAAACAGCAGGTTCAATCCTACCGTCAGCACCGCCACCAAGATGCTGTTGAAAAAATACTGTCCGAAGGGATTTTGCTGCCAAACCGCCACAAAGTTTTGGAGGGTCGGTTCTGCGGGCAGAAATTGGGGCGGAAACTGAAAAATATTCTCATTGGGTGATTTCAGTGCCGTGCTCAATAGCCAAAGCAAGGGCAAGAGCATTACCAGGGCGATCGCACTTAAACCCACGTATAGACCCACCGTCAAACCCAGGGTGTTGCGCCGTGGTTGGTGACTTTGCCCTAATGATGAATCGCTCATAATCAACCCAGTTGTAGCCCCTGCATCAACCAGAACCCTGCAAACGCCTCTGTGTCCTCTGAGGCTTGTAGCGCTAAAAAATGGACTTGGTTAGCTGCGACCTTAGTCGTCTCAAAATTCTGGGCTTCCTCTTGCAAATTCGGACGCCCCAGAGGCGACAAAATCCAACTTTCCGCTGCCCCTGTTTCCAAAATGAGACGGGGAGAACGGGTGGCCTCTAGCCGCACCTCAGCTAGTTCTAAACCAGACATCCAAGCCGCGATCGCGGTGGCGCGAGGCGAAAAAATCACAATGCCGGGAATCAGGGTTTCCGGATCAACTGTAGTCAACGAAAGGGGGAAGGCTTCGCTAAAGTCCATCGGCCATTCCGGCATCTCGGCAAAGGCTGCAGCGGGTAGGGTTACGAAGGCCCACCGTTGCCCCACCAAGGCATCCGGCAACGGACGCGGCGAGGGGGGAGGTGCCGCCACAGTGGGTGAAGGCTTATCGGTATAGCCCGGCTCTTGGGGATATACTTCGGCTTTGCGGTAGTCTAGCCACTGCTGGAGTGCCAGGGTGCGACGGCTGGGTTTGGCGGCAATCCCCAACGCATCACAGGCACGGGTAATCATCGCTTGCATCGGTATCCGAAAAAAGCGGATGCGATTCGGGGCCGCACCCGCCGCTTCAATTGCCTCCTCAATCGCCGCCTGCAGCTCCAGAGAATTCACCTGGGTGTTGCTCAAGAACTTGCTGTAGCGAAACAGCTTGTCTGGCTCCGCCGTAACGGTTTGCGGCCCTTCACTGATCAATACCTCCCAGCGCTTTTTATTCCGCTCGTCCAAGATTGGACGGGAATAAAAATCCAGTTCCCAAACCATCACCATGGGGAATCAACCTCAGTTTGATCGACCCTGCTCACCATTACAGGTCGCTTTCTGCCAAGACACTTTCAAGATTTTTGAGCCGATTCTCGGCGTCAGCCATGACCACGTCTAGCTCCTTCAACATTTCGCCGGGGTACTTTTCCAGCACCTTAGTTGAAAGAGAAATGCGATTACGTTCTTCGTCTAATGCCACCACCACGGCTTTCAAAGGCTGATCTACGGTTAACAAGTTAGATAAAGAATCCACATAGTTCTTACTAATTTGGTTGATATGCAAGAGCCCTGTGACGCCGTTGAAATTCACAAACACCCCATAGGGCTTGAGGCTGGCAACAGTACCCCCAATCAGTTGGCCGACTTCTAAGCTGGCCATGGCACGGGAGCGATTGGCCAATTTTTCAGACAGCACTAACTTATTGCGCTCAGAATCAACTTCTAGGAAGCTCAGCGTTAGGGTTTGCCCCACTAGGGTTTCTAAGTCGTCGCTTTGGCTGAGGTGCGATCGCGGAATAAATCCCCGCAACCCTTCAACATCCGCAATCACGCCGCCTTTATTGGTGCCGGTCACCTTTACTTCAATGACCGCATGATCCGCCTGCTGCTGCGTTAGCTGCTCCCATAGAGCTTTGACTAAGAGACGCCGCACCGAAAGCAGCACCCGCCCATCCGCATCTTGCTCACGAATAATCAGAAACTCTCGCTCTTCCTGCAGAGGCAACGCCATTGCCAAATCTTCGATTTTCCCAAGGGCTGCTTCTTTGAGGGGCACAAACGCATCGGATTTACCCCCAATTTCCACATAAACCCCTTCTGAACCGTGACTAATGACCGTGCCTCGCACCACACTACCGGCTTGAAAGGTGTAATCGTGTTCTGCCAGAGCCTTGGCAAAGTCATCTGTCGAAAAGGTCAAAACCACCGCTCTCCTGATCACAATCGAACCTTTAGTGTACGGTATGGGTCTACCTGACGAGCAGACTTCGCGCCAGGTTTGTCCTTAATCATGGGGTATCCCAGTCCTGTTCTTCGAGGTTCATCAGCGATTCTGTTGAGCCCGTCAACTCATAGCGTAAATCTTGCAGCGCTTGCTGTTGACGGCGGCGAGACACGCGGCGATACTTTTTTGTCGGGAGCTTGGGTTCATGGTGAATTTTTCCCGCTGAGTCAACCTTGGCCTTATACACCGCCTCGGGATCGGCAGAATCCTGTAATGCCTGCTGCTGGGTCAAGCACTCCTGCAAAATAGTGGTGTAGTGCTCATAACGGTCCCAATCCCCTCGCACGATACAGCCCGGTTCATCGCGGTGCAGGCAGTCCCCAAATTGGCAGCATCCTGTTTCAAGGCGCGATCGAATTTCAGGAAAATATTGCCCCAACTGTCCAGGTTGACACACTATCTCCGGTTGATTAAAGCCAGGGGTATCCGCCAACAGCCCTCCCTGGGGCAGCTCGAATAACTCAACATGGCGAGTCGTATGGCGTCCTCGCCTCAACTTGCCCGAAACCCGATTGGTCCGTAAGTCCGTTGCTGGAATGAGTGCATTGATTAAGCTGGATTTGCCTACACCCGACGGCCCTGAAATAATCGTGATGCCTCGGTTGAGAATGGGCGCTAACGTAGGAAACGTTCTATCTGCCTGAACACTGATCAAAATAGGATGGTATCCCCATTGGTTCAGGCGTTCTTGCCACGCTTGCTGATGCCCATGACTCACCAGATCCCGTTTATTTAGGCAGAGATGCACTGCCATACCAGTCGCCTCCGCTTTGACCAAAAAGCGACTGAGCTGATGGGCATCCAGGGCAGGCTCATCGAGCGAAAACACCAGCAGCACCTGATCACCATTGGCCACAGGTGGCCGATCCAATTGGGTCCGGCGGGGCTCAATGGCATTAATCACCGCCCGTTCATCTGCCCAATCTAGATTTTCCACCCAGACGCGATCCCCAACCATGCCCTGCTGCCCCGTCTTTTTCAACAGCGCGCGACAGGTACAGAGGAGCGAAGCCTGAGGTAGACCATCGTCATCGCCAACAGCCAACTGCACCCTATAAAAATTTGCTTGTGCCGATAATACAATGCCTAACCGGGCGGAATGGGTGAGGGGCTGAGTCACCAAAATGGCCTACTCAGGCTTGCGGATAATCAGCACCGCAAACGCTTCTTGGTTAGCAATTTGTTCAACGTCATAACCATTCATGATGAGGCTATCGGGCACCTGTTCAACCGGTTCTCCCTGATCCAGCCACACTTCAAATCGTGAACCCACAGCCATACGCTCAAGCTGCAGCTTCGTACGAACAAAATTGATTGGACACGGTGTCCCTCTCAAGTCCAAACGAGCATCTACTGCTGCAGTTTGATCAGGCTGGTGCGGTGCAGACCTGGCATTGGCAGTACTCATCCTCGAAACAGACCTCCTAAGAATCCCTCAATACCGCCGCCTTTACTGACGCGATCGCCGCGCAGCTCAGCCAACTTCTCAATCAGTTCACGCTCTTCCTGCTTGAGTCGAGTGGGAATTTGCACCTGAATAGTCAGTAGATGGTCGCCTCGACTGACGGGGTTCCCCAACCGTGGCACACCTCGGTTATCCAGGGTCAGCGTCGTTCCAGGCTGCGTCCCAGCAGGAATGTCCATCTTGACCATGCCATCAACGGTTTCAACCTCGATTTTGGCCCCTAAAATGGCCTGCAAATAAGTAATCTTCAAGTCTGAAAGGACATTAATGCCATCCCGACGAAAATTCGCATCTTCCGCAACAAACAGGTAAACGTAAAGATCCCCAGCGGGTCCGCCTTTCTGCCCCGCATCTCCCTCGTTAGAAACCCGTAATCGAGTGCCATTGTCAACACCCGCCGGAATCGTAATCTTGAGCTTTTTGTTTTCCTGGCGATGACCACTACCACCACAGGTTTCACACCGGTCCTCAACCACCTCACCTGTTCCAGAACAGGTCGGGCAAGGGGAAACTTGCGCAAAGCTGCCAAAAGGCGTTCGCGTGGTGCGGCGCACCTGGCCGGAGCCACTACAGGTGCTGCAGGTAGTTGGCCGAGTCCCTGGCTTCGCCCCAGAGCCGTTGCAGGTACCGCAGGTTTCCAAATGGCTGATCTTAATTTCCTTTTCGCCCCCAAAAATGGCTTCTTTAAAGTCAAGCTTGAGATCTAGCCGGAGATCATCTCCGCGAGTGGGTCCACGACGACGACCACTACCCTGACCGACACCACCCCCAAATCCGCCAAAAAAGCTTTCGAAGATATCGGCAAAACCGCCCATATCTCCCATATCTTGGAAACCCCCTGCGCCGGTTCCACCGACTCCAGCTTCTCCGAAACGATCGTAGCGAGCCCTCACTTCAGGTTCAGACAGCACTTCGTAAGCACGGTTGATATCTTTAAAAGTCTCCTCTGCACCAGCGTCCTTATTTACATCAGGATGATACTTACGCGCTGATCGGCGGTAAGCGCGCTTAATCTCATCCTGGCTGGCGCTGCTAGAAACACCTAACAGCTCATAGTAATCACGGGCCATAGGCGATTGCTTGCTTCTGTCTAGACATGGACACTTCGATACATTACCCCACTTTCCGGAGCGAAAGGCAATGGAGACATCTCTACTCTAAATAGCTAGAGTCATCCCTAGGACTTCTATTCTAAACGCTAGGGCGCGTCGTCAACTACTGGCGAGAGCCTTGCTGGGCAAGCATTACCGCGCCCGTTTCTACAATATTACTAGGGGCTGAAACTGTTTCACCACAAGGACCCTGACTTTAATTGATGACAGCCCTAGGGCGTGTGGACAATTAATAACGAAACCCTGACTGGGTGGGCATGGCCACGCCCGCTCTACTGAATCAGGCTAGGGGCTGTAACTCTCTCATATCGGGCAGTCTGACTTTGATTGTCCACAGCCCCTAGTCAATGGCTTCATAGTCAGCAGTGATAGTCGCATCTAGACCATCTAGGTCATCCATCATATCCGCACCATCATCGGATGTGTCAGTCTCCGAGGTGCTTTGCATATCTTCGTCTAGGATCGTTGTGGGTGGAACGTCGACATCAAAGTCAATATTGTCATCTCCCGAGGCCTGCTGATACATGGCCGCACCAATGTCCAAGAGTGCTTGCTGCAGGGCATCAATGGCAAGTTGCAAGGCTTCAGGGGTAATGCTGCGATCGGCCACTGCAGCCCTTAGTTCAGCCGCTTTCTCTTCAGCACTGGCCTTAGTAGCCGCATCTATCAAGTCGCCGTTATCCCGCATGGTCGCTTCATAGCTATAGAAGAGATTATCGGCTCTATTCTGAAGGTTCGCCACCTCAATGCGCTGCTCATCTTCATCGGCAAATACCTCAGCCTCCTGGCGCATCCGCTCCACCTCGTCTGTGCTGAGCCCCCCAGTATTCGTAATCCGAATACTTTGCTCACGGCCCGTTCCTTTATCCCGAGCCGCCACTTGCAAGATGCCGTCCGCATCAATCTCAAAGGACACTTCAATTTGAGGGACGCCTCGAGGGGCTGGAGGAATCCCGGCTAACTGGAATTTACCTAGGCTTTTATTATCCTTAGCCATAGCCCGCTCCCCTTGCAGGGCATGAACCTCAACAGAGGTTTGTCCATCGGTTGCAGTTGAAAAGACCTGAGTCTTACTGGTTGGGATAGTCGTGTTGCGCTCAATAATCTTTGTGAAAACTTCTCCCAAAGTCTCAATACACAGCGACAGCGGGGTCACATCTAAAAGCAACAGGTCCTTGACTTCTCCGCCCAAAACACCTGCTTGAATAGAAGCCCCCAGAGCAACAGCCTCATCAGGATTTACAGAGCGATCAGGGGATCGTCCACCAAAAAAACCAGTAATGGCCGTTTGCACCGCTGGAATTCGAGTTGAACCTCCAACCAACAAAATACGGTCAATGTCGTCAGGCTCTAGCTCAGAGTCTTTAATGGCCTGCTTAACAGGTTCCAACGTTCCTTCGATCAAAGATTTCGCCAATTGCTCAAATTGAGCACGAGACAGGCTCATTTCCAAGTGCTTAGGACCTGTTTCATCAGCTGTGATAAAAGGTAAGTTGATTGATGTGCTAGGCATACTAGAAAGCTCAATCTTGGCCTTTTCCGCCGCCTCACGAATTCGCTGAATCGCCATACGGTCAGCCGAAAGGTCAATTCCATCTTGCTCACGGAACTGATCAATCATCCATTGAGAAATGCAATTGTCAAAGTCATCTCCTCCCAGATGGTTGTTGCCGGAAGTTGCTTTAACTTCAAATACGCCATCACCCAACTGGAGAACGGAAACATCAAATGTGCCTCCGCCCAAGTCAAAAACTAAAACAGTCTGTTCTTGATCTTGCTTATCTAGTCCATAGGATAAGGACGCAGCCGTAGGTTCATTAATAATCCGCAGAACTTCTAGTCCAGCAATGGTGCCTGAATCTTTGGTCGCTTGGCGTTGAGCATCTGTAAAGTAGGCCGGTACAGTGATGACAGCCTGAGTCACTTCTTCGCCCAAGTAAGCCTCTGCATCCTGCTTGAGCTTCTGCAAGATCATTGCAGAAACTTCTTGAGGGGTGTAAGTCTTACCCCGAATCTGAACATCAACGGTGCTATCGCGACCAGAAACACATACATAAGGAACACGCTCTCGTTCGCTCGTTGTATCGTCCCAACGACGCCCGATGAAGCGCTTGATACTATAAACCGTGTTTTCAGCATTGGTGACGGCTTGTCGTTTGGCCAACTGACCAACTAAACGTTCACCGTTTTTGCCAAAGCCAACAATACTAGGGGTTGTACGTCCCCCTTCAGTGTTGGAAATGACAACAGGCTGACCACCCTCCAGAACGGCAACACAGCTATTTGTTGTTCCCAGATCGATACCGATAACTTTTCCCATGACTCGCGGCTATAAATGGTTAGCTTGGATACGGGAGTGCTTTTGCACCTAAACGTTAACTTATATTCAGGACAATCTTATCCATTTTCCAGGTTTCCTAGGCATGAGAGCAAGCTGATTTCCCGGAGATGTTTTCCAAACCTTACAGCTACCATCCGGCTTACTAGTTCAATGAACATGTCAGCAATAAGCGTCCTCTCAAAGTAAATGCCATCTGAGTCAGGTGAGATCGCTCTAAAAAGTCCACTTGCTTAAGCCGTAGCAGACTACTCTGGATTTTCTCCTGGTTCAGGAGAGCTCGGCTCAGGCGGCGCAGCCACTTTCACCATGGCATGTCGCAGAACCTTTTCCTCTAGAAGATACCCACGAACTAGCTCTTCCATAACGGTTCCTTCCTCATGCTGATCCGTGGGTTCACGCATGACCGCTTCATGGAAGTTCGGATCAAATTCTTGACCTTCAGCGCGCATGGGCGCAACGCCAATGCGCTTCAGGCAATCGACCAGTTGCTTATAGACACTCTGATAGCTCTTGTGAATTGACATTTCAGCCTCTGTCTGGGGCTTAATCTGTGCACGGGCTCGCTCAAAGTTGTCGATGACCGGCAATAGCTCACTGATGGTGTTGCATTTGATCTGAACTTCTTGCTCTTCTCGCTCTCGATTGGTGCGGCGGCGATAATTTTCAAAATCAGCCGTAATCCGGACATACTGACTTGTGCGATCCTCTAGCTGCGCAGTTAGATCGGCAACTTGACGAGATGACTCAGCACTTTCTGCCACAGGGGCCTCAGCTTCTGCATCCTCAGCTTGAGCTGCCTCGTCACCAAACGCAGCTTCTAAATCTAGATCGATATCAGCGTCTTCTTCTTTCAACTCTTCCACCCCCTCCGTAGCAACTGCTTCTGCAGCGTCTTGAGAAGAGTCGGTCGAATGGGTCTCGTCAATCATCTTGGCTGTAACCTAAAACTCAATCCACTAAGATTAACCACTACCGTATGCATCCTAAACAGGGCGGACTCTTCGGCAGAGAAATTACTAACGGTACCGAACGAGTGCTACTGCTGGCAGGTTCACCTTCACATTGGCTTTAATCTACATCTATATTACGTTCCAATACTCTGGAGTACCAGTTTCTTTGGTGAGGAAATCTTGCCATCATGCATACGGCTCTGGCGATAGATTGCTATCCGAACTTTCATGCGGCAAAGAGATAGCATGCCATTTCTGTAGAGATACAGTTATTATCGGGGCAATGATATTGGGTTAGGGCACTCACGGAATATATTGAGGCGCTTCCGACTGCGAAGCATTCTCGATTCTTGCATCTGTCACTTCAAAGCTACTTGAGGTAGGAATGTGAGTTAACCCTGTTGTGCCCCTCAAGTCAGCCTTGGGCACCTTTTGTTAAGTATGATCTTGCATTGGCTATGACGAACTCTTCTTCTCAGCGTCGCGCCTTAGTTTTACAGCGTAGTTTTTCGCCTTTTGGCAATAAACTTATCCAGGCTGGATTTGTTGATGGCGAACAGATGCAGCAAGCTCTGGTGGAGAGTCGCAAGTCTGGGCGCGCCCTTACAGATGTCCTGGAGAACCTTACGGGCCAACAACTCTCTCCTGAATTATTGCGCCAGTACAAGAAGCAGCAGCTTTTTGAGCTTAAAATCCTATACGGTGTTGAGTCGCTTGATCCGGAACTTGACACTATTGCTAACAGCCAAGTTGCCCAACTGATTGATTCCCTAATTCCAGTCGATACCTGTCGTCGTCATCGATTGGTTCCCCTGTCTCAAGATGATGGCGACCCCCCATCCGTATTGGTCGCCATGGTTGATCCTGAGAACTTGGAGGCTCAGGATGATCTCAACCGTATCCTACGCCAGAAAGATCTAAAGCTGAGGCGGATGGTGATCACGGTTGAAGACTACCAGCGCTTAATCTCGGGCTATCTAGATGAGCAGGTTGCTCGTGAAAAGCAGCGTGATATGGATGCTGCTGTCAATGTTGAAACCGATTTAGAAGATCTAGACCTAGACGGCGCTTCCCTTGAGGAAGCGATCGAGGAAGAGGCTGATTTGGGTGCGGCGCTTCAAGATGCGGGGGCCGCACCGGTCATCGCGCTCGTCAACAAAATTTTGGTTAAAGCCCTTCAAGAAGGAACCTCTGACATTCATATTGAGCCTCAAGAGGGGTTCTTGCGGGTACGTTTTCGCCGTGATGGGGTGCTCAGGGAAGCGTTTCCTAAGTTGCCGTCCAAAATTATTCCGGCAGTAACGGCCCGCTTCAAAATCATTTCTGAACTGGATATTGCCGAACGACGCTTACCGCAAGATGGTCGTATTCGCCGTGTCTTCCAAGGGCGTAAGGTCGATTTTCGGGTCAGCACCTTACCTAGCCGCTATGGCGAGAAAGTTGTGCTGCGGATTTTGGAAAATGCGGCGACACAACTGGGTTTAGACAAAATGATTACTGATCCAGAGACACTGAGCATTGTCAAGGAGATGGCTGCCAAACCCTATGGCCTGATCTTGGTTACAGGTCCGACAGGTTCAGGGAAGACAACAACTCTATATTCTCTACTGTCGGAGCGAAATGACCCCGGTATCAACATTAGTACGGCTGAGGATCCGATTGAGTATGCATTAGCTGGGATTACTCAGGTACAGGTGATTCGAGAAAAGGGGATGGATTTTGCTTCTATTCTGAGGGCGTTCTTGCGGCAGGATCCTGATGTAATTCTAGTGGGTGAAACCCGTGACCCCGAAACCGCCAAGACTGCGATTGAGGCTGCTCTGACTGGGCACCTGGTTTTAACAACCCTCCATACCAATGATGCTGCTGGTGCGATCGCCCGCCTTGAAGAAATGGGCATGGAAGCTTTCCAAGTATCGAGTTCTTTGCTCGGGGTTCTAGCTCAGCGGCTGATGCGGAAAGTCTGTAGCGACTGCCGCATTGCTTACACACCCACAGCAGAGGAGCTAGGCCGGTTTGGACTGACTACGGCGGGTGACGCTGAGATGACCCTTTACCGAGCTAACACATTGGCAGTAGAGGAGATTGAGCCCGCTCGAACTGCTGGCACGCTTTGCCAAACTTGCCAAGGATCTGGCTATAAAGGACGGGTTGGGGTTTATGAAGTCATGCGGCTGACTGAAAACATCCAGGCGTTAATTTCAGAAGGGGCACCTACAGAGCAAATCAAGGAAGCAGCTGTGGCTGACGGAATGCAGACGCTGCTGGCCTATAGTCTCAATTTAGTGCGCCAAGGGTATACCACGCTGCAAGAGGTTGAACGGGTAACCTTCACGGATACGGGCTTAGAGGCTGAGTTAAAAGCACGGCGTAAGAGTTCCCTGACTTGTACCAGTTGCGGTGCTGAGTTACGGCAAGAGTGGTTAGATTGCCCTTATTGTTTAACCCCCCGTTTCCAAAGTTAGATTTAGAACGCTCAGTCTCAGTCACAAGGCCAGTGATTGAACATCAATACCGAATTAATCAGTGAGGTGACCCCATGGAAATGATGATTGAAGATTTGATGGAAGAGGTGATTGAGCGAGGCGGCTCGGACCTGCACCTGTCGGCTGGGTTACCCCCTTATATTCGGGTAAGCGGAACCCTTACCCCGACTGAGCATGAACCGTTAAGCCCAGAGGCGTGCCAGAGACTGATTTTCAGCATGCTCAACAATACTCAGCGTAAAAACCTTGAGCAAAGCTGGGAACTCGACTGCTCCTATGGGGTTAAGGGACTAGCCCGCTTCCGCGTCAACGTATACAAGGACCGGGGAACTTATGCAGCTTGCTTGCGGGCCTTAAGCTCTAAAATTCCCAGTATGGATGTGTTGGGCCTGCCAGATATTGTCCGAGAGCTGTCTGAAAAACCTCGGGGTTTAATTCTAGTGACCGGTCCGACAGGATCTGGTAAGTCGACGACGCTAGCGTCGATGATTAATGAGATTAATCAAACCCGTCCTGAGCATATTCTGACCGTTGAGGATCCGATTGAATTTGTCTACGAACCGATTAAAAGTCTTGTTCATCAACGACAAATTGGAGAAGACACCAAAAGTTTTGCTAACGCCCTACGTGCAGCCCTTCGTGAAGACCCAGATGTGATTCTAGTGGGTGAAATGCGAGATTTAGAAACGATTTCTCTCGCGATTTCGGCGGCTGAAACTGGGCACTTGGTCTTCGGCACCTTGCACACGAGTTCTGCTGCTCAAACGGTTGACCGTATGGTTGATGTTTTCCCGCCAGAGCAACAGCAGCAAATTCGGGTGCAGCTATCCAATTCACTGGTTGCGGTGCTGAGCCAGACGCTCGTACCCAAAATGAATCCCAAGCCGGGTGAATTTGGTCGGATCATGGCGCAGGAAATCATGGTTGTCACTCCGGCGATCGCCAACCTCATTCGTGAGGGTAAAACCGCCCAAATTTATGGCGCAATTCAGACCGGTGGGAAACTGTCGATGCAAACCCTTGAGCGGGTGTTAGCCGACCTCTACAATGCCAAGCAAATTTCTTTTGAGTCTGCCATGGCCAAAACATCTCGCCCTGATGAATTACAACGCCTCATTGGTGGGGCGGCAGGGATGGCTTCGCGGCCCCCAGCAGCGGCAGGGATGAAGCGCCGTTAGCGGGAAGGTCAATTAGAATAGAACTCTAATTAACGTTAAGGCTGTTGGCTGGCGTAGTTGCACTGTGTTGGAGGCGGTGTGGGTTATTGTCCGCATCGTTTCGGGTTCTTGCCAATGTGTTAGGGTTCTTTAACCTTGGCTAAGGACTAGCGTAATCGGCGGCCATCGGTCACTTATGAAGTTACTGAGCATGAGACTATGCCTACCTATGTAGCGACAGGACGCGACAGTTCTGGTCGCGATCGCAAGGAAAAGGTTACTGCAGCTAACCCCAGCGAAGCTAGGAATTTAGTCAAGGAGCGTGGTGTCTTTATTAAAGACCTGCGGGAGGAAAGTGCCTTTAGCTTTGATATGGAGGAGCTGCAGACCAGTCTGACTTCAGTCACGGTTAAAGATAAGGCGGTCTTTTCGCGTCAATTTGCAGCACTTGTTAATGCTGGGGTGGCATTGGTCCGAGGCTTGGGAGTCCTAGCCGAAGAATGTCCCAATCCGAAGCTCAAAAAGTCCTTAGAATCCATCAATTCTGATGTCCAGCAGGGAACAAGTCTGTCAGATGCGATGCGGAAACACCCAAGCTGTTTTGACAATCTATATGTCAGTTTGGTGCAAGCCGGAGAGGTGGGTGGCGTCTTAGATGAGGTTCTAAACCGTCTGGCGAAGTTACTAGAAGACCTAAACCGATTGCAGAACCAAATTAAGGCTGCGATGGCCTATCCGGTAACGGTCTCGATTTTGGCAACTGTTATTTTTGTCGCAATGACAGTTTTCCTGTTGCCCACGTTTGCTGGAATTTTCGAGCAGTTTGATGCTGAACTGCCGTTATTTACGCAAATCATGATGGGGATCAGCGTGTTTTTGCGTCAACCCCTGAACTGGGTCTTTATGATTGCCGGTATTTTTGGGTTGGCCTTTGCCTATCGCCGCTACTACGCTACACCTGCAGGCAAGCGAACCATGGATGGTTTCTTCCTGAAGATGCCTTTGTTTGGAGATCTCGTTCAAAAAACAGCCACGGCACGTTTTTGCCGGACATTTGGGGCTCTGTCGAGATCAGGTGTACCCATTTTGACGGCGATGGAAATTGTTCGGGATACTGCTGGTAATCAAGTCATATCGGACGCAATTGATGATGCCCGAGGTGAGATTCAAACCGGTGGCATGATTAGCCTTGCGCTACAGCAACATCGCTGTTTTCCAGTTATGGCAATTCAGATGATCAGCATTGGCGAAGAAACTGGCGAACTAGATCAGATGCTGATGAAAGTTGCCGATTTCTATGAAGATGAAGTGGAGCAAGCGGTGAAGGCTTTGACTAGTGTGATGGAGCCGCTCATGATTATTTTCCTGGGTGGAATGGTCGGCTCAATTTTGATCTCCATGTATCTGCCCATGTTTAAGATCATGGAAATTGTTCAATAGGCTCTCTTGTTGGTATTAAAATCCCATGAACCGATATGGGGCACATGCAACCTTAAGACATTGCCTACGTCTTCGTCTTACGGGAAATGTTTGATATGTATCTGGTAAAAATACCTTTCGCTTGAACGTGCATGGCTTCCATTAATTCACTGTCTAGAGAGCATCAGGTGTGTTACCGCTGCCAGTTGGCGTCAAACAGCGGGAAGGTGCGAGGACTGGGCTTGGTCGCAATCTCAGTCTTGATATTTTCAGGGATTGAGTTTTGGGCTAGCCTCGAAAGTCACAGTCTGACTTTAGGGGCCGATGCAGGTCATATGCTGAGTGACGGGGTTTCCCTAGGCGTTGCTTTATGCGCAACTTGGCTGGCGAGACGCTCGACCCGATTAAATGCGGGCGGAAAACTAGAGACGATCGCAGCCTTGATCAATGGCTTAGGCTTATTGACCATGGCAGTGTGGATTGGGCGAGAGGCTTGGTATCACTTACAAGGGCCGCCTACAGAAGTCATCAGTCTACCAATGCTGATGACGGCAGGGCTAGGCTTATTGATCAATGGCTTTAACCTATATTGGCTTCGGGGCAGAGATCGTCAGGATCTCAATTTGCAGGGAATCTCTCTACATATATTTGCCGATGCATTGGGCTCAATCGGGGCAATTTTGGCTGCAGTGGCGGTTGCATGCTGGCAGTGGACATGGGCCGACACGGTTATCGGGGGTGTCATTGCGATCGCTATTGCATTGAGCGCATTGTCATTGATAGGGCAATGTTTGACGCAACTCACAGCCCGTTCAGATGATAGTAGGCTTCTACATCAAGATTTAGCAGCAGCAGGCTGGCTGGAAGTAGGCACAACTGATTTATCTAAGCAGCTACTTTAGTCATCAATTACGGGCGCAAGCCTTGCTGAGCAGGCATTGCTACGGCTCTATATATGCTAGAGGCCGCAGCCTCTACACCACAAGCATCCCCATACAAGCGGGGTTTAGCCTCTGCAATATGCCGCCGCTTAAGTGGGCTCTGGTTTAGAGAACCTGATGGGTATATTTGTGCTGTTTGACATTATCATCAGCCGTGACCACATGCTTTGAGTTGAGAATGCGTTTCTTCTGGGTGGAATGATTGATATCTACTTTGGTTGTATTGACTGGGATAGGTTGATTTGCGTGAGATTGATAGGTGCGTGCCGCTGCGATCGCGCGATCAACGAAATTCTCACCAAATTGAACGGTATTTGACAATCCTGGCAAGGGCTGAGGGTGATTATTGGCCACCACTTGGCCCAAGGTCACCCCTTGAAGCTGTTTGTATGATGTCGGCACTTGGCTGAGCACAGCTTCCAAATAAGCAGACGGAATGGGCTCTAAAACCTGCACCTCATGAGTCTCACCATCGGCGCGGACATAACAAATGGCTACCCCCACAACCAGATAGTTCTCTGCACTTAGGTCAGTGGCTTGTGGCAGAAACGTGGCAGTCGTCATAAAGCAGTACTCGAAATATCCTCATTCACTAATAAAACGGGGCTGAAAGAAATCCTAGGAAATGTAGCAATAGTTAACGGGAATACCTCATCTAACGGGAATACTTCAACCGCTAGGGTTAGCGCTGTTAGAGGCGGCTGGCGCTAAGCTAAAGGCTCTAAAATGCTGGGCCTGCTCTTCGATACGCGTGGCGATGCGATCACACACTAATGTGCATAACTCAAAAGCAAGCTGATCAGCGACCTTGTAGTAAGCTGATGTGCCTTCAGCCCGACGCGATAAAATACCGGCCTGCAGCATCACTTTTAAATGCTTCGACACATTAGCCTGACTGGTGGCTGTTGCATCAACTAAGTCTTGGACACACTTCTCACCATCCCGCAACAGGTTCAGGATTCTGAGGCGCATGGGCTCACTGAGAATACTGAAGTAGGCTGCCACCTGCTCGACCACTTCTGTGGGCACAGGTTCCATCGATTTAACTCCAAACACTAGGTGAGAAAGCGATCCCCGTTATTCTAACAGCGCTAACTCAATTGACAATATCTAGAGCTGTTCTAATTGAAGGGGTTGTAATTTGCAGCGCAGCAGGGGTTTGCTGTCGTTTTAACCCTTTGAGGGTTCACAATCTTTGCGAAGGGTGCGACGGTAGTAGACAGATGCTCAGCACCCATCTCTACGATGCTTGCACAAGGATTACGGGCCTTACTCGCCATTTTGATTGGTTGTGGTGGCGTGATTGGCCTGTTTTATGGGGCCAATCTGCTGGTGGAGCGCTGGTTTCCCAGTCGGGCTAAGGGGCGGATTTTGCCCTGGATCTACCTGGCCCCGGCAGCGCTGGTCCTCACCGCGTATCTGGTGCTGCCAACAGTGCTGACGGTTTACATCAGCTTTTTTGATAAGCGATCGCAGAATTTTGTCTGGTTTACGAACTACCTGGATCTGCTCACCGACAACGTTATGTGGGAGGCCTTTCGCAACAACATCTTGTGGCTGGTGTTGGTGACGGGGGTGAGCGTCAGTCTGGGGCTGGTGATTGCAGTGTTGGCGGATCGGGTGCGTTATGAGCCCATTCCCAAGACGCTGATCTTTTTGCCGATGGCGATTTCCTTTGTGGGAGCCAGCGTGATCTGGCGGTTTGTCTATGACTATCGCCCTGCTGATGTGGCTCAGATCGGCATCTTGAACGCCATGGCGGTCAGCCTCGGGTTTGAGCCGGTGGGCTGGCTGGTGGAGCGAGCAATCAACAACTTTGCCTTGATCGCCATTATGATTTGGCTGCAAACGGGGTTCTGCATGGTGCTGTTGTCAGCGGCAGTGAAGGGCATCCCCGAAGACATTTTGGAAGCAGCCCGCATGGATGGAGCCAATGAAGTACAGATTTTTTGGCGGGTGATTATCCCAATGATTCGCTCCACCCTGGTGGTGGTGGCCACGACGGTAATCATCCTGGTGCTGAAGGTGTTTGACATCGTATTTGTGATGACGGCGGGCAACCAAGGCACTGAGGTAATTGCCAGCCGCATGATCAAGGAGATGTTTAACTTTCGCGACTATGGCCGGGGCAGCGCGATCGCCGTCATCCTGCTAATCGCGATCATCCCGGTGATGGTCACCAATATCCGCCGATTTCGGGAACAAGAGGCCACCCGCTAGCTTCACGACCTTACCTACACACCCTTCACTCGCATACTCTTCACCTTTTCCCTATGCTCAGCACTTCTCCCAAACGCGGCTATCGCCAACCTCCTAAAGGACTGGCACGGTTCAGTGAGCTGTTGCAGAAACTGCCGGTGCATGTGGCTCTGGTGGCGATTTCTTTGATTTGGACGCTGCCCAGCATTGGGTTGCTGATCAGCTCTCTGCGCCCAAAAGAGGCGGTGCTCGACAACGGTTGGTGGACGGTGCTGCAGCATCCGTTTGATTTCACCCAGCTCACCCTAGTCAACTACCTAGATGTGTTGACGGCGGAGGGGATGGGGCAGGCATTCTTGAACAGTTTGACGGTGGCGATTCCGGCAACGGTAATCCCGATCGCGATCGCCACCTTTGCCGCCTATGCGCTCGCCTGGATGAACTTCCCAGGGCGACAGTGGATCTTTATTACGGTGGTGGCGCTGCTGGTGGTACCGCTGCAGATGACCTTTATCCCGGTGCTACGGGCCTATAGTGCCTTGGGCATGGCGGGGACGTTTTTGGCGGTGTGGTTAGCTCATACCGGCTACGGCATGCCGTTGGGGATTTACCTGCTCCGCAACTATATCGGCTCTCTGCCCCGCGACCTAATTGAAGCGGCGTCGGTGGATGGAGCCTCGCACCTGAAGATTTTTACGAAGCTGATTGTGCCGTTATCGATGCCCGCGATCGCCTCGTTTGCAGTGTTTCAATTTCTCTGGGTGTGGAATGACTTACTGGTAGCGCTGGTGTACTTGGGTGGGACGCCAGATGTAGCGCCAGTGACACTAAAGCTAACGAACTTGGTGGGATCGCGAGGCCAAGATTGGCATTTACTCACGGCAGGAGCGTTTGTGAGTATGGTGGTGCCTTTGGGCGTGTTTTTTGCTTTGCAACGTTACTTTGTGCGGGGTTTGTTAGCAGGCTCAGTCAAGGGATAGCACTAACATCTGACATTGCCCTTCCTTAATCTCTAGCTCGATCTCGGTTTTTCTTATTTCAGCCTGCGCAGAATCAACCACCTCGGAGTAGCGTTCTTTCTGGAACGCTCCTTCGCAAACGAGTAGAACCACTCTCCAGTCGTTCGACATGAGCCCTGCCCTTCCTGTGTCGCGCAGCCATCTGTCTGAGTGCTCTACCCACACCTTAAAGGGATATTCAGAGAAGCCAAAGCCGTTGATTTAATCGGGATGACAGGATTTGAACCTGCGACATCCTGCTCCCAAAGCAGGCGCGCTACCAAACTGCGCTACATCCCGTCACGTTAATACTTTGAGGTTAGCATAGGTTCCCGACCCAGCACATCGCTTTCTTGAATCCTTTGAAACCTAAAACCTGGCCCTTGAGCCAACTTCCTGGCCTGTCTGCCGAGCATCAGGCCCAACTCCAAGCGGTTGGACTGTTAACGACCACCGAACTCCTGCAAACAACCTCTTCCGCTGCTGCCATACAAACCCTTGCGACACGCTTGGGTCTCCCAAATCGCTATCCACGTAAGTGGCATGCCCTGTCCAGTCTCTCGCGCCTGCCCAGTGTGGGCTGTGAGCACTGTGGGCTGCTATTACATGTTGGGGTGCAATCGCCTCAACAACTTGCCGTCATGGCTCCAGGGCGATTGCATGGGCAAATCAAACGTTTGCACACAGCCAGTATGCAGCGCGCTGACCTTTGCCCAACGCCTGATCAAGTGGTGATGTGGATTCAGGAAGCGCAGCAGTTGACCCGCCGCTAGTCTGGGTACCAAAACATGCCCTTGATGCCCTCAGGGTCAGGCATAAATCCTAAATGGCGATAGAAGTCAACCACCTGAGGATCGGCAAAGAGGGTGACATTGCTAATGTCTTCGCTGCGGAGTCTTTTGATCAGCTGCTTCATCAAGATTTTGCCGAGTCCCTTGCCCTGATAGTCGGGGTGCACCACTACATCCCAGATGGTGGCGTTAAAGGCATGGTCCGATGTGGCTCGAGAGAAGCCGATAAGACGCACTCGGCTTCCCCTTTGCTCCCACATGGACATTACCAAGAAGCTGTTCTGGATTGCTTTGCGGACCTTGCGAACCGGTCGACGTGCCCAGCCGACGGCACTACATAGTTCCTCAAGCTCATACAGGTCAATGTCGCGGTCTGTACTAAAAAAAACGCGACTGTCCCTGCCCTGGCTGGGCAACTCTCCCAGATATCCGCTTGGCTGAGCTGGCTTGGCTGAAGGAACGGTTTCAGCCCCTGTGAATAAACTTTTCCAGAAACCCATACAGGTTTAACGGATGATTAGGTGATGAAGGAACGTTGCCAGTCTACTAGACTAATATATCTGCTCAACTAGGCTCTACGGAAAATGATCTAGAAGCTGTCGTTGATTTTACAGCGTTGTGTCTTACCCTTCTAACGGTAGAACAGGCAAGATGTCTTACGCGTAACCCTGGGGCTAAATCTCCGGTGCTGTATCAGGGCTTCTTAGTTCTTCTTTACCGGTGCTTGATCCCTTGAGTAAGCCGCTTCCTGACGTCACCCCAGTACTCTCGCTCCTATGGCTGCTGGCTTAAAACCTTCCACTCTAGAGCTGCTGAAGCGATTTAATCGTGCTTTTCCTCAGTTCTACGATCAGTTTGTCAGCAGCGAGATTCAATTACAGAACCTGAAGCTCGCCTACCAGCTCTATAAAAGCCGCAAAGCGATTATTGAGCTCAAACCGGACGGGAACCGGAGTGCGCTGCATTTTGCTTACCGAAATCAGTCGTTTTTGCTGAGTGACATTTTTGGGGTGTTGGCAGCTTATGGGCTGACCATTCATAGCCTCAGCCTATATGGCCAGATTTATCCCCCCATGCTGGTGTTTATCAAGCTGGTGGTCTCTCGGGGAGGGAAGGCGCTGCCCACAAAGACAGCTGACAATGTTTGTCGAGCCGTGCGTGAAGCTTTGGCAGGTCATTTTGAAGTGGAGGAGATGCTGACGGTTGAGTTTAACCTCAATGCTGGCCTGGAGCAGGTGGAAACAGAGTTCTATGTGGATCCGGTCTTTCATTTGCCTGCTCTGCTAATTGAGGCGGATAACCAACCGGGCCTGTTCTACAAAGTGATGTATGCCATTTGGCAAGAAGATTTATTAGTGGTGAATGCTAATTTGCTTGTGTGGCGAGGACGAACTCGCCTGATTTTGTACTTACTGGGTCCGAATGAAAGCCTGATTCCGGAATATCTGGGGCAAAAAATTGCGGATGGGGTCCGTTATCGTTTGCTGAACAAGGATTACTAATGGTCCACAAGTCTAAACCGCTTGGCGAAAGTAAGAGCACCCTTGAGCCTATCCCTTGTTCCTGCGCTCCTCATTTGCCCGAATCATCAACAAGCGTAATGGAACTTAAGCCTTCGTATACTCGAACCTTTACGGTGAAAAAGTAAAGAGGGAAAGGGTGCTACTGACATTGGGTAGCCGTTAACTTACCTGGGTGAGGCAAGCTGCTTTGGAGACAGACCTTGGGGCGGTTAGCATGGATTTATGCCTTATCTCAAGCTTCTGGGTGTTCCCCATTTCTACACAATGACTTCGGGGCCAGGGAGTGCAGACACCCTGGTGTTTATACATGGCTGGCTACTCAGCCATCACTATTGGGCTCCCGTTTGCGAGATTTTGAGCGATCGCTACCCCTGTCTCAGCTATGACCTACGCGGTTTTGGTTTATCTAATCAAGGGCTCGAAAGCCGCCACGGTGCTGAGACTACATCCCATCCATCACCCTATAGTCTGGAAGCTTATGCCGATGATTTAGGGGCATTGTTATCGGTGCTCAACATTGGATCAGCTTGGTTAGTGGGGCATTCCTTGGGGGGCAGCATTGCCCTGTGGGGGGCGCAGAAATTTCCTGAACGGGTGAAGGGGGTGATCTGCGTAAATGCCGGAGGAGGCATTTACTTGCCAGCAGAGTTTAATCGTTTTCGTCAGGCAGGCGCGCAACTGGTGCGATGGCGATCGCCCTGGCTGACCCGTCTCCCAATGCTGGACTGGGGCTTTGCCCGCATGATGGTGGCCCAACCGCTCAGTCGTCAGTGGGGTGCGCAGCGACTGCAGGATTTTGTCGTGGCCCATCCCGAAGCCGCTTTAAACAGCCTGCTAGCCTCCACCACAGAGGATGAAGTGCATGGCTTACCCAGAATTGTGGCAGGTCTGCAGCAACCGGTTTATTTCGTAGCCGGGGCTCAAGATCAGGTGATGGAAGCACGATACGTACAGCATTTAGCCAGCTTCCACCGCCTATTTCAAACCCCCTTTGGTAATGTGACCGTACTGCCAAATTGTGGCCATATGGCTATGGTGGAGCAGCCAAAACCCTTAGCTACTTGTATTCAGAACGCTGTACAAAACGGTCTGGTCGAGCAGGCTTGCTGTTAACTTGCCAGGAACAATCAGGCTCATCAGGCCAAAATTTATCTGGATGAAGTGTTGGCAAACCCGGAGGATGAATGCCCGGAACCACAAAATGGGCAAGTTAGAATAGCGTTATCAATTTAGAGCGATTCGCTATGGCGCTTCCCCAGTTTCGGTATATTTGGGCCCGTTTGAGCCCCCTAGCTCATCCAGTGGTCCTAGCCTCAGGCTTGTTTGCCCTGCTGGCTGGGGCGTTTGCCCTGGAGTTTGTCCGTAACCCCAACTGGTACCGTGCCTATGACCCTGATGAAGAAAATGCGAATGGTGATCTAGTCTCATCAGATTTGACCCCTGAAGAGCAGGCTCAGGTAGCGGATATTGATAACTTGTCGTTTTTAACCAATAGTATTGGTAATGAATCGACTGAAGCTGGGGCAGCTTCAGATGCACAGTCGGAGTCCATAACTCTACTGCAACAACTCCTGGGCTCAACCGCGACTGACAACGCGGCTGCTAACTCGGAGAACACGTTAAATCGGTATTTAGATCGATACGCGGCCTTAGAGCTAGACAGTATTGATCCTTCAACCAATATTTATCGAAACCTGTTTGAATCAGCCAGTAGTGTAGAAGCAGATCCCACCGCTGCTCAGTTGAATTTTTCAGGACAAACCCAGGCTGGGGCAAGCAACGGCACCCCGCTGATTAACAGCAATCCCTTAGCCCAGGCGCTGCAAGCCTTAATTCCCGGCGGGGTGGGTCCAACGGCAAATGCACCAGCTGCAGAGCGCATCGGTGAAGACGGTACTGAGGTGAGTGAGCTGACCGCAGCGGGGACGGCTGTTGATCCCTTTGGGTTAAATGGTGCGCTCCGGCCCGTTACGTTACCAGCGATTCCGGGGACTTTTTTACCCACCACCCCAGACATGTCCCCGCCGCTAGGCACCACAGGCTATGTGCCACCTGCCTCTTTACCGCTGATTCCGCCGCTCAACACCAATTTAGGTAACGCTTACACGAATTTGGGCGTACCCACTATTCCTACTGGGGCTGGTTTGCCGCCTGCGGCCAATAGCACCCTGGATTTAACGGTTCCCACAGTCAACACTGGAGTCGTATCACCCCTATCCAATACAGCGCCTGCCTCGCCCTCGATTAATGCCCCGACGCTAACGCCATCGCCGTTTGCGGTGCAGGGTATTCCGGGCTCCTATACCGGCGGCGGCTATATCAACACGTTTTCTAACCCTGGCCAGGTTCCAGGCCAGTAGGCGGCGAGATCGCTAAAAGTCACAACTGTCGCCGCCGCTATCCCCACCGGAATAGCCACCGTCGCAGCTTCCCCCGTCACCCCCACCAAAACCACCCCAGCTAAAGCTAGAAGAGGCGCTGCTATCGCCGTAATCGGTGCTGTGACTATGGGTGCTAGAAGCGTAGGGCGAACTGAAATAGCCTGATCGGTTACTGCGCAGATGTACCCGAATAAGCGCGGTGATGATCAGGGTTGAGCCAGTGATAAAGCTGAGGGCCGCGAGGGTACCGCCAAGGGTATAGAAAAAGGCCCAGAAGATCAGCCCACAACCGTAAAGGACACAGGCGGCGGGGCTGAAGACCGCTTGCCTGACATAGGTAGACAAGCCGATTTGGGTAAGGCGGGTGAATTCTGTGCCCAATTTTTTGAGCAGGTTGATCACCAGCTCAAAGGTGAGGCCAAAAGCGAGAATGCCGCAGCTGATCAGGGCGAGGGTGGAAGCCTGGAGAAAGGTGGCGGTCACCAAACCGATGAAGAACCACGGCAGGCAGTAAGGGATTCTCAGCAGGGTGAGGAGAGAGTGGACGAGCCGTGTCACTGGGTTTAGGGGCTTGGAAGCGTATGGATGAGATCAGTGTTCACTGAGGCGATGGGGATATAGCTAATTGCTGCTCTGCATTTATGCAAACAGTCAGAAATTCTGTATTTTCTTGATTTGTTAAGACCAGCTAAATGCGTGTCTCAGAATACTTTTGCAGAGAATCTGGGATTCAAGAAGCTGGAATTTGGTGTGAGCCCCTATCATCAGGAAGACAATTGATATCTCTTAAAATCTGGATCTAAAGGAATGAAATCTGATTCTTTCTGTTCTTCTTCTAGCTGAATGATTAACTTCAACATATAACCAGATTCAGTAAAGCAGCAGAGTACTGTTGCCTCTTTCATATCCGATACCCATAGCCTGACAATGCTTCCAATGGGTCTAAGTGATAAATTGACCTCATTAGCATCGTCCAGCACAACTTCTAAGCAACCCTCTGCTTCATTCATATTAAGAGTTGCCATACCAGATTCCAAGCAAACCTTCATGCCATCTGGGATTAGATTTTTATCACTCAAGATAGCCTCTTCAGCAAAAAAAGCTATCTTGGAAAAAATTCTCTTGCCTGAATCATATAGCCTGCTTAATTTTTTTCTTCAGCTTGCACAGATTCTTCTAGGTCGGCTCTAACTCTATAAGGAAAACCAGCATCAGCTGAGTCGAAAGACCCTACATGTTCCTGTAAAATATTGAGGCCGGCGGCTGGAACAGCCCTACTACCAAGGAGGCTAGCTATATTCACTTTGGCAACAGAAATTTCTGATTCAACAGCCTTGGAATAGGCGATGTAAGCCAGCGAATATAATTCAAGGCTATGGAACGAACGACCAATAGAATTGGCAAGAGACCCTTTGAATTCCTCTGATCTTGACCGTTTAGTGAAATAGGCGAGTAATGAATCCCATTTGGAGTCTTTTGATAATTCCATAAGAGGATATTTGGAAACACGTAGAGCGTCTAAATCGTCACGCTAACCTGCGTAACATGACACGGATCATGGCGATGTAGATGAGTGCTTCAGAGGATTCAGGTAAGCGCTCATAATCAACATTGAGCCGTCGACACCA